>JBEKZS010000121.1:0-13630 GCA_049509635.1 Roseiarcus sp.
GTCGCGCAGGGGCTGATGGTGGTCCATACCGGCGGCTTCTCGCCGCAGGACTCCTCCTCGGCGGCGATGCGCACGCTCGCCACCGGCGATATCCTGTTCGGCCTGCCGAACGCGCTGCTGGTCTGGGCGGCGGTCGGCGGCGCCATGGTGTTCCTGCTGACCCGCACGACCTTCGGCCGCGCGGTCTATGGCATCGGCAACCGTGAACGCGCGGCCTATCTCTCCGGCGTGCCGACCCAGCGCGTCGTGCTGATCGCCTTCGCGATCGCCGGCGGCCTCTCGGCGTTCGGCGGCGTGCTGCTCGCCGGCTATGCGAGCAAGGCCGCCCAGGCGATGGGCGACGCCTATCTGCTGCCGGCGATCGCCGCCGTCGTGCTCGGCGGCGCCTCGATCCTCGGCGGCCGCGGCAGCTACATCGGCACGGTCGCCGGGGTGATTCTCATCACGCTGTTGCAGTCGATCCTCTCGGTCGTGCAGATCGAGGAGGCGGGGCGGCAGGTGATCTACGGGCTGGTGATCGTCGCGATGCTGCTGCTGTATGGGCGGGAGCGGGCGGCGCGGTAGCGGCGGGGGCGCGGGGAGCAAGGGCGGCGCGATCCTGATCGCATGCGATCCCGCATTCCTTGCGCCCGAAACGTGTAGATCCCGCTGCCGCGGGCGGTGATCGACAGCGGAACGCCGGATCGCGTCTGCGACCCCGGGAGCGAACGATTCTGAATCGGGCCGCCGCGTTGGGACGCCGCCCGCCAGGTCTCTCGGGCTACCGCATCAGCCCCGCGGCGCGCAGCGCATCCTCGATGATCTTCTTGATCCCGCCCGCCGGGTGAGGCCGGGCCGAAGGCCCGGCGCGCGGGCCGGCCGCCGCCCCACGGTCCTCGGCGCGCTCGGCCGCGAGGCCGTCGCCCGCGGTCGCCAGCGCGCGCGGCTCGGGCGCGCGCGCCGGCTCGCGCTCTTCCGCGCGGGCGCCCGTGAGCCCCCAGAATTCGGCGATGCGCCGCGTCGAGGAAATCCCCGCCTCGAGCATGAACGGCGCGGCGGCGCCGAGGCCGTCGGGCCCGCCGGTCGCCAGCGGCGTTCCGTGCCCCAGGCCGACGATCGTGTATTGCTCGATCACCTCGCGCCCCTGCGCGTCGCGCCACGCGCGGCGGGGATAGCCGTCGACGACGCTGAGCGTCGGCTCGGGATCGACGCCGTGGACGCCGCGCCATTGCTCGACGATCGCCGCCGCATTGACGGGATCGACGACGCGGTCGGCGGTCCCGTGCCAGACCGAAAGGATCGGCCAGCGGCCCTCGTGCGGCGAGGCCGCGCGCAGCAGGGCCTGCAGCCGCTCCTCGCCCGGCAGGCCATGGCCGCGCATGCGCTCGAACGCCTCGGCCGCGGTCGAGGCGACGCCGAAGGGCAGGCCGGCGATGATCGCCCCGCCGGCGAAGACTTCGGGATAGTCGGCGAGCAGCGCGGCGGCCATCGCGCCGCCGGCCGAGAGGCCGACGACATGGACGCGGCCGGCGTCGAGACGGCGCGCGGCGACGAATGCGGCGATCATCCCCCGGATCGAGCGCGCCTCGCCGCGATCGCGGCGGCAATCCTCGGGCAGGAACCAGTCGAAGCAGCGGTTGGGATTGTTGGCCGGCTGCTGCTCGGGATAGAGCAAAGCGAAGCCCTCGCGATCGGCGAGCCGCGACCATCCCGAGGCTTCGTCATAGCCGGCCGCCGTCTGCGCGCAGCCGTGCAGGATCACCACGAGCGGCGCGCCGGCGGGCAGCCCGTCGGGAATATAGATGCGGGCGCGCAGGGCGCCGGGGTTCTCGAACGTCGGAGCGAGATCGGCGAGCCGGTCCACGCCCGGTCCCGTCGGTCCTGCCTTGACCTGGCCTCGCAGCGCCGCGAGGCGGGCGATCGTGTCGGCGAGAGATGCCATCGGCGCTCCTGGGTCAGCGACCGGAACGGCGATGACTGCGTCTGCAACGCGTCGATATCACGATCGTTGCCGAGCCGCACGCGCCCTTCGAGGCGAAGCGCGCCGTCAGGCTGCGGCGCGCGAGACGCCGCGCAGCCGCTCGATCAGGCCGAGCGTCTCCGAAGCGGGCGCCGGCCGGCTGAAATAATAGCCCTGGACCTCGTGGCAGCCTTCCTCGCGCAGCCATTGCAGCTGCTCGAAGGTCTCGACGCCCTCGGCGGTCGTGCGCATCGACAGGCAGTCGGCAAGCGTGCGAATGGCGCGCACGATCGGGCCGGAGCCGCCGACCGAGCCGAGGTCGCGCACGAACGACTGGTCGATCTTGATCTTGTCGAAGGGAAACGCGCGCAGATAGCTCAGCGAGGAATAGCCGGTGCCGAAATCGTCCATCGCGATGTGGATGCCGATGGCGCGCAGGCCATGCAGCATGGCGAGCGTGGCGACGCTGTCGGCGAGCATCACCGATTCCGTGATCTCCAGCTCGAGCCGGCGTGCGGGCAGGTCGGCGCCGTGCAGCGCGTCGCGCACGGCCTGGATGAGCGCCGCGCCCTTGAACTGCATCGCCGATACGTTGACCGCGAGCGTGACATCGGCGGGCCATTCCCGCGCCTGCAGGCAGGCGCGCCGCAGCACCCAGCTGCCGATCGGGACGATCAGGCCGAGTTCCTCGGCGAGCGGGATGAATTCGGCCGGCGGCACCAGCCCGCGGGTCGGATGGCGCCAGCGCAGCAGCGCCTCGAAGCCGCAGACCCGATCCAGCGCGAGATCGTAGAGCGGCTGGTAGAAGATCTCGAGTTCGTTCTTTTCCAGCGCCTCGCGCAGGTCGAGCTCTAGCGCGCGGCGCGTCTGCAGCCGCGAGTCCATCTCGGCCTCGAAGAAGCGCCAGCCGCCGCGGCCCTCGTCCTTGGCGCGATACAGCGCGACGTCAGCGTTCTTGAGCAGCTTGTCGACGGTGAGCCCATCGCCCGGCGCCAGCGACATGCCGACGCTTGCGCCGACGCTGAGGCGATGGCCCGCGACATCGTAGGGCACACTCAATTGTTCGATCAACCGATGGGCGAGCTGCGCGGCCGTCTCCGGCCGCTCGACGCGGCGCTGCATGATGATGAACTCGTCGCCGCCGAGGCGCGCCACCGTGTCGACCTCGCGCACACAGGTTGACAGGCGCTGGGAAACCGCGCGCAGAAGTTCGTCGCCGACATGGTGGCCGAGCGTGTCGTTGACCTGCTTGAACCGGTCGAGGTCGAGCGAGATCACGGCGAAGCCGCCCTCGCGGCCGATGGCGGCGATCGCTTCCTCGACCTGCTCGCCGAACAGGATCCGGTTGGGCAGGCCGGTCAGCGCATCATGGCGCGCCATGAACGCGATGCGCTGTTCGGACTCGCGCCGCTCGGTGATGTCCTCATAGGTGGCGACCCAGCCGCCGTCGGCCATTGGCCGATGCGCGATCGCGACGACGCGGTTGCCGGCGAGCTCCTGGTGGTAGACGAAGTCCTTGCGATGGCCTGCGAAGGCGAGCTGTTCCGCGATGAGATCGTCGGCGCTCTTGCCCCGATGGGCGCCCGCCGCGATCTGCAGCGCGAGCACTTCGCGCAGCGCGACGCCCGGCCGCAGCCGGTGCGGCGCCAGCCCGTAGATTTCGCAGAACCGACGGTTGACGACCTTGAGCCGATTGTTCGAATCGTAGAGGCACAGGCCCTGCGACATGTTGCCGAGCGCGGCGTCCAGGTTCGCATTGGTCGCGGTGAGCTTGGCCTCCTGATCCTTCAGTTCGCTGATGTCGCTCCAAACCGCGACCGAGCCGCCGTCCTGGGTGGCGCTCTGGCTGACGCGCAGCCAGCGGCCGTTGCGCAGCCGCGACTCGCCGGTGGCGGGCAGGCGCCCATCGATTCTCAGTAGCGCCTCGCCGTGGCTGACCGGATCGGCGAGCGCCGCCGAAATCTCCGCGACCGCCGCGCCGGGCCGCAGCGGCGAGGGCGCGCCGCCGACGAAATTCACCGCCTGGGAATTGGCGAGCGCGATCCGTCCGTCGGCGTCGACCACGACGACGCCTTCGCGCGACCCCTCGAGCGCGGCGGCGAGCCGCGTCTGCGCGGACCGGCGCTCGGCGACCTCGCGCTCCATCATCGTGCTGATCCTGTCGCGCATGACGCCCATGGCGGCGAGCAGCGCCCCGAGTTCGTCGGCGCCGCCGCGTGGAATTGCACAGTCCAGTTCGCCGGCCGCGATCCGTTCGGCGACCGCGGAGGCCGCGGCCACCGGTCCGATGATCCGACGCTCCAGCAGCCAGGCGACCGCCGCGGAAAGCATGATGGCGAGCGTCGTGCCGATCAGGTTCAGGCGCAAGTCGGCCCCAACGCTCGCCAGCGCGCGCTCCCGGTTGGTGAACCCGTCGTCGGCGATGTGGTTGACCAGGAGATCGATCTGCTGATTGGCGGTCTCGGCGTAGCGGTCGAGGTCGCTCCACGACACTTCCACTTCGCCCGAGCGGCGCCCGGCGGCGCGCTCGGCGTTCCATGCCTTCACTGCGCGCTGCACATTGTCGGCGTCGCGGATCGCCTTCGCCGAATGCGACCGCTCGGCGGCGATCTCGAGGTCTTCCGTCAGCGATGTGTCGAGGTCGTCGATCGCCTGGTCGAGCTTGCGCCGCACCTCGCCGTCGCGCACGACGGCGCGCCGGTTGAACGCGGCCTGCATGGCGGCCAGATCGGCCGCCGCCGCGCGGGCGTAGCTGACAGACATCAGCGATTCGTCGAAGGTCTTGGCGACCAGCGCGCCGGCGTGCTTCACCCCCACCGCGGCATAGCCGCCGAGCGCGCCGGTGATGACGCTCATCGCGAGAAAGGCGAGCAGGATCCGTCCGCGGATCGTGCCGCGCGCGACGACGCGCACGAGCGGCCAGCCTCGCCATCCCGGCGCCTTGGGAGTTTCGACCCGGGTGACGCGTTTGGCCATTGTCCGACGATGTCCCTGGTCGATTCGAATTGCGGGCGGCGGATCAAAATAGACCGCTTCCGTTAATGCCCTCTAAAGCAACGGCGGCTAAATTGATCAGCAGCTTAGCGTGCGGGAAGGAAGCCTCGGCGCTCCCGTGCAACAAGGTGACGCGAGCCTCGCGGTGGGCGGGAGCAAGGCAATGGCGAAAATATTGGGCGCGCGTCTGTCGCGCCGCGAGGGCGGGCTCATCGGCTTCGCCGCGGTCTGTGTCTGCCTGGTCGGCGGATTGGCCGTGGCGGACTCCGTCCCCGGCCGCTTCCAGGTCTCGCAGCGCGGCAGGGCGTTCCTGCCCGGCGAGCTCAGCGTCAATCGCGGCGACGTCGTGCAGATCGTCAACGACGACGGCGACCTCCTGCATCACGCCTACATCGAGTCGGATGGGTTCAGTTTCGATTCCGGCGACCAGGAACCCGGCAGCAAAGTCGACGTGACGTTCACGGTCCCTGGAAACTTCACCGTCCGCTGCGGCATCCATCCCAAGATGAAGCTGCTCGTCCAGGTCAAGTGAGCGCGGCGGCGAGCGCAGGCGGTCAGACGATCGACGTGCCGAACAGCAGCGCGTGCAGCGAATAGTACAGCGCGAGGTACAGCGCGAGCGTCGCGGCGAAACACGCGGGCGCGAGCGCGAGCGTGCGTATCCGTTGCGCGGCGGGGGCGATCGCGACGGGTTCGGCGATGATGATCATGAGGACCGCGATGATCGGGGCGTGGCCGATCGCGTCGAGCTTGCCGAACACCGGGATCGCGCTGAGGAACATCCCGAAGAGCATGCTGGCCGCGATGCGGCGCACCAGCGGCGTCCACAACAGCGCGAAGGACAGGGTGAACTCGATCACGCCCGCCGCCCGCATGTAGAATTCGCCGTCATAACCCAGCGTCAGCCCTGGATGGACGGCGAACAGCGGGAAGGTCCATTCGGGATAGGCCCATTTCTCGATCGACGCCCACATCAGGGTGATCGCGGTCGCCCAGCGCACGAAATCGATCGGACGTAGGCCGAACAGGGTGCGGTTGAGCCCGGTCAGCGCAAGAAAGCCGGCGACGCCGAGGAAGATCGGATAGTCCATGAGGTGGAACAGGCCGTAGCGCGCCAGGGCGAGCGCGAACAGCAGGACGATGCCGAGCGCCGACAGCGGCAGGGTCGAACGCCAGAGCATGCCCGCGGCGATTGCGAGCTGCAGCCAGGGAATCGCCGTCCAATCCGTCTTGAGCTCGGGCGTCAGCAGGATTCCGCCGATCGACCACAGGGCGATGAAGAAGAAGCCGCAGATCGCCCGGAACAGCAGTTCGGCGTTGGTCGCGAGCCCGCTGGTCGCCCGGTTGAGCGCGCGCTGCAGCGCCGCGCCGACCCAGGTTCCCTCGACGGCGCAGCCCATCAGCAGCGTGACGAGCGCCAGTCCGACGAGCAATTCGAAATCAGGGCACAGCACGTTGGCGAGACCGCGCGGCTGGCCGGCGACGTCGAACGCGCAGAACCATTTCACGTGAGCGGACGCTGCGTCGGGATGGAGCAGGCCCGCGCCGCAGCTGAAATAGGCGATCGACGACAACCAGGTGCGCCGCCGACGAGGGGCAAGCATGGCCGCTCCATGATTTACGCAAAACGTTGATGTTATTTACGAATAGCTTACCATGTCTGTTAAGGAAGAGGTAGGAGTCACGGCGGCCGTAACGACGCATGGTTAATTTCCGGGGCCGCGCGGGCGGCCCGCGCGCCGCCGCTGACGATTTGATAATCTTTGCGCCATAGGGTCCAGCCGGCCATTCGGAGTCCGGACCGGGATGCTCGTGATTGTCAGCGCCATGAGCCTCGCCGGCGGCGTCGCCGCCGCCTGCGCCGCCGAGTATTCGCCCTCGCGCGGCGCACCCCTGGAGCGTTGGGGCGGTGGATTGCTGGTGGCCGGGTTCGCTCTGTTGGGCTGTGCGCTCGGGGCGGCTCTGCCGATCACGCACGTCTGACGAACGCGGCGCGCCCCATGCGTCAGGGCAGGGCGCCGAACTCGCGGCGCAGCGGCGGCGTGCCGGTGAGGCTGTCGAGAAACGCGAGCAGATCCGCCTTCTCGCCTTCGGTCAGGCCGAGCGGTCGTACGAGCTCGGACCGGCTCGGCCGGTCGATCCCGCCGCGATCGTAGAGATCGACGACGGCGGCGAGCGTCGGCACGGAGCCGTCGTGCATATAGGGCCCGCGCCGGGCGACGTCGCGCAGCGTCGGCGTCTTGAACGCATAGCGCAGCTTGACCGAAGAGGGGAACAGCCGGCCGCGCCCGATGTCGTCGCCCGAAGCCACGCCGATGTCGTGGAACGATCCGTCGCTGAACGTCCAGCCGCTGTGGCAGCCCGAGCAGCGGCCCTTGCCGTTGAAGACATCGAAGCCCCGCTTGACCGATTCGTCGACCGCCTGCTCGTCGCCGGCGACCCAGCGATCGAACGGCGATTCCTCCGCGACGATCGACCGCTCGAAAGTCGCCAGCGCCATTTCGACATTGCGCCGCGAGATCGCGCCGTCGGCGAAGGCCCGCGCGAAGGCGTCGATGTAGTCGGGCCGCGCGGACAGGCGCGCGAGCAATTCGGGCTCGCCGAGATTCATGTTGCTGACCGACGTGATCGGCGCGAACGCGACCGATTCGAGATCGCGATATTTGCCGTCCCAGCCGAGTCGGGCCAGCCAGGCGACGTCGAGCAGCGTCGGCGTCCGCAAGGCCATCCCGCCAGGGTCCTCGCCGAGCGCCCTCGCGCGGCCGTCGGTCCACGCGCGATCGGGATCGTGGCACGATGCGCAGGACAGGGTCTGCGATTTCGACAGGAGCGGGTCGAAGAACAGCCGATCGCCCAGATCCGCCTTGGCGGGGCTGTAGGGGTCGTCGTCGGGGTAGGGAATTTCCACCTGGGGGCGAAAGTCGCCGAGGCTCGCGCGCCGGTCGGCCGGCGCGCCGTCCTTCGGCCAGCCCGTCCCGCCGAACAGGCAGAGCGCCGCGAAAATGATGCCGATCTTCCGTTTCACTACCGCCCCCCGACGGCGCGACTATCGGGCCAGCGGATTGAATTTCAGTTAACGGGGCGCCGCGCGATCCTCGGTAACTTTATACATATCAAGGGCTTGTATCACACTCCAGAACTGTGTGACCGGCGACCCGCCGCGCTCATTGCGTCGGGCGCTGCGCGCCGACCAGGATCGGGTCGGCCCGGTAGGAACCGGGAAACAAACGCTTCAGCGCCTCGATCTTCGGGAGATCGTTGATCGCGATATAAGGATTGCCCGGGTTCAGCGTCAGGAAATCCTGATGATAGGCCTCGGCGGGGTAGAAGCCGTTCAGCACTTCGATGCGGGTGACGATCGGCGCGGAAAAGGCGCGCGCCTTGTCGAGTTGCGCGACATAGCTGCGGGCGATCCGCGCCTGGTCCGGGTTCGCCGCGAAAATCTCCGAGCGATACTGGGAGCCGGTGTCGGGTCCCTGGCGATTGAGTTCGGTCGGGTCGTGCGCGACCGAGAAATAGATCTGCAGCAGCCGGCCATAACTCACCTCGCGCGGATCGAACGTGACCTTCACCGATTCGGCGTGGCCGGTGGCGCCCGTGCTGACGGTCTCGTATTGCGCGGCGCTCTTGTCGCCGCCCGAATAGCCCGAGACGGCCGCAGCCACGCCCTTGACGTGCTGGAACACGCCCTGCACGCCCCAGAAGCAGCCGCCGGCGAAGACCGCGGTCTCCGGCCCCGCGCCCGCCGGCTCGTCGACGGCGGGCGCCGGCAGCGCGTGCGGCTGTTCGGCGGCGACGGCGTCGGACTGCCCCACCGTCAGCGCGACGCCGAGCGCGAGCGCGAGCAGCGCGGCGGGGAGGGCGGCGCGGCGCCTGCGCGTCGTGGAAGTTTTCATTTCTTGATCGGTCATGATTCGATTCCTGTTTCTCCCGGCGCCGCCGCGCTCCGGATTTGCTATCCCGCCGGTCAGGCCGGGTCGGGGGTGAATTTGAGCGCGATCCCGTTCATGCAATAACGCAGGCCGGTCGGCCTGGGCCCGTCGTCGAAGACATGCCCGAGATGGCCGGCGCAGCGCCGGCAGCCAACCGCCGTGCGGATCATCAGGAAGGCGCGATCCTTCTTCTCGACGACGGCGTCCGGGAGCGGCGCCCAGAAGCTCGGCCAGCCCGTCCCGCTGTCGAATTTGGTCGCGGCGGAGAAGGCCTCGAGTTCGCAGCCGGCGCAGGCGTAGCGTCCGGGCCGCGTCTCGTGATCGAGCGCGCTGCTGAACGGCGGCTCGGTGCCTTCCTGGCGCAGGACCGCATATTGGCCCGGAGTCAGCAGCGCGCGCCATTCCGCCTCTGTGTGGACGACCGTGGCGGCGCCGGCGGCCGCGCGCCGCGCGGGCCAGGGGCCGGCCGCCAGAACGACGGCGCCGAAGCCCTGCAGAAATCCGCGCCTCACCATCAATCGGCTCCCTCGACCGCCCCGCCCCGATGATAATACGAGGCGCGCGCCGCATTGTTACGCCGCCGCGGACATCACACCGAAGTGATGGGCCGCGCGTGGGCGCGATTTCATGCGTGATTTTATGGTTGTGGCGGCGACCGCGCAGGTGCAGGATCAGCGTTGGGGGGAGGCCATCCCGGTGGGATGGCGTCGAGGCGGTGCGCGATGGTCCGGACGGGCATGATCTATTGGGCGGCCGGGTTGGCCGCGGTCGGTGCGGTCGCGGAGGGCGGCGCGTTGTGGCGGCGCAGCCAGTCCGGCATCCCCGCGCCGGCGCTGATTTCGGCCGGGATCGCCAACGCGCCGAAGTCGGAGGCCGCCGTGCGGCCGGATCCGCCGGTTCAGCCCGGCGCGCCCGGCGCCGCGCCGGCGCCCGAAACCCTGCCGGCCGCCGCGCCGCGCCCACGCTTCGACGTCGTGCGGATCGAACCGACCGGCGAGGCGGTGATCGCCGGCCGCGCCGCGCCGCGCGCGCGGGTGGCGGTCACCGACGGCGGCCTGATCGTCGCCGAGGCCGACGCCGACGGCTCCGGACAGTTCGTCATCCTGCCGCCGGATTTCGCGCCCGGCCCGCATGCGCTCGGCCTCACCGCGCGCGTCGGCGACGGCGCGGAGCTCGATTCGGCGGGTGTCGTCGGCGTCGAAGTGCCTCGGCCGGCGCCGGCGGCCAAGCTCGCCGCCGCCTCGACCCAATCGGCCGCCCGGACGCCCGCCGTCGATACCGGCGCAGCCACGCGCGCGCTCGGCAGCCCGACGCCGCTGTCCGGCGCCGCCGCCGCGGCCGGGAAAGGCGCCGCGCCGCTCGTCGTCGCGCGCAGCGGCGCCACCGACGCCGATCCCGCCCCGCGCACGGCGATCACCGGCGTCGCCGCGGACCAGGCCGGTCGGGTCGTGGTGACCGGCGCCGCCCCGCCCGGCGCCGTTCTGAGGCTCTATCTCAACGGCGCGCTGCTCGCCAATGTCACCGCGGGGCCGGACGGGCTCTGGTCGCTGACGGTCGAGCACGGCATGAGGGCCGGCCCCTACGCCGTCCGCGCCGACGAGATCGACGCGAACGCGGCCGTCCTCTCGCGGGCGGAAGTGCCGTTCGACTATCCCGAACTCGGCGCGGCGCCGGCCGCGCCAGCGCCGGCTTCGATCGCGGCGGCCGCGCCGGCGCCCCCCGCCGCCCCGGGCGCGCCCGCGGTCGGGCCCGCGCCGGCGGGCGACGGCGCCCACGCGGTCGTCCGGCTCGTCGACACCCGCAAGGTCATAAGGGGCGACAGCCTGTGGGGGATCAGCGAACGGCTCTACGGCGACGGCCTCCGCTACACCCAGATCTACGCCGCCAATGTCGCGCAGATCCGCAATCCCCGCCTCATCTATCCCGGCCAGGTGTTCGTGCTGCCGCAACCGTTCTGAGCGCGCCGGGCGGCGCTCTTTGCAGGGGAGAAGGGGCCTGTGGCCAAGGTCGCGATCGTCGGCGCGGGGTTCATCGGTCGCGCGTGGGCGATCAGTTTCGCGCGGGCGGGTCACGAGGTGGCGCTGTGGGACGCGGCGGCGACGGCGCCCGCCGCGGCGCTCGGCTATATCGAGCGCCTGCTGCCGGACCTCGAAAGCTACGACCTGCTCGACGGCGCCGGCCCGGACGCGGTGCGCGCCCGGATGCGCGCCGCGCCGACGCTCGAGGACGCGCTCGCCGGCGCGATCCATGTCCAGGAGAGCACGCCCGAGGACGTCGCACTGAAGCGCGAAATCTTCGCCCGCCTCGACGCGGCTGCGCCGCCCGACGCAGTGCTCGCCAGTTCGACCTCGGCGATCCTGCCGTCGAAATTCACCGAAGGGCTCATCGGGCGCGCGCGTTGCCTCGTCGCCCATCCCATCAACCCGCCCTATCTCATCCCCGCCGCCGAGGTGGTTCCGGCGCCCTGGACCGATCCGGCCGCGGTCGCGCGGACCGCCGCCTTCCTGCGGGCGGCGGGCCATGCGCCGATCGTGATGAACCGCGAGATCGACGGCTTCGTGATGAACCGGATGCAGGGCGCGCTGCTCGAGGAGGCGTTCCGCCTCGTCGCCGAGGGCTACGCCTGCGCCGAGGACATCGACGTCGGCATTCGCGAGGGGCTCGCGCTGCGCTGGTCGTTCATGGGCCCGTTCGAGACGATCGACCTCAATGCGCCCGGCGGGGTGCGCGACTATGCGCAACGCTACGAGGCGATCTATGCCGGCATTTTTCCGACCGTCCAGTGGCGCGCCGACTGGACCGGGCCGGTGCTCGACCGCATCGAGGCCGAGCGCCGCGCGGCACTGCCCGCCGCGCGGCTCGGCGAGCGCCAGGCCTGGCGCGACCGGCGCCTGATGGCGCTCGCCGCGCACAAGCGGAGCGCCGCGCGCGAGATCGGCGAGTGAGGCGGCGTTACTTGATCACCTCCCAGAAAATGCCGATTTCGGCGACAAAGCCGAGGGTGAAGATCAGCGTCCGGACATAGGGGACGGCGAGCAGATAGACGACGGCGTGAGCGAGCCGCAGCCAGAAGAAGCTCGCCGCCCAGAACGCGGTCATCGCATCCGCCCTGCCGGCGACATGGGCGACGAGCACGAGCGCGGCGAACGGGGCGAAGGATTCGACCGCGTTGATATGGGCGCGGCCGGCGCGCACGCCCCAGAGCGGAACCGGCCGCGGCGCCGGGTCGCGATAATTGGCCGGCCCCAGCGGGCCATTGGTCGTGACCTGCGCGCCGATATAGGGGATCCACAGCGCGGCGGTGAGCAGCGCCGTCCAGGCGAGATAGGTCAGGTCGGTCGTCATGTTCGCTCCCCTTCATGCGCGCGGCGCGCGCCACATTGGTTCAGGCTTCGACGCGCGGGCGCGCCGGCGCGGCTTCCGCGCGACGCTTCAGGTCGGCGGCGAAGGCGTCGAACGCCGGCTGCAGGTCCGGAATCGATCGCGCGATCAGCGGCGCGAGCAGGCCGCCATAGGTCTCCTCCATCGTGAATCGGACAGCGCCGTCGGCAATCGGCTCGAGCGTGAAAATCCGCACGCCGGCGAACAGGCCGAGCGGCATGCCGCCGATCCAGGCCATCCGGCGCGGCGGCGCGAATTCGGCGACCCTGACCGGAAAGGCGCGGGCCGCCGCGATCTTTGCCTGGACCCTCAGCGTCGCGCCGGCCTCGATCCGGCCGTCGATCCGCGCGACGGTCGAATTCCACGCGGGATATGCTGCGGTGTCGACGAGCAGCGACCAGACCGCCTGCGGACCGGCCTCGATGGCGAGCGAGGTCGAAAAGCGCTGCATCGCGCCATGGTAACATGAAAGTTACGAAACGCAACGCGCCAGCGCGACGAGCGCCGCCTCCCAGGCTCGCCTGTAGCGCGGCGCCCGTTCGCGCCACAGCGCCGCGCTGGCGGGCGTCGGCCCGTGGGTGACGGTGACCAGCACGCCGCCGTGATCGGCGGCGAAGGCGATCTCGACCGCGGTCGGCCGGTCGGGGCCGGTCGCGATGAAGAAGTCGAGCCGAATCCGGTGCGGCCGGTCCCAGCCGATCACCCGGCCGAGCTCGACTTCGCGCCCGTCGCGCGCGCGCGCTCGAAGAACCGGCCGCTTTCGAGCAGGAAGATCTCGCTCGCGGGATCGCCGGTGTGCCGGCGCCCTTCCGGCCACCAGAGCCCGATATCGGTGGTGAACAGGTCGAACGCCGTTTCGGGGGTGAGCGGCAGGGACACGGACTTGACGATCATCGGCGGGCGAGCTCCTCGAGGCGGGCGAGGGCGACATCCCAGAAATCGTCGACGAAGTCGCGGACGCTGGCAAAGCCCTGCATGCGGATCGAATAGACGTTGCGGGCGCCGTCGCCGCGCGCCTGCACGAGGCCGGCGTCCTCGAGGACGCGCAGATGGCGCGACACGGCGGGACGGCTCACCGGCAGCCCTGCGGCGATTTCCCCGACCGCGCGCGGCCCGGCGCGCAATTCCTGGAGGATCGCGCGTCGCACGGGACTTCCGAGGGCATCGAGCACGTGAATCATGCGTAACGGATACGTTACCGTCGTAGCGTCGGCAATGGCGGCGGCGTCGGTACGTCGACGCTTGGGATCTCACCCCGGGGCGCGCCGCCGCGAGCGCGCGGTCAGCTCTTGCCCTTCCAGGGCACGAGCACGGTTTCGAGCCAGCGCAGCGCGTAGGAGAACACGAACGCCCAGGCGGCGATGACCGCGATGCCGACGAAGAC
>JBEKZS010000122.1:0-13559 GCA_049509635.1 Roseiarcus sp.
CGACCAGCCGCCGACGGTGGCGGCGGTCTGCGTCTACCCGACGATGGTGGCGCCCGCGGTGAAGGCGCTCGAAGGCTCGGGCATTCCGGTCGCCTCGGTCGCCACCGGCTTTCCCGCCGGGCTGACGCCGCTGAAGCAGCGGCTCGCCGAAATCGCCTATGCGGTCGCCGAGGGCGCCGGCGAGATCGACATCGTGATCACCCGCGCCCATGCGCTGAACCGCGACTGGCCGGCGCTCTACGACGAGGTCAAGGCGATGCGCGCGGCCTGCGGCGCGGCCCATCTCAAGGCGATCCTCGGCACGGGCGATCTCAAGACCCTGCGCAACGTCTACGCCGCCAGCATGGTCGCGATGCAGGCGGGGGCCGATTTCATCAAGACCTCGACCGGCAAGGAGGAGGTCAACGCGACCATGCCGGTCAGCCTCGTCATGCTGCGCGCGCTGCGCGACTATGGCGCGCTGACCGGCCAGGAGATCGGCTTCAAGCCGGCGGGCGGGCTGCGCACCGCCAAGGACGCGCTGAACTGGCTGTTCCTGATCAAGGAGGAGCTCGGCGACCGCTGGCTGCGGGCCGACCTGTTCCGGATCGGCGCCAGCACGCTGCTCAACGACATCGAGCGCCAGCTCGATCACTACGCGACCGGCCATTACTCGGCCAGCTACCGCCACGCGATGGCCTGAGGACGGCAATGGGAAAAATCAGCGACATCCTGCGCACGATGGACTACGGCCCCTCGCCGGAGAGCGCCGAGCATGTCCTCGCGTGGCTGGCTTCGCACGCGGGCGGCTTCGGCCATTTCATCGACGGCGCCTTCACCGCGCCGGGCGCGCTGTTCGAGGTCGCCAATCCCGCAACCGGCAAGCCGCTCGCCCGGGTGACCCAGGGGACCCATGCCGACATCGACGCGGCGGTGGCGGCGGCGCGGCGCGCCTTCGCGTCGTGGTCGGCGACGCCGGGCCACGTCCGCGCGCGCCATCTCTACGCGCTCGCCCGTCACATCCAGAAACGCGAGCGCTTCCTCGCCGTGCTCGAGAGCATGGACAACGGCAAGCCGATCCGCGAATCGCGCGATCTCGACGTGCCGCTGGTGGCGCGCCACTTCTATCACCACGCCGGCTGGGCCGAACTGATCGAGACCGAGTTTCCCGGCGAGCGGCCGCTCGGCGTCTGCGGCCAGATCATCCCGTGGAACTTCCCGCTGCTGATGCTCGCCTGGAAGATCGCGCCCGCGCTCGCGGCGGGCAATACGGTGGTGCTGAAGCCCGCCGAATTCACCCCGCTGACCGCGCTCGCCTTCGCCGAAATCTGCCGCGAGGCGGGGCTGCCGCCCGGCGTCGTCAACATCGTCACCGGCGACGGCGCGCCGGGCGAGGTTCTGGTCGCCCATGCCGGCGTCGACAAGATCGCGTTCACCGGCTCGACCGAGGTCGGCCGGCTGATCCGCAGGGCGACCGCCGGCTCGGGCAAGAAACTGTCGCTCGAGCTCGGCGGCAAGTCGCCGTTCGTGGTGTTCGAGGACGCCGATCTCGACGGCGCGGTCGAGGGCGTCGTCGATGCGATCTGGTTCAACCAGGGCCAGGTCTGCTGCGCGGGCTCGCGCCTGCTCGTCCAGGAGGGAATCGCCGAGCGCCTCTACGCCAAGCTGCGCGCGCGGATGGCGCATCTGCGCGTCGGCGATCCCCTCGACAAGTCGACCGACATCGGCGCGATCGTCGCCCCCGTCCAGCTCGAGCGCATCGCCAGGCTGGTCGACCAGGGCGCCCGCGACGGGGCGACGGTGTGGCGGCCCGAGGCCGCGCTGCCGGCGCAGGGCTGCTTCTACCCGCCGACGCTGGTGACCGACGTCGAGCCGGCGTCGCTTCTCGCCGAGGTCGAGATCTTTGGGCCCGTGCTCGTCGCGATGACGTTCCGCACGCCCGACGAGGCGGTCGCGCTCGCCAACAACACCCGCTACGGCCTCGCCGCCTCGGTCTGGTCGGAGAACGTCAACCGGTCGCTGGAGGTCGCCGCCCAGATCAAGGCGGGCGTCGTCTGGATCAATTCCACCAACCTGTTCGACGCCGCCGCCGGCTTCGGCGGCTATCGCGAGAGCGGCTTCGGCCGCGAAGGCGGTCGCGAGGGCATGGGCGAGTATCTGGCCCCGGCCAAGCCGGCAGAGCCGGGCGAGGCGCGGCGCGCGGCGGCGCTGTCCGCGCTGCCGGGCGCCGGCGCCGCGGGCGAGGGCCCGGCCGGCATCGACCGGACCGCCAAGCTGTTCATCGGCGGCAAGCAGGCGCGGCCCGACGCGGGCTATTCCTATTGGGTGACCGATCCCCGCGGCGGGACCGTCGGACTGGCCGGGCTCGGCAATCGCAAGGACATCCGCAACGCGGTCGAGGCCGCCGGCAAGGCTTCCTCCTGGGGCGCCGCGACCGGGCACAACCGCGCCCAGGTCCTGTTCTATCTCGCCGAGAACCTCGACGCGCGCGCCGCCGAATTCGCCGCCCGGCTCGAGGCCATGACCGGCGCTTCGGCGGCGCAGGCGCGCGGCGAGGTCGATGCGGCGATCCGCCGGACCTTCTTCTACGCGGGCTTTGCCGACAAGTTCGACGGCGCGGTCCATGCGACCCGCGCGCGCCACATCACGCTGGCGATGAACGAGCCGTGGGGGATCATGGGCATCGTCTGTCCCGACGAGGCGCCGCTGCTCGGCTTCGTCTCGCTGGTCGTCCCGGCGATCGCGATGGGCAACCGGGTCGTCGTCGTCCCCTCGGCGGTCCACCCGCTCGCCGCGACCGATTTCTACCAGGTGCTCGAGACCAGCGACGTGCCGGCCGGCGTCGTCAACATCGTCACCGGCGAGTCGGATCCGCTCGCCCGGACGCTCGCCGAGCACGAGGGCGTCGACGCGCTGTGGCACTGCGGGACGCCGGCGGGCGCCGCGATGGTCGAGGCGGCCTCGGCGAGCAACCTGAAGGCGACCTGGACCGACGGCGGCCGGACGCGCGACTGGTCGGCCGCCGGCGCCCAGGGCCGCGCGTTCCTGCGCCGCGCGACCCAGGTCAAGAACGTGTGGGCGCCGTACGGCGAGTGAGTTCGCGACCGCCCGGCGCCCTTGACGGCGGCGGCCCGCGCCGGTCACCTTCCCCGGACGCCGAAGCCGCTGGGGATCGCCATGCCCGCCACGTCAGCCGATCTGGTCGACCGCCTCGACCTCGAAACCATCGAGGTCGACATCTTTCGCGGCCGGTCGCCGCAGGACAGCTGGAAGCGGGTGTTCGGCGGCCAGGTCATCGCCCAGGCGCTGGTCGCCGCCGCGCGCACCGTCGAGGGCCGGGCGCCCCATTCGCTGCACGGCTATTTCATGCTCGGCGGCGACCCGCTGGTGCCGATCGTGTTCGAGGTCGACCGCATCCGCGACGGCCGCAGCTTCACGACCCGGCGGGTCAATGCGATCCAGCACGGCAGGGCGATCTTCTCGCTGTCGGCGTCGTTCCAGGTCGAGGAGCATGGCGTCGAGCATTCCTTTCCGGCGCCCGACGCGCCCGATCCCGACGCGCTGCCCGACCCGGCCGGCCTGGCGAAATTCGCCGACGCCAGGACGAGGGAGCGGCTGCAGGGCTTCGCCGACCGGATCCGTCCGATCGAGATCCGCCCGCTCGATCTGTCGCGCTACGCGCCGGGCGCGCGCGGCGTCCCGGGAGCGCCGAGGCAGTCGCTGTGGATTCGCATCGCCGGCCGGCTGCCCGACGATCCCGCGATCCATCGCGCCGCGCTCGCCTTCCTGTCCGACATGACGCTGCTCGACACCGCGCTCGCCGCGCATGGGTTCAGCGTCTCGGATCCGGAGTTCCAGGTCGCGAGCCTCGATCACGCCCTGTGGTTCCACCGCCCGTGCCGGGCGGACGAATGGCTGCTCTACGCCCAGGACAGCCCCAACGCCGGCGGCTCGCGCGGCCTGACGCGCGGGCTCATCTATTCGCGCGCCGGCGCGCTGGTCGCCAGCGTCGTCCAGGAGGGGCTGATCCGCCGGCGCACGCCGGTCGGCGCCTGATCAGTTTGTAGGCGCCTAATTTTTCGCCAGCGACGCCGGCCGGAAGCCGGCCGTTCGCGTCTTCCCATCGGAATCATAGACGATTCATCGACCGACGGCCGGCACTCCGGGGTTGGCACGATGATTGTTAAGCACGTCGGGAGCGGGGCGACATTGTCGTCCGGCCGACATCGCGCGGGGAGGGGGCCGTCTGTTTGGTCTCGGGGATCCGCCAAGCTGGGATGAGGCACATGAAAATAGTCATGGCAGTAATCAAGCCGTTCAAGCTCGAGGAGGTGCGCGACGCGCTCACCTCCATCGGCGTGCACGGACTGACGGTCACGGAAGTCAAGGGCTATGGACGGCAGAAGGGCCATACCGAAATCTATCGGGGCGCGGAATATGCGGTGAGCTTCCTGCCGAAGCTGAAGATCGAAGTGGCGGTCAACACCAACCTCGTCGACCAGGTGATCGAGGCGATCACCGCGGCGGCGCGCACCGGCCAGATCGGCGACGGCAAGATTTTCGTCTACGGCATCGATTCCGCGGTCCGCATCCGCACCGGCGAAAAAGATTCAGACGCCCTCTGAGGCGACCCGATCCTCACGTCAATTGGAGTTTTGCACGATGAAACTGTCACGGTTCCTTGCCGGCCTCGCGCCCGCGCTGGCGATCGCCGCGCTGATCGGCGCCTCGGGGCTCAGCCCGTCGCGCGCCGACGATGCGCCCGCCGCTCCGGCCGCCGCCGCTCCCGCGGCGCCCGCCGCCCCTGCCGCCGCCGCCGACGCTCCCGCGGCGCCCGCCGCCAAGCCGGCCCCGCCGGCGACGCCCGCCTGCGCCGCAGCGGTCGCGGCGATCGACGCCACCGACAAATACGCCGCAGTCCCGGCCGTCCCGGCGGTCCTGACCAAATGCACGCCCTCGGGCGGCGACACCGCCTGGATGCTGACGTCCATGGCGCTCGTGCTGATGATGACCATTCCCGGTCTCGGCCTGTTCTACGGCGGCATGGTCCGCAAGAAGAACGTCGGCGACACCGTGATGACCAGCTTCGCGATCACCTGTCTGATCACGGTGCTCTACGCGATCGTCACCTACACGCTCGCATTCACGTCAGGAGGTCCGTTCATCGGCGGCTTCAGCCGGGTGTTCCTGCAAGGGATATTGAGCGACATCAACAACGGCGGGATCGGCAATCCGAACTCGCTGGCGCCGACGATCCCCGAGACCGTCTACATGTGCTTCCAGATGACCTTCGCGATCATCACCCCCGCGCTGATCGCCGGAGCCTTCGCCGAACGCATGAAGTTCTCGGCGATGCTCTGGTTCATCGGCCTGTGGGCGATCGCGGTCTACGCGCCGGTCGCGCATTGGGTCTGGGGTCCGGACGGCATCTTCAGCGCCGCCAACACCGACGACAAGGGCAATTTCGCCGGATGGGTCAAGGTTCTCGACTTCGCCGGCGGCACGGTGGTGCATATCAACGCGGGCGTCGCCGGCCTGATGTGCGCCCTCATGCTCGGCAAGCGCCGCGACACCGGCCCGGGCCACAACATGGTGCTGACCTTCATCGGCACCGGCCTGCTGTGGGTCGGCTGGTTCGGCTTCAACGCGGGTTCGGCGGTCAGCGCCGGCGTGCAGGCGGGCATGGCGATGACGGTGACCCAGATCGCCACCGCGGTCGCCGCCCTGACCTGGATGTTCGTCGAATGGGCCCATCGCGGCAAGCCGACGGTGATCGGCATCTGCTCGGGCGCGGTCGCGGGCCTCGTCGCGATCACGCCGGCTTCCGGCTTCGTCGGTCCGATCGGCGCGATGGTGATCGGCGTCGCCTGCGGCGTCGGCTGCTACCTCGGCGCGACCGCGTTGAAGCACGCCTTCGGCTACGACGACGCGCTCGACTGCTTCGGCGTCCATGGCGTCGGCGGGGCGATCGGCGCGATCCTGACCGGCGTCTTCGCCATCAATGAATATGGCGGCTCGCCCGGACTGATCGAAGGCAATCCCGGCCAGGTCGTCAATCAGCTGATCGGCATCGGCACGGTGGTGGTCTACGACGCCATCGTCTCGCTGGTCATCCTGAAGATCATCGACGTGACGATCGGTCTCAGGGTCACGGACGAGATCGAGCGCGACGGCCTCGATCTGGCCCTGCATGGCGAGGTCGTGCAGTAACGATCGGACGCGCGGGGGCGACGCGCTGCGCCGCCCCCGCGCCGACAGGTTCCTCCCCGACTCGGCGCCCTCTCGCGAGGGCGTCTTTTTTTGGTCCCGCATGGCCGCGGCGCCGCCGCGGCGCTCCCGTTAAGGTTAGGCCCGCGTTAACTCCGCCCGCCTAGTCTGCGGCGAGCCCTGGGCCGGGCGCGGCGACCCGATCGGTCGATTTGCGGACCAAGCGATGCGTACCACCAGCTTCTCCTTCATCGACCATCTCCCCGATTCCCTGCGCGAGTTCCCGCGGCGGCGCGCCGCCGAACTCGCCGGCCTGGGCGTGATCGGCGGCGTCGGCGCGCTCTCGCTCGCGCTGCTGACCTGGTCGGTCGAGGATCCCAGCCTCAATCATGCGACGGGCACGCCGATCCACAACCTGCTCGGCGCGCCCGGGGCGATCGCCGCCGACATTGCGATGCAGGCGATGGGGCTCGCCTGCGTCGCCGCGCTGGCGCCGCCGGCCTTCTGGGGCTGGCGGCTGGTCACCCAGCGCCGGCTCGAGCGCGCGCGCGTCCGCCTGGCGGCCTGGCTGGTCGGCGCCGTCGCCGCCGCCGGACTCGCCTCCTTCCTGCCGGCGCCCGCCCGCTGGCCGCTGCCGACCGGCCTCGGCGGCGTTCTGGGCGACGCGGTGCTCGGAGCGCCCCGCTATCTCTCCGCCGGCTCGACCAGCGGCATGCTGATCGCCGGCTTCGCCCTGGCGGGCGTCGCGATCCTCGCCCTGACCGCCGCGGCGGGCTTCGGCATCGTCCAGGCGCCCGAGGAAGACGAGGCGAGCGGACGCCGTCCCGCGGCCGGCGCCCCGGCGCGACCGCGCAAGGACCGGCCGGCCGATCCCGACGACGAGGATAGCGACGGCGAGCCCGGCCTCGGCCTCATCTCGCTGGGCGCGGCGATCCATCTCGCGCTGAGCCTCGCCGGCGCGGCGCGGCGCCTGTTCAGCCCGCGGCGCGAACCCGACGCCGGGCGCGCGCGCGCCCCCTGGCTCGACGCCACGAGCGCGGCGTTCCCGCCCGACGAGACCGCATTGGACATGCCCGCCGACCGGCGCCGCGTCGAGCCGCCATTCAGCCGCCCGGCGCCCGCGCCCGTCGCCGCGTCCGAAGGTCCGCCCGCCCCCGGCGCGCCCTCGCGCGTGGCCGCGCCGGCCGGCGCGCTGAAGCCCGGCAAGCGAATCCTCAGCGAGGCCCAGCCCACGCTGTTCGACCGCGCCGCCTACCAGCTGCCGCCGCTGGCGATGCTCGCCGAGCCGAGGAAGGCGGTCGCCACCAAGATTTCCGAGGACGCGCTCGAACAGAATGCCCGGCTGCTCGAAGGCGTGCTCGACGATTTCGGGGTCAAGGGCGAGATCATCAACGTGCGCCCCGGCCCGGTGGTGACGCTCTACGAACTGGAGCCGGCGCCCGGCATCAAGTCCTCGCGCGTGATCGGCCTCGCCGACGACATCGCGCGCTCGATGTCGGCGATATCGGCGCGCGTCGCGGTCGTGCAGGGCCGCAACGCGATCGGCATCGAACTGCCCAACCAGCGCCGCGAGACGGTGTACCTGCGCGAACTGCTCGCGAGCCAGGATTTCGAGAAGTCCAAGCACCGGCTGCCGATCGCGCTCGGCAAGACGATCGGCGGCGAGCCGGTCATCGTCGATCTCGCGCGCATGCCGCATCTGCTGGTCGCCGGCACGACCGGCTCGGGCAAGTCGGTCGCGATCAACACGATGATCCTGTCGCTGCTCTACCGGCTGAAGCCCGAGCAGTGCCGGCTCATCATGGTCGATCCCAAAATGCTCGAACTCTCCGTCTACGACGGCATTCCGCATCTGCTGACGCCGGTGGTGACCGACCCCAAGAAAGCGGTCGTCGCGCTGAAATGGGCGGTCCGCGAGATGGAGGACCGCTACCGGAAAATGTCCAAGGTCGGCGTGCGCAACATCGACGGCTTCAACGCGCGCGTCGCCGAGGCCGCCGCGAGGAACGAGCAGATCACCCGCACCGTCCAGACCGGCTTCGATCGCGAGACCGGCGAGGCGATCTACGAGCAGGAGGCGATGGACCTGTGCGAGCTGCCGTACATCGTCGTCATCGTCGACGAGATGGCCGACCTGATGATGGTCGCCGGCAAGGACATCGAGGGCGCGATCCAGCGGCTCGCCCAGATGGCGCGCGCCGCGGGCATCCACCTCATCATGGCGACCCAGCGCCCGTCGGTCGACGTCATCACCGGCACGATCAAGGCCAATTTCCCGACCCGCATCTCGTTCCAGGTCACCTCCAAGATCGACAGCCGGACGATTCTGGGCGAACAGGGCGCCGAGCAGCTGCTCGGCCAGGGCGACATGCTCCACATGGCGGGCGGCGGGCGGATCTCGCGCGTCCACGGCCCGTTCGTCGCCGACGAGGAGGTCGAGAAGATCGTCGCCCATCTGAAGTCGCAGGGGCAGCCCGAATATCTGACCTCGATCACCGAGGACGAGCCGGCGGGCGAGGACGACGAGCCGGCGGCGCCCGCCGGCTCGCCGGGCTCGATGGACGCCGAGGAGGCCGGGGATTATTACGACCGCGCGGTCAACATCGTGCTGCGCGACCGCAAGTGCTCGACCAGCTACATCCAGCGGCGGCTGTCGGTCGGCTACAACAAGGCCGCCTCGCTGGTCGAGCGGATGGAGAAGGAGGGCGTCGTCGGCCCCGCCAATCATTCGGGCAAGCGCGAAATCCTGGTCGGCGAGGGGGTCGACCGCGGCGCCTTCGCGCTCGACGCCGAGGATTAGCCGGCCGCGCGCGTCCAATTAACGCCACATCGGCTGCCTAAGCACGCGCCGGAAAAGGAGCCGCCATGTCGATCTCGCGCGCGATTCTCGTCCCGGCGCTGCTGCTGGCGACCCTGTGCGGCGGCGCGCTGGCGCAGGACCAGCCGGTCGACCTGCATGCGCCGGCGCCGAAGGCGCGGCCGAAGGACTTCAAGGAGGCGAAGGACGCCAAGGCCGACGCGGCGGCGTCAAAGCCGTCGATCACCGCCGCCGAGGCGGTCCGCCGCGCCGACGCCTGGCTCGACGCGACCCAGGTGCTGAGCGCCGATTTCGTCCAGGTCGGCCCCGACGGCCATCGTTCGGAAGGCAGGCTGACGGTGGAGCGGCCCGGCCGCATGCGGTTCGAATTCGCGCCGCCCGACCGGCTCGAAATCGTCGCCGACGGGCGCAGCGTCGCGGTGCGCGACCAGAAGATGGACACCCAGGACCTCTATTTCATCGCCCAGACGCCGCTGAAATTCCTGCTCGCCGACCATATCGACCTGGCCAAGGACACCCAGGTGCTGCGCGTCGACGTCGCCGACACCGCGGTGACGATCGTCATCGAGGACCGGGCGACGCTCGGCGGCTCGGCGCAGATCGAGCTGGTGTTCGACCCCGCGACCTTCGCGCTGAAGCAATGGACGGTCGACGAAGCGCAGGGTTCGCAGACGGTGGTGTCGCTGTTCAACCTCGACCTGACGACCCGGCCCGACGAGCGGCTGTTCGCGATCGAAGAGCAGCACATGATCGGCCAGAAGCGCTGAAGCCGGCGCCGCCGGCCGCGATCAGGCCTGTGGGCAAGTCGCGCCGGCGCTTGCATCGGCTCCGCCGACCCGCATTCTGCGCCGCCCGCCCCCGCCGACAGGCTGCCCCTTGCATTTCACCATCGCGACCTGGAACATCAATTCGGTGCGGCTGCGCATCGGGCTCGTCGCGCGCTATCTCGCCGAGCGCGCGCCCGACGTCCTCTGCCTGCAGGAGACCAAGTGCCGCGACGCGGAATTCCCGCTCGCCGCGTTCCACGACGCCGGCTATCCCCATGTCGCGATCAACGGCCAGAAGGGCTATCACGGCGTCGCCATCGCCTCGCGGCTGCCGATCCACGCCAGCGCCCGCCACGCATTCTGCGGCAAGGGCGATTCGCGCCACATGCACGTGACCCTCGGCGGCGCCGCGGCCGGCCTCGACATCCACAATTTCTACGTGCCCGCCGGCGGCGACGAGCCCGACCCGGCGATCAACGAGAAATTCGCCCACAAGCTCGCCTTCCTCGACGAGATGGCGGCGTGGATCCGCGCCGACGGCATCGCCGCCGGCCGCGCGATCCTGGTCGGCGACCTCAACATCGCCCCGCTCGAACAGGACGTCTGGAGCCACAGGGCGCTGCTGTCGGTGGTCAGCCACACGCCGGTCGAGGTCGAGCGGCTCGGCCGGGTCCAGGCCGCCGGCGCCTGGGTCGACGCGCTGCGCCGGTTCGTCCCCGATGCCGACAAGCTCTATACGTGGTGGAGCTACCGCTCGCCCGACTGGGCGCTCGCCGACAAGGGCCGCAGGCTCGACCACATCTGGGTGAGCCAGGCGCTCGGCGCCGGCCTGCGCGGCATGGACGTGATGCGCGCGGCGCGCGGCTGGGAGCGGCCGTCGGACCATGCGCCGGTGATGGTGGCGATGGAGCTGTAGCGGCGGGCGACATCGTCGTCCCCGGCGCCCGGGCCTCAGAAATCCTCGTTGATCTCGATCCAGTAGCCGTCGGGGTCCTGCAGATAGACGCTGCGGACGCCGTCGGCGCGGATATGCTCGCGGCCGCGCTCGCCGGCGAGGTTGCAGAACGCCGCGCCCTTGCGGGTGAGATGCCGGATGGTCTCGTCGAAGTCGGCCGAGGAAATGCAGAAATGGGTCGAGATCTTGACGAAGGTCGCGCCGAAATCGCCCTCGATGAGATGGATCGATTGCCCGCTGCCGAGGCCGAACCAGCGGATGTTCGGCATGCGCGCGCCGCATTCGATCTCCGGCAGCCGCAGCACGTCCTGGTAGAAATCCGCACTGACCGCCAGGCTGCGGACCTGGACCGACATGTGATTGAGACGCATCGCCGCGGTCATCGTGGCCTCCCCGATCGTTTCCCCGGGGGGAGCCTACACCGCGGCGGCCGCGCGCGGAAGCGCCTGGCTCGCGCCCGCGGGGGCCATCCAAACTCGGGCCGCGGTCGTCCCGCCGGCGGCGGATGAGACGCAACCGCCGCCCAGCGCGCCCATGGCGCGGTCGGCGGGGGGCGCCTTGATGCGAGCGGCGCGCGCGGATGCGCGCCGCCCGAGCGCAGCCTTACTGGTCCGCCGACGCCCCGCCGGGCATCATGTTGGCGTAAGGCGAATAGCTGGGCCCCGACCAGGCCGGACGCGCCATCTCGCCCGCAGAATCGTACCCGGTATGCTCGGATTCGGACGCGGCGCGCGCCGATTCGACGTCCATCCGGCGGCTGACGCGACGATGATGCTGGCTGATCGTCGGTCCGTTGCCCGGCGTCTGCACGCGGTCGGGGCTCGGGGGCGTCGTCGACTCGTCGGCGAACGCGAGCGCGGGCGCCAGCGTCAGCGCCGCGCCGAACAGCATCGTGGAAATAATCCTGGACATGATCTTCTCCGGAATTGAAGTTCGATCAACCAGAACTCCAGATCGGCCCTGTGGTTCCGCCGCCGCGCGCGGCGTGGATGCTGCCGCCGCAGGCAATTCCTCGGCGGGCTTGCCCCCGGGGCGGGTCGAGGCGACGCCATGGGCCTCGAGCCCGGCTTCGAGAAACGCCCCGGCCGATCCCCCGCCCCGCCGGCGTCCCTGTCACTTCTTGGCGAGGAACGCGCCGAGTTTGGCCCGGCAGAAATATTCCTCGGCGTCGGTGTGGCCCGACGAATTGACCAGAAAGTCCAGAAACTGCGGCGATTCGTCCTCGTGATTGAACGTCTGTTCCTGGTATTCGATATAGGGACATACCGCGTTGTAGAACGCGAGCAGTTCGGACGACAGAAGCTTTTTCGCGGTGTCCCGGTCGCAGACGTTGGAATCGACGCAGGCGATGAACGACCGGAAGAAATTCGCGACGTCGGAATATTTGCTCGTCAGCTTGCTGTCGCTCCTGATCCGGTTGAGCACCAGCGGCCGCGCGATTTCGAACAAGCCGTTCCAATTGTCCGCGCGCGCGCGGTCCTGGTCGAAATTGCTGATCTGCCGTTTCGCGTCCTGCACCGCCTCGAACTGCGCGACCCGCAGATCCGCCGCGTAGACCGACAGCGAAGGCTTGTCGAGCACGTAGCGCTGCGCGAACGCCGTCGAATTGGCGATCCGCAAGTTCACGTCGGAGTCCTTCAGCGTCAGGACCGCGACGATCACGCTGATGACGATGATGACGTTCTGGACCCAGGTCGCGAACGCGGCGTTGGAGAAGAATCCGCCGATGGCGCGGCCCGCGCGGACGGCGGCGGAAGTCAACACTTCGGAGGGCATCGCGGCGCAAAGGCCAGGGCGTCGCCGTGCCCCAGAAAGTAGAAGCCGGCCAGAGCGATCGCCAACCCGACCAGGAGGACAAGGGTGAATTTGGTCAAGATTCGCCTCCTCGCGACTCGATCGGACGCAGGGCCGATCCGACGAGGCCCGACATTCCAGCGGACCCTCGCCGTAAAATCTAGCCGAGCGACGACGGGCCGGCAAGCCAAGGGCGCCATCGTCGGGTCCTGGAATCGGACCCGCGCCCTCGCCGCGCGCCATGCCACGCGACCCGTTCCGCCGGCCGGCCCGGCGCCGACGATTTCCCGTGGGTAGTTTCCGAGGCTGGCGCCCGGCGCGAAACCTCGCAAGAATCGACGAATCTCGGCCGGCTCGAAGCGGCCGGAGCGGCTCGACGAGCGGCGGGCGCACCAATGGAGCCGACGACGATGGTCGAAACCATGCCGGACGACGCGACCACCGGCTACATCGCCCGCGAGGCCGTGGCGGTGTTCGCGGACGCCGACGCCCTGGAGGCCGCGGTCGACGAGCTCGAAATCTCCGGGTTCGACCGGGGCGCCGTTTCCGTGCTGGCGAGCGACAAGACGGTCAGGGACCGCCTGGGGCGCCTGTATCGCTCGGTCGGCGAGATCATGGACGATCCGCGGGCGCCGCTGACCGCCTTCGTATCCAGGGACTCGCGGATCGCCGGCGAGGCGGCGACCGTCGGCATCCCGCTGTTCATCGGCGGGATCGCCGGTGAACTCGCCGTCGTCGCCGCCGGCGGCGCGCTGGCGGCGATCTTCGCCGGCGCGATCGCCGCCGGCGCCGTCGGGGCCGGAATCGGCGGCCTGCTGGCGCGGGCGATCGCGCAGCGCCACGTCGACCGGGTCTGGGAGCAATTGTCTCAGGGCGGCCTGGTGCTGTGGGTCGGCGTGCGCGACGAGGCGGCGGGGGCGCGCGCGCTCGAAATTTTGACCAGGGCCGGCGCGCGCGACGCCCACCTGCACGAGATTCAACGGGACTGGACCCTCGAGGACCGACCCTTGGCGCGCGGACAGCCCGATCCGTTGCTCGG
>JBEKZS010000123.1:0-13481 GCA_049509635.1 Roseiarcus sp.
CCTATGTCTACACGCCCAAGGTCGGCTATCAGGTCACCGGCCCGATCACCCTCCACCAGCAGACCTACATGGCGCCGCGCCTGTCCACCTCGATAACCTACAACTGACCGCGCCGCCGCCGCGCGCCATTGGGTCAGACCTTCACCTTCACATAATCTCCGGGCGCGTCGCCGAGCGCCTTCAACCCGCCTTCTCCGGGCCGCCGCGCGGGGACCTGCTCGGGCGCCTGGGCGATCAGCCAGGCCGCCCAATCCGGCCACCAGCTGCCGGGATGTTCGACGGCCCGGGCGACCCAGTCGGCAAAACCGCCGGCGGGAGGGCCGCCGGTCCAGTACTGATATTTCGGCTTGGCCGGGGGGTTGACGACGCCCGCGATGTGGCCCGATCCGGCCATCACGTAACGCACCGGGCCGCCGAAAAACTGCGCGCCCACGAAGACCGACTGGGCGGGCGCGATATGATCCTCGCGCGCGGCCAGTTCGTAGATCGGTACCGTCACCTTGCCGAGATCCAGGGTCTTGCCGCCCAGGACCATCCGGCCCTGGGTCAGATTGTTTTCGAGATAGCAGTTGCGCAGATAGAACGAATGGTTGGCTGCGGGCATGCGCGTGGCGTCGGCGTTCCAGACCAGCAGATCGAACGCCATCGGCTCCTTGCCCTTCAGATAATTGTTGACGAAAAAGGACCAGATAAGATCGTTGGGCCGAAGCATGTTGAAGGCGCCGGCCATCTCCGAGCCCTCCAGATAGCCCTTTTCGGCCATCTTGGTCTCGATCGCCCGCAGGCGCTCGTAGTCGACGAACACCTTGAGATCGCCGGCGTCGGTGAAATCGACCTGGGTGGCGAACAGGGTCGCGCTGGAAATTCGCCGGTCGTTCGTCTGCGCCATATAGGCGAGCGCGACCGAAAGCAGCGTGCCGCCGACGCAATAGCCGATCGCCGCGCTCTCGCGCTCCCCGGTCGCCTGCTCGATCGCGTCGAGCGCGGCGAAGACCCCCTCGCGCACGTACGATTCGAAGTCCTTGTGCGCGTGGCGCGCGTCCGGATTCACCCAGGAGATGACGAATACCGTGAGGCCCTGCGCGACGGCCCAGCGGATGAACGACTTTTCCGGATTGAGATCGAGAACGTAATACTTGTTGATCCACGGCGGCACGATCAACAACGGGCGCCTGCAGACCGTTTCCGTCGTCGGCGCATATTGGATCAGCTCGATCAGCGCGTTGCGGAACACGACCTTGCCCGGCGTCGCCGCCATGTTCTCGCCGAGAACGAACTTGCTCGCGTCGCTCTGGCGAATGCGAAGATTGCCGCGTCCGGCCGCTATGTCCTGCGCCATCATGTGCATGCCGCGCACGAGGTTCTCGCCGCTCTCGGCCAGGGTGGCGCGCATGAGTTCGGGATTGGTGGCGATGAAATTCGACGGCGACAGCGCGGCGGCCAGCTGGCGCAGATAGAACTGGGCCTTCTCGCGCGTGTGCGGGTCGATCTCGTCGGCCTTGTTGACGAGATCGCCAGCCCAGCGCGTGGTCAGCATGTAGGCCTGGGCGAGGAAGTCGAAATAGGGATTGGCGCGCCATTCCGGGTCGGCGAAGCGCTTGTCGCTCGGCTCGGGCGGCGCGACCGGCCGCGTCGACTCGCCGTTCATGCGCTGGAGCGTCGAAGCCCACAGCGCCATGAACTGGCTGGACAGGGCCGCCTGAGCCTGAAAGGCGCGCTGCGGATCGGAGTAATAATGCTCGGCGACCTTGCCGAGCGTCGACACCGCGTCCGACATGTCCTCGCTGAGCGTCGATTTCACCTCGCCCGACTCGCGCGGTGCGAGAAAGGCGGCCGCGACCTTGCCGCCCTCCTCGACGAGCCGGGCGATATTGCGCGATAGGGCTTCGATGTTCGGCACCGGAAGCGACGTCGCGGCGGCCGAAGACGGCGGCGCGCCGACGGGGCCCGCTGGGGCCTCTCTTGCCTGCGCCGCGAGCCTGCTGTCCGGGGCCGGCGCGGCCGGCAGGGAGCCGGGCGGCGCGGCCGCCGGCGCCGCCGGTTCCGGGCTCGAACACGGCGCGCCGCCGGCCGCGCCCGCCGGCGCCGGGGCGCGCTTTTCCTGCGTCGCGCGCTTGCTCTGCGGGGCCGGCGGGTTGGGCGCCGGGGCGGCCGCCGGCGCCGCCGGTCTCGGGCTCGACGACGGCGCGACAGGCGGAGGCGGTCGCGACGAGCGTCGGCCGCGCGGGCGGTCTAGCGGGTCGATGGCCATGTCGGTTCCTCGGGCTCGCCGTGCGCGGCGCCTCGCCCGGCGCCGTCCTGTTTCAGACATAATAGGACGATATCGCGTTGGCAGGCTAGAAATTAGCGCAGCGTTCGCCAAATGCCGTCAGGCTGGCCGCGCGACGCGCGATTGGGGGCAGACGATGTTCAAGCGCGGTGCGCGCGGGTTTGCGGCGACGGCGGCCGGACTGGCGCTCGCGGCGCTCGCGGCGGCGGGGCCGGCGCCGCGCGCGCGCGCGGACGACGCTGCGCCGCCCGCCGCCGCGCCTCCGGCCGAGGGCATGGTCGAATCGCTCTCGAAGAAGCTCGAGAACCTCGGCGTCGCGCGCAACCCGCTGGTTCGCGATCTCGCGAAAAAGGCCGGCATCGCGACCGATCCCGGCACGCCCGCCGATTTCATCGTAAACTCGCGGCCGCGGGGCGAGCTGGATTATGTCGCGGTCGGCCGCAAGGAGACCGAGCATCCCGTCAAGATCAAGACGCCCGCCGACTTGAAGGCCATGGAAGCGGATTTCGACGCCGTCAAGACTCGTCATGACGCCATTCGCGCGACATTCGCGCCGTCGGTGAAGGCGGTCGCCGACGCCGCCGCGGCGAGGGCGGCTAGGGCGGCCAGGCCGAAGTCGCCGCGGCCCGCGCCGGTCAGCGTGCAGTAGCGCCTCCCGGAGGGGCGAAGGGCCGCCGTATTCGGCGCCGCCCGGCGCGAAAATGCGCTATCAAGGCCGACCGTCGGCGGGGCTTCGGCGGGGGATGAGAGGGGAATTGAGGAAATGACCGACTTCCACCGGGTGAGGCGCCTGCCGCCCTATGTCTTCGAGCAGGTCAACAAGCTCAAGGCCAAGGCGCGCGCCTCCGGCGCCGACATCGTCGATCTCGGCATGGGCAATCCCGATCTGCCGGCGCCGCGGCACGTTCTCGACAAGCTGATCGAGACGGTAGGCAAGCCGCGCACCGACCGCTATTCCGCCTCCAAGGGCATTCCCGGCCTGCGCCGCGCGCAGGCGGCCTATTACGCCCGGCGCTTCGGGGTGAAGCTCAATCCGGAGACCCAGGTCGTCGCGACGCTCGGCTCCAAGGAAGGCTTCGCCAATATGGCCCAGGCGATCACCGCGCCCGGCGACGTCGTGCTGGTGCCCAACCCCTCCTATCCGATCCACGCCTTCGGCTTCCTGATGGCGGGCGGCGTGATCCGCTCGATCCCGGCCGATCCGACGCCCGATTTCTTCGTCGCGATGGAGCGCGCGCTGATCCATTCGATCCCCAAGCCGATCGCGGTGGTGGTCTGCTATCCCTCCAATCCGACCGCGATGGTCGCCTCGCTCGACTTCTACCGAGACCTTGTGATCTTCGCCAAGAAGCACGAGATTTTCGTGCTCTCCGACCTCGCCTACGCCGAGGTTTTCTTCGACGGCGATCCGCCGCCCTCGCTGCTGCAGGCGCCGGGCGCGTTCGACGTCGCGGTCGAATTCACCTCGATGTCGAAGACCTATTCGATGGCGGGCTGGCGGATCGGCTTTGCGGTCGGCAACGAGCGGCTGCTGGCGGCCTTGTCGCGGGTGAAGTCCTACCTCGATTACGGCGCCTATACCCCGATCCAGGTCGCCGCCGCGGCCGCGCTGAACGGTCCGGACGATTGCATCGCCGAGATGCGCGCCATCTACAAGCGGCGACGCGACGTGATGGTCGAGAGCTTCGCGCAGGCGGGCTGGATCATCGATTCCCCGCGCGCCTCGATGTTCGCCTGGACGCCGGTGCCGGAAAAATTCCGCCATCTCGGCAGCCTCGAATTCTCCAAGCTGCTGATCGAGAAGGCGGAGGTCGCGGTCGCGCCGGGCATCGGCTTTGGCGAGCACGGCGACGATTACGTGCGGCTGGCGCTGGTCGAGAACGAGCAGCGCATCCGCCAGGCCGCGCGCGGCGTGCGCCGCTTCTTCGAGACGGCCGACGAGACGCTGCACAATGTCGTGCAGTTGAAGAAGCCGGCGTAGCCGGCGGGGTCGCCGAGGTCCGGGGCGCCGCTCAATCGGGCGGGAGCTCCCCGAGCCGGAGTGCGAAATCCTCCGGCGCGAGCAGCGGGACCAGCCGCTCGGCCCGGCCGAAGTCGCCGATCTCGCCGTAGCCGCGCGCCGACGGCGCGCGGAAGACCCGCGCCGTCCGCTTCACGGCCTCGATCACCCAGAGTTCGCGCACGCCGAAGCCGGCATAGAGCGCGGCCTTGCGGCCCATGTCGTAGCACAGCGAGGAATCGGCGATCTCGACGACCAGCAGAACGTTCGGACCGGAAAGACCTTTGACCCCGGCCGCGCGGGAGTAGATCACGACGTCGGGCTCGAGAAACGTGTCGTCGGACAGCCGGAGCGTCGTTTCCGGGGCGAGGAGGACGTCGCCGGGCCGCGCCCGATACCAGCGGTCGAGCAGGGCGACCTTGACGACTTCGTGCCGGTGTCCCTTCGGCGACATCGGCACGAGCTCCCCGCCGATCTGTTCGACCCGCTCGTCCTCGTCCATCACCCCGGCGGCGACGATCGCCTCGACTTCGGCGACGCCGAAGCGCCGGCGCGGCAGGCCTTCTGCGGCGCGGGTGACCCGGGAGGGGGCGGAGACATTCATCATCGCGCGCTCCGAGGACGGCCCATCCGCCTCCGCTTCGATCATATCGCGGGCCTCGCGCCCCGCCAGCGCGTGAAGAGCGCGGTAACGTTAACGGCAGGTCGAGATTGCGCGCGCGACGGGAACGCCTAAGCTCCCCGCGCGGACTGGAGCGCATCATGGACTACGCCACCCTGCTGACGCGGCCCTTTCCCGGCGCGGCGGCCGAACGCGAGCGGCGGGTCGAGGGACGGCTCAGCGGCGCCCCGTTCCTCGCCGAGCCGCTGCGCCGGCTCGGCTACGACAGCACGGAAGGCTGGGCCTGGGATAATTACATCCCCACGGCGCTGGCGATGGCGAAGGTCTGCCGACAGAGCAGGCGCGAGCGCGACGGCCTGGTCCGCGTGCTCGAGATCGGCGGCGGGCGCGGGCCCCTGTTCACGCCCGACGCGGCGAGGGCGGCGGGAATCGCGCTGACCGTGAACGACGTCGATGCGCGCGAACTGTCGCTGTGCCCGGATGCGTTCGACAAAGCGCAGTTCGACATTGCCGGCGAGGTCGACCCCCGGTGGTCTGGGCGGTTCGATCTCGTGATCTCGCGCATGGTGTTCGAACACGTCCGCGGCGCGCCGCGCGCCTGGGCGAATGTGGCTGCGCTGCTCGCGCCCGGCGGCGTCGCATTCGCGTTCCACCCGACGCTCTACGCGCCGCCGTTCGTCATCAACCGGCTGTTTCCCGAAGGGCTGACGGCGCGCGTGCTGCGCGCGATGTTCCCAAACCGCCACGACGGCGACTATCCGAAGTTTCCCGCGCGCTACGAGATGTGCGTCGCCGATCCCGCGCGCGTGGCGCCGATCCTGACCCGTTGCGGCTTCTCGCAGGTTCTGGTCGCGCCGTTCTGGCGCCACGGCTATTTCCGCCATCTGCCGCTGCTGCGCGAGGCCGACGCCGCCGTGCAGCACGTCGCCGAGCGACGCGACTGGCGCGCGCTGGCGACCTACGCCTATACGCTGGCGAGGCGCTGAACGCGCGCCTGCGCCGCCTCGAAGCGGCGGGCGGCGGCGACGAGCCCGAACAGGGCGCCCATCAGCAGGAACAGATGGCGCCAATGGTCGGTGTCGATCTGGAACCCCTGCAGAATCTGGACGAAGAGGCACGACCAGACCGCGATTCCCTCGGTGCGCAGCGGCGTCGGCCGGCAGACCAGCCGCCAGCCGCAGTAGATGGTCGCCGCGGTGAGCGAGGCGAAGCCGAGGCCGCCGATCCATCCGTAGGAGGCGAAGGCGTTGAGATAGACGTCGTGCGGGTCCACCCCATAAAAGTGATTGCGATATTGCAGCGGGCCGAATCCGAAGGGGAGATCGAGCAGCATCGGCAGCGATCGCGCCTGCGCGCCGAAGCGTCCGAGTTCGCCGAGGTCATAGTATTGGCTCAGCGAGGCGCGCACCTCGAAGACGTCGCGAATCTGAGGCGCCGAGAGCGCCAGGCCGAGCAGAACCGCCACGAGGATCAGTCCGAGGGTCGACAGCGCTATGATCCGCTGGCGCAGCGCCGTCGATCGGGTGGCGGCGAAGGTCAAGCCGATCATCAGCGCGGTCGAGGCCACCCAGACGCCCCATGAGCCGCGCGAAAAGCTCAGCAGCAGCGCGACGAGCATCAGCAGCAGCGGAAACGCCGCGCGCAGCGGCGTCGTGCGCCTGATCAGCACGTCCTGAGTGAGCCAGACGAGCGGCGGCGTCAGGAAGGAGCCGAGCACGTTGGGGTCCTTGAACGTGCCCGAGGCGCGACCGTAGAGGGTGAAATGCTCCGCGAGCCCGCCGATGTCGAAATAGCCGACGATCGCAAATACGCTCGCCACGCAGCCCGCCGCGACATAGCCGGAGCGGATCGTCCGCATGCGCGCGATCGGATTGCGGGCGACCAGCGCGGCGAAGAACACGGCGGTGATCGAGATATAGATCGAGATCGCGATGAAGACGAGGCTGTCGTGCTGGTCGAGGAAGGGAAGCAGCGCCAGAACGCCGCCGGCGTCATAGAGGCTGAGCCCCAGGATCAGCGGAATCTGGCCGCGATCGAAGCAGAGGCCGCGCAGGGCGAATGCGAACAGCGCGACGACGAAACCGATCTCGTAGGGGGAGGGCTCGACGCTCGCAAAGGCGCCGCAGGCGATGAACAGCCAGAGCGCGGCGCGCCGCATCGCCTCGACCGAGAGCCTGATCGGCGCCCGGATCGCTCGTGTTCGCGTGCCCAGCGCGGCGTCGGTCATTCCGGTTCAGTACGCGTTCTTGGCTTTGATGAGCGCGGCCGGCGTGGTCGCAAGGATATAGAGGTCGAACAGGATCGACCAGTTCTCGATGTAGAAGAGATCGTGTTCGACGCGCTGCTGGATTTTCTCCTGCGTGTCGGTTTCGCCGCGCCAGCCATTGACCTGGGCCCAGCCGGTGATCCCGGGCCGAACGCGATGGCGGGCGAAATAGCCGTCGACGACCTCGTCATATTGCCGGTCGGCGGCCTTGGCGTGGACCGCGTGGGGGCGCGGCCCGACCAGCGAGAGGTTGCCCTTGAACACGACGTTGAACAGCTGCGGCAGTTCGTCGAGCGAGGTGCGGCGGATGAACCGGCCGACCCGGGTCACGCGCGGATCGCCGCGCGTCACCAGCCGGGCCGCCGTCGCGTCGGTCTCGTCGACGTACATCGAGCGGAATTTGAAGACCTCGATCAGCTCGTTGTTGAACCCGTAGCGGCGCTGGCGGAACAGGATCGGCCCGGGCGAATCGAGCTTGACGGCGATCGCGGTCGCCAGCAGCGCCGGCGAAAGGGCGAGGATGGCCAGCGCGCCGAGAATCTTGTCGAACGCGACCTTGATGACGACGTCCCAGTCCGCGATCGGCTTGTCGAAGAGATCGAGGACGGGGACCTGGCCGACGTAGGAATAGGCGCGGGGGCGAAAGCGCAGCCGGTTGGCGTGCGCCGCCAGCCGGATGTCGATCGGGAGCACCCACAACTTGCGCAACATGTGCAGAATGCGCCGTTCGGCGGTGATCGGCAGCGCGAATATCACCAAGTCGATCCGCGTGTGGCGGGCGAATTCGACGAGATCGTCGACCGTCCCGAGTTTGGGAAATCCCTCGACGGTCGTCGGGGAACGGTCGCCGCGGTCATCGAAAACGCCGAGCACGCGGATGTCGGGCGTCTTCACCGCGCCGAAGTTGCGCAGAAGGGATTCGCCGAATTCGCCGCCGCCCACGATCACCGCCCGCCGCGCCAGGCGACCGTTCGAGGCCATGGCGCACACGACCCGCGCCGCCAGCGCGCGTTCGAGCGCGAGCGCGCCGATCCCGGCGAAATACCAGCTCGCGACCCACAGGCGCGAGACGAGCCCGTCGAACTTGAGGAAGAACAGCGCCGCGAACACGACGAGAAAGACGAATGTCCAGCCGCCGATCATCGGGAGAAGCTGGCGCATCGGCTGACGAAGCGCCGTGATGTTGTAGGTCTGCAGAACCTGAAAGATCAAGATCGACAGCGCCGCGACTGCCGGCGTGATGACGAAGTAGCTCGCCTCGTAACCGACCTGGCCGGCGACGTGCAGGCGGTGGATCAGGGCGCCGGCCAGCACGATCAGGACGAATTCCACGGTCCTGACCAGCCCGGCGATGACCACGGGCGAGTAGGCCGGCGTGACCGGCTCGGCCGCGAGCCGTTCCAGCAGTTCGCCGTTCGAAGGCTCACGCGGCTCGCCGGGTTTCGGCGGCGCCGCGGGCGGCTCCAGGACGTCGATTTCGGGCGCGGGCGGCGCGGGCATCGTCGTCCTCACGCGCCCGACGGCAGGTTCGAGAGTTCGGCGATCGTCCGGCGGTCGGCGCGCCGCGTCAGCGCCTCGGCGTAGCCGTCCATGACGGAATCGACCATCGTGCGAATCGAGAAGTGCATCGCGACGCGGGCCGCCAGATCCGCAGCGCGCCGCTCCCTTTCCTCGCGCGGCCGCCGCAGCTCGGCCAGCATCCGCGCGCACAGGTCGGCAGGATCGTCGCAAGGGCCCAGCCGGTCGCGAAAGGGTCCGAATATCTCCGGGATTCCCCCCACGTCGGTCGCGATCATGGGCACGCGCGCGGCCGCCGCCTCGAGCACGATATAGGGCAGCGATTCGGCGCGCGACGGCACGACGATGATTCGGCCGCGTTCAAAGGCCTCCCGGGCGGGCAGGGGACCGGCGAAGCTGATCTGGTCGGCGATTCCGAGCGCCCGCGCCTGGGCGCGCAGGACCGCCTCGTCCGGACCCGATCCCACCAGAGCTGCGCTCGGGATCGCCTCGAGCCGGGTTCCTGCGATCGCGATCGCCTGGAGCAGGATGTCGATGCCCTTGGCGGCGCGCAATTCGCCGACATAGAGAAAATCCGCGGCGTCGGAGCGGGGCTCGACGGGCAGGAATTCAGCGGGGCCGAGACCGTTGGCGACGATCCGCCTGACCGCGCTGGTCGCCCCGACCCGAGCGTCGAACCGTCCGGCGATGTAGGCGCTCTCGAACAACAGCACGTCGGTCGAGCGGGCCAGGAGCCTCTCGGTTGTCATGTAGAGCAGGTTGGCCAGACGCCCCGCCGGAAGATTGAAGCTCCCTCCATGCGGCGTGTAGGCGCGGACGGGCCCGCCGAGCGGGCGCGCGAGCCACGGCAGGCGCGCGTAGAGCCCGCCCTTCGAACCATGGCCGTGAACGACGTCCGGCTTGATCGCCCCGATCGCTTTCATCAGGATGGCGATCGCGACGGCGTCGGACGGATGAGGGTCCCGGCGGATCGGACAGCCGCGCAGGCCCAGGCTGAGGCCGCCCGATATCCGCGCGAGCGCCCCGTCGACACGGTCGCCGCGCGCGGTGGTGTCGAAGAAGAGGCCCACCTCGTGCCCGCGCGCGACCTGCTGGTCGGCGAGATCGACGACATGACGGAACAGGCCGCCCAGGGGCGCACGGAACACGTGCAGAATGCGCAGTCTGCGGGGCGCGGCCGCTGCGTTCATGGTCATTGCTGGACAGCCAGGATGGTGCGGGTTCTCGGATACTCCGATAAACTAAAAGAAACGTTCCCGGACCGCGATCGTGTCGCCCGGCCGAACCGGAAAATTCGGCGGCGCGGCGAAGGTGATCGGACGCCCGTCGAGCACGCGGGTGATGTCGACGTCGCTGTGCGAGCCGCGGGGCGTGTAGCCGCCGGCGACCGCGATGGCGTTCTGGACGGTCATCCCGCTGATGAAGGGATATTGGCCCGCGGTCGTCACCTCGCCGAGGACGAAAAACGGCCGATACGCCTCGACCTCGATCGATACCCGCGGCTCGCGAAGGAAGCCCTCGCGCAACCGCGCTTCCACGGACCGCTCCAGTTGCGCGGTGGTGAGCCCGCTGGCCTTGATGAGGCCCGCCAGCGGCAGGGAGACATTGCCGGCCCCGTCGACCGAAAACGAGTTCGACAGATTGTCCTGGCCGAAGACGATCACCCTGAGACGGTCGCCGCTGGCCAGAACATAGGGAGCGTTGACCTGAGCGCGCAGCCACTCGGCTTGGTACCGCGGACTCGAGCACCCGGCGAGCAGGCAGGCGGCGAACGCGAGAAGGACGAAGAAGCGCTTACGCATGGGACCGGTCGCATCGAGAAATCGGATCACTGCCCGTGTTTACCGGTCGATGGTTAATGAATAGCCAATGCGCCGGCGCGGCGTTGGGGTCTTAACCGCGCGGAAACCCTAATGGCGCATCAATGTCCGTGTCGTCGCGTTCGTTTCGCGGAGTGGGCCGATGGAAGCCGAGTGGATGCGAGGGGAGGGCGATCGCGAGCCGCGCGAAAGCGCCGTCGACCTGCCGCAGCTCCTGCGCGCCGTCGGCCGTCGCAAATGGGGGATCATCGTCCCGACCATCGCCGCGTTCGCGCTCGCCGCCGCCGTCGTCATCTTCCTCCCGCCCCGCTATGTCGGCGTCGCCAAGGTGCTGCTCGAGAACCAGGAGAGCTACTATACGCGGCCCGACAAGGCGGGCGCCGAACCCGCGCCGGCGCTCGACGCCGAAGCCGTGCAGAGCGAGGCGGAAACCATTCTCTCGCCGGATCTCGCGCGACAGGCGATCGCCCGGCTGGCGCTGTCCGATCGACCCGAATTCAATCAGGCCGCGGGGAGCGGCCCGCTCTCGATCGCGCTCTCGCTGTTCGGGCTGGCCGGCTCCGGCGGGGCGCAATCGAGCGAGACGCGTGTGGTCGATGCGTTCCTGTCGCGTCTGACCGCGTTTCCCGTCTCCAAGACGCGGGTCCTGCAGATCGAATTCGTCAGCGAGGATCCCGAGCTGGCGGCGCGCGCGGCCAATCTCGTCGCGCAGCTGTTCCTGGCGGCGCAGGAGGCCGCCAAGAAGAACTCGGCCAAGGCCGCCAGCGCCTGGCTCGCCTCGAAGATCGACGAATTGCGCGGAAAGGTCGCCGAATCCGACGAGAAGGTGGAGAATTTCCGCGCCCAGTCCGGCCTGCTCGGCGTCGGCAACAACATGACCGCGTCGGGCCAGCAGCTCGCAGACCTCAACAACCAACTCGCGGCCGCGCGCGCCGCGCAATCGGAGTCGCTCGCCAAGGCGCAACTGATGCGCTCGCTGGTCCGCGACGGGCGTCTCCTCGACGCGCCGGACTTCGTCAAGGACGAGTCGCTGCGCCGCTATGGCGAACAACGGGTCGCGCTCAAGGCCCAGATCGCGCTGGAATCGCGCACGCTGCTGCCCGGCCATCCCCGCATGAAGGAACTGGCCGCCGAGCTCCAGGGTCTCGACGACGAGATCGTGGTCGCCATCGACAAGGCGGCGCGGGGCCTCGAGAATGACGCGCGGCTCGCCGCCGCGCAGGCGGCGAGCCTCGCCGCCGCGCTGGCGGCCCAGTCCAAGCTCGTCGCGTCGGGCAATGTCGACGAAGTCGCCTTGCGCGCGCTCGAACTCGACGCGCATGCGGCGCGCGATCAGCTCGAATCCTATGTCCAGAAGTATCGCGAGGCGATCGCGCGCGACGCCGACAATGCCTCGCCCGCCGACGCCAGGATCATCTCGGTCGCCAGCCCGCCGCGCAGCCCGACCTTTCCGAAGAAGGCCGAGACGCTCGCTCTGGGCACTCTGGCCGGCTTTCTTCTCTCGACGGCGGTCGTGGTCTCGCGCGCGCTGCTCTCGGTCGATCCGATCGTCCGGGCCGAGGGTGGCCGGCCGCCGCCGCTCGAGCGCGCGGCCGACCCCGGGACCGCGCCGGAGCGCGGCGAACGCGCAAGGGAGGGCCCGACGGGCGACGCGTCGATGGAGGATTTCACGTCGGTCGAAGCCCTCGCCCGCCATCTCGCCGCGGAGGCCGAACCCGGCGCCGGACTGCTCGCCATGATCGCCGGGGACGGGTCGGACGCCAGCCAGACGGTCGGGCTCGCGGCGGCGCGCCGGCTGAGTCTTCGCGGCCGCGCGATCCTCGTCGACCTCGGCCCGCCCGGCAAGCAGGCCAGCGCCGGCCTCGAGGCCGATCGAGAGGCGGCGGGACTGGACGATCTGATCGCAGGCGCGGCGACCTTCGCGCAAACGATCCAGCGCGACGCCGTCTCGGACCTCGATTTCATTCCGACCGGCGCCGGTCCGATCGAGGCCGACGGCCTCGATCAGGTCGTCGAGGCCCTGGCGGCCGCCTACGACTTCGTCGTCGTCCACGCCCCCGAATGGCGACGCGAGCCCGCGCTGGCCGTAATGGACGGGGTCGACGCGCTGATCGTCGTCGCGCCGGCGCGGCGCCTGCGGAACGCGCTCGCCGAGGCGCGCGCGGCGATGGGCGGCGCGGCGCGCGATGTCATCGGCTTCATCGCGGGCGAGGAGTCCGGGAGATTCGGGCGCGCCGCCTGAGGCGAAGCCGGGTCGCAAATCACGCCGGCGCGACGCCTCGGGTCGCGCGCTTGCGCAGCGCGGACGCGCGGCGCTGCAGCGCGCCGGCGATCCGCCGCGCCCAGGGCGTCCGTTTGATCCGCCGCTTGATCCGCTGGCGCAGCAGCGCCGACTTGCCGAAGAGGAAGCCGAGCCAGGTCGCAGCGACGGCCGTGTCGAAAAGCGGCTCATCGGCCTCGCAGGTGGACTCCTTATAGTCCGCCTCGCCGACGCCGAGGTCGAAGGTGGAGAAGCCGCGCGCGCCCAGATCGCGGACCGCTTCGAGGATCAGCAATTGGCCGGGACTGCACCGGGCGATCGCCGGATCCGGATCGTGGGAAATGAAGGCGCCGCAAAACCGTCCGCCCCGCGCGACGCCGCCGAGCGTCGCCAGCACGCGCTCGCCGCTCATCAACGCAAACAGGGTCAGCGCCTGAACGCCTTGCGCCAGGCCTTCGGTCGCGGCGATCTCGAGGAAGCGCGTCGTGACCGGATCCGCGTAGGGGTTTGGCAGCCGCGCGGCGCGCAGCCGCGCCTCCTTCTGGCGTCCGAACGCCGCCAGGACCGTTCGCGCCGTCGCCTCATCCTGCGCCAGAACAAGCGAAACGGGACCCAAGGCGTTGAGGCGCAAGCGCTTATTGCGGAGTTTGCGCCGCGTGTCTCTCGCGTGGTGGTTTGCGTGCCACAGAGCGAAATCCGGGCTGAGCGCGCTTTTGTAGCCAAAGCT
>JBEKZS010000124.1:0-13354 GCA_049509635.1 Roseiarcus sp.
TTCGAGCGCCCCGGAAGCGGGGGGGCACCGGGGTTAAAAAAAGTTTCGACTCTCTCGCAAACCCTTGAAATCCAACGGACTGCCTTGCAACCGGGAAATAGAAAGTTCCAAAGATTTCCAAAAATTTCCGCCGGCATCCGGGCCCGGGCGACGCGGTAGGATGGCGGGCCGATTACGGCGATGGGCTTGGCGGCGCCGTTCGGCTTTGTTCTATCGCTAACGCTGCCGGGGCCCTTCGAGCGCCCCAAGAGCAAGGGCGGCTTGGGAGTTACCGACAGCGAGCCCATCGGCAGCAGCGCGGTGGCATGCGTGATGACCGGATTAAACGTATATTCGGTTCGGTCCACGCCGTCAGGCGAAGTTGCCGTCCCAATTTGGATGCTGTTCCCGAACGGGAAGCCGGCGAACAGGATAACGTAACCGTCGCCGTTGTTTACGTCGACTGGATCGAAAACGCGCGTTGCGTCAAATCCAGTGCCGGAGAATTGAAGGAGCCTCCCATGTGTTGTGGCTACAACATCTCCCTGGAACGGCTCTGGCATTTCGCCCCCCCCCGGAAAGTTCCATTTTTAACCCGAGTGAATTTCTATTTTGTGGTCCTGTCAAGGATGACCCGTCCCGGACCCACGGCTCGGCAGTCAGGTTAGCGACGATTTTCGCTCGACGCTCGAGCGTGATTGTCTGGGCGGCCTGATTCGTTTGAGGAACGGCCTATGGCCATCGCTTCGAGGCCGGCCACGTCGGCAATCTGCGCCGCCAGGAGAAGATCCCGTGCTTCGGACCGAGCGACGCGCGAGCGACGCGACCGCCGAAGGCGAACCGCTGACGATCAAGAACGCGGCGGCCACGCTCGGCGTAGCCGCCTCGACCCTGCATCGCTTGCTCAACGCCGGATTTCTCCCGGCGAGCGACCGACGCCCGGCGCTCCGTGGCGCATTCGCGTGACCGAGGAGGTCAAGTCGCGGTTCCATGGCGACCCCGGCGAGAACTTCCTACCCATGCGCGAGGCGATGAAGGCGCTCGCCGTCTCGCGCCCGTCCGTGTGGCAACGAGTCACGCACGGCAAACTCGACGCGGTCCACGTCAGGCGCGGGAAGCAGAAGGGACTCCAAATCAAAGAGGTAGTCCGGCAAGGTGAACTCTTCGATCGAAGATCATGAACAAGGGGGCATTATGAAACGGTGTACAAGGACAGCATGCTCCTTGAGCTTCTCGTTTGGAACTGGAAGGCCGCGCGCGAAGCCGAACAGGCAGCGGCATGACGATGGGGAAGAGGAGAAGGCCGCAAAAGCCGACTGAGCCCGCCAGGACGATGGCCGATTACCCCATGTCCTTCAACCAGCTTGGTCTTTGGATGAGCGAACGGACAAAGTCGACGACTCTTTGTCATCCCCAGGGCGACGTCCCTCTGGGTGCTCCACGGGGTCCTCGTCGCGGGGCTGGTCTCGATGATGCCGGAGGATTGGGTATGCGCGCTGCTCGGCGTCGATCCCGACGACGTCAACCACGATATGCAGAGCTTCTTCCCGATCGCCGCCACCCACATGCAACACAATGCGATCGTCAAAACGCTCGCCACGAAGACTGAGAGCTCGAACCCCTGTTGCTGAGCGGGGTCGACGGCGAGACGGACGCGTGGCCCTGGCGGACGGGTCTTTACGGCGTCATGAGGCTCTATTGACTCGCATGGCCGCGCTAGTCGAGCCCGAGCGCCAGAGAACGCGCTCTGCTGCTGCCGATCCTGGCGCACCGCGTCGACCCGGCCGCCCCGTTCTCCACGCCCGACGCGGTGGCGCCGAGGCGCCGAAGCGCCGAAACGCCGAAGCGCCGTGCTTCCCGCAGGACGCCTGGCGCGACATTCCGGCCATCATAGAATCCTTACGCCAGTCTTAGATGCCCACGCGCTTCAACCGAGGCGGATAGCCGGGTGGGTCAAGCAGGCGCGGGTGTCCTCGTGCCGCTTACTTTCAAGAGGGCGCCTGACAAAGGAGCTTCGTCGCACTTTAGAACAGGATGCGACGATCCAGCGTTGTCAGATTCATGAGGCGTGTTGTTTTGTGGAACTGACGAACCCGCGAGCTTGATCGCCGCACGGCGCTCGGGCGGCTACGACGTTGGTTTCCGCCATGATACGAATCCGAAATGCCCGGCCGAGCCCCTGTCCCAGCGCGGTCACCGCTCCTTCAGGGATTCCGAGGCGAGCTTGGCGAGCGGGGACAGCAGATAGTCGATGACGCGCCGGCTGTCGGTCTTGATCTCGACCGACACCGTCATGCCGGGCGTCAGCGGCATGTCGGCGTCGCCGATCCTCATCGAAGACTGGTCGATCGCGATGGTCACGGGGAAGACGAAGCTCTCGGGCTGGCCCGGCGCGCTGGCCGGAGCGGAGGCGCCGCTGGCGGCGGCCGTGGCGTTGGCCATGGCGCGCTTGGCCGCCGGTTCGTCGATCGCCTCGGTCGCGATTCCGATCACCTTGCCGTTCAACGCGCCAAAGCGCGTGAACGGGAACGCGTCGACCTTGATCACCGCGGTTTGGCCGAGCTTGACGAAGCCGATGTCGAGATTGGCGACCAGCGCCTCGACCCTCAGCGCGCCGCCGCTCGGCGTCACCATCATGAGTTGCTGACCCGTCGTGACGACCTGACCGACGGTGGTCACCGCCAGTTGCTGCGCGACGCCGTCGATCGGCGAGACCAGTCTGGTGCGCGCCAGCCGCGCCGCCGCCTTGACAAGCGATTGCCGCGCCTCGTCGGCCTTGCGCGCGGCATCGGCGCGCTTGTTCTCGTTGTCGGCGACGAATTGCGAAAGCGCCTTCGTCTTCTGGCTCTCCAGCTCGCCGATCGCGGCGTCGGTCTCGATCAGCTGGCCCTGGTCGGAGGCGAGCTGCGACTGCGACTTCTCCAGCTCCTCCTTGGCGTCGTAGAGATTGATCTTGGTGCCGACCTTGAGGTCGATCGCCTCCTGGCGCGTGCCGACGCGCTGGGTCAGCGTTTCGATCAAGGTGTCCTGGAAGGCGATGCTCATGCGCAGGCGCTGCCGCGTCGCCTGCTTCTGCGCGGTCTGCTTGTCGAGGTTGTTCAGCGCGTCGGCGAGCTGGCCCAGGTCCGCCGTCAACACGGCGCGCTCGCGCAGGCGAAACACTTCCGGGATCGACGGGTCCCACGCGATGTCCCGGTCGGCATGGGCGACGGCGGCGTCCAGCGTGGCGCGGGCGGAGCTCGCCGCGTCCGGGAGGTCGGGGCCTTCGGGCGCGTCCTGGACGAGCTGCGCAGTCTGCACCGCGTAGCGCCTGCGGGCGATTTCCGCCAGGCCCGCGTTCATGGCGTCGCGCGCCGCGCCCTCGTCGGCGGCCGCCTCGGCGGGATCGAGTTCGAACAGCGGATCGCCCGCCTTCACAGGTTCGCCGTTCTCGACGTGGATCGCCGCGATCTTGCCCGGGTCGAGCGGCTGAATGATTTTCGCGTGGCCGGCGGTCTCGATCTTGCCCGGCGCGACGGCGTGCACGTCGAGATGGCCGAAGAACGACCAGACCAGCGCGGCGGCGACGAAGGCGCAGATCGTCAGCATCAGGGCGACCGGCAGCGGCGCGGGCGGCGTCTCCAGGATTTCGAGCGCGGCGGGCAGGAATTCGCGGTCGCGGCCCAGAACGGCCGAGGCGAGGGGCGGCGGCGGCCGGATCGGCTTGGGCGGAACGGTCCTCTGGTTCATCGGGTCGCTCGCTCCTGGTCGGATTGCAGCGCCCACAGCCGCGCGTAAAGCCCGCCCTCGCGCGCCAGCAATTCGTCGTGACTTCCGATCTCGACGATTTCGCCGCGGTGCATCCCGACGATCCGCGTGCACGGCCGCACCGCGGCGAGCCGATGCGCGATGATCAGCACCGTGCGCCCGCGGGTGATCGCGCGCATGTTGTCCTGGATGATGCGTTCGCTCTCGTAGTCGAGCGCCGAGGTCGCCTCGTCGAGAATGAGGATGCGCGGATTGGTCACCAGCGCCCGCGCGATGGCGATGCGCTGGCGCTGGCCGCCCGAGAGGTTCGCGCCGCGCTCCTCGATCATCGTGTCGTAGCCCTGCGGCAGCAGCGCGATGAATTCGTCGGCGCCCGCGAGCTTGGCCGCCTGCATCACCATGACCCTCGGCGTCGCGGGATCGCCCAGCGCGATGTTCTCGTGAATGGTGCGGTTGAACAGGATGTTCTCCTGCAGGACGACGCCGATCTGCCGGCGCAGCCAGCCCGGATCGAGTTGGGCGATGTCGACGCCGTCGAGCATGACCTGACCCGTGTGCGGACTGTACAGGCGCTGGATCGCCTTGGTCAGGCTCGACTTGCCCGATCCGGACTGTCCGACGATGCCGATCACCTCGCCCGCCTGAATCGACAGATTGACGTTGCGCAGCGCGTCCGGCGCGTCGGGCCGGTAGCGCATCGTCAGGTTGCGCACCTCGATCGCGCCCTGGGGCGGCGGCAGGGTGAGCAGGTTCTGCGGGACCGGTTCGGTCGGCGCGTTGAGGATGTCGCCGAGCCGCGCCACCGAAACCTGCACCTGCTGGAAGTCCTGCCAGAGCTGCGAAAGCCTGAGGATCGGCTGCACGACCTGGCTGGCGATCATGTTGAAGGCGATGAGTTCGCCCACCGTCATCGAGCCCTCGATCACCGCTTGCGCGCCAATGAAAAGAATGAGGGCGGTGGTGATCTTGGAGACGTATTGGATCAGGTTCTGGCCGAGCGCGCCCAGGACGCCGGCGTCGAAGGAGGTGCGCACATAGGCGGCGAGCCGCTCCTCCCATTGCGATTGCATGATCGGCTCGACGCTCGCCGCCTTCAGCGTCTGCGCGCCGACGATCGACTCGACCAGAAATTGCTGCGAGCGCGCGCCGCGATTGAACTTCTCGTAGATGAGTTCGCGCAAGCCGGGTCGGATCAGCGCCGCGATGAGGATGTAGATGGGGATCGAGCCGAGCACGACGAGCGTCAGCCGCGGCGAATAGATGAACATCACCACGAAGAACACGATCGTGAACACCAGATCGAGCGCCGAGGTCAGGCCCTGGCCGGTCAGGAAGCCGCGGATCGTCTCGAGCTCGCGCACGCGCGCGACCGTCTGCCCGGCCGGGCGGGTTTCGAAATAGGCGAGCGGCAGCCGGAACAGGTGATGAAACAGGCGCCGCCCCAGCTCCACGTCGATGCGGTTGGTGGTGTGGCTGAGCGTGTAGGTGCGCAGGAATTGCAGGATCGTCTCGAACAGGCCGAGCGTGACCATGCCGACGATCAGCACGATCAACGTCGACATGCCCTTGTGCACCAGCACCTTGTCGACGACGAGCTGGAAGAAGATCGGCGTGATCAGCGCGAACAATTGCACGAACAGCGAGGCGACGGCGACCTGGATCAGCGGTTTGCGATAGCGCAGGATCGAGGGCAGGAACCAGCGGAATCCGAAGCTGTTGGGATCGACCCCGGCGCCGCCGAGGCGACGCGCGACCAGGACGATCCTGCCATCGGACACCTCGCGCGCCTCCTCGAGCGAGAGCTCGCGGGCGGAGCGGTTGATCGGGTCGATCAGGCGCACCCGCCCCTTGGTCGCGCCCACGCCCAGGACGACGAAGCCGCCGTCGTTCAGCGCCATCAGCGCGGGATAGGGGATCGCGCCCAGCCTCTCGGCGCTGACGCCCTCGAGAATGCGCGATTTCAACGCCAGCAGGTTCGCCCCGCGCATGAGGTCCTCGGCGTCGGCCGTCCGCCCGGTCAGCGCCAGCTGGTGGCGCAACTGCGCGGGATCGGCGGCGATCCGGTAATAGCCGGCGATCAGCGCGAGCCCGGCCAGACCGCAATCCACGGATTGGGCCGGGGGCTGAACCGACGCTTCTGGCTTCGTCGACACGTCCGTCATGCAAGGCTCGCTCTTGGCCGGGGTCCCGGCGCCTCTCGACGATCGCTTCGAGCGGCGACCGACGATCGTCTGCGACATGCTAGGTCTTGCTGATATCCTGCGACAAAATGGTCTTCCGCGATGCGGCCTCTGGATGCAGCGGCCGCGATCGGCCTGGTTTGAACGAGCGAACACCCTGGGATTTGTCGTGTGGGCGAGGATGGTCCATTGCGGCGCGTCCATACTCAAAGCCGCTGAGATCGCGGGGGAAAAAACCACTCTATGCCCACTGGGACGGTTCGAACAACCCCTGGCCCTGCGCTCGCGGCCGGCCTCACGCCGCACCGTCGCGTCAGGCGCCTCGGGTCGCGGACCATTCCAGAACGGGCCCTTAGGAATCGCGCGGCCCTCGGCTTCGGCGGAGGTCTCGAAGGCCTTGGGGCGGCGCGCGCCTGCCGGGTTCGGCGCAAGCGCTCAAGGTTGCGTCGGCGCACCGCAATCCAGCGGTAGATAGCCGAAGCGCTGCATCATTGGCGCATGCGACTTGATGATCGAGGCGATCTGGGCGCGCGTCAGGACTTCGCGCCACTGCCCGGATTTGCCGGCTCGGAAGAACTTTTCCGCTTTTTGCGGCCGTTCGACAAAGCCGTTGCGCGCTTCCTGCGCGGCCAGGGCCTGGAAAGAGGAATTGGCGATGGCGCCGCGAAGTTGCGCCGGCGTCGGCTCGATCCGCAGAAAGGCCGCGGCGCGCGAAAAGTGCCTTTCGGGCGACCGGAGCAGATCCTCATAGCGCAAGATCAGCACAGGCCGATCGGGAACCGACATCCAGCTTGCGACGTGGAAGCTCCAACTCGACATGAATTCATAGACGACCGTCTCGGTCGCTAGACTGACCGCGCTGCGATCAGCCATGTGGCCGATGATCCGATCGATCGAGAGATCGCAGTGATGCGCGTAGGAAATCGCGATATCGAGGGGATTGCGGACGATGCAGATCGCCGCCAGCGTCATCTCCATGTTGACGGTCGGAAAGCCCTCGACATTGGCGACGCAATTGTGCGTCTTGATGAAAAACGGGCCGGCGCGGCGTTCGGCCAGACGCATATGGATCGCGGCGCGGGCGCGGGCGATTTCAGCGCGGCTGGCCTGCGCCGCCGGCTTGCCGAGAACGCGATCGAAATGCGCGGCGCCGATCTCCCAATCGGTGCGCTCGTTGAGCTTGTTGATGTCCTGCGGGCCAATTCTGGCGCCCGCTTCGCGTCCCTCCGCGCGGCGGCGCGTCTCCCGCAAGAGATTGTGGATGAAAATCCGCAACCAGGTGTTGCCGGATTTGGGATAGGAGGCGATCCAGATACCTTTTTGCACTTTGCGACGAGGACCCTGTTCCAAACGGGCCACCGACGCCCTCACGGCCGCGCCGGCGGGGTGCGGCGCGACCTTCGCAATATCTGACCGCACTCGGCGCCCTTGTCGAGCGGTTTACGTCCCGCGAGGCCTCGGCGGCCGCGACCGGCGACGAAACCGGGTCATCGCGGCGCCTTTCAGCCCGCGCATCCCTTGGACAGAATTGCCGAATATTCGATTCGCCGGCTGAACGCCTCTTGCCAGACAGATTGGCTTTTGTTTCAATGCCGCAGTACGCAGGAAGTCGCCGACCCCGGTCGTCGCCTCGCTAGGCTCGACCCGTTTTGGGTCGGAGGCGCACGCGTGGACGGGGAGAGAGCGGCGTGCGAGGGGCAGGGCTTGTGGGGGCGTCGGATATGGAAGGTCATTGCGGGTCGACCGCATTCCCGGTGATCTGGGGAAGGGGGCCGCGGGCGCCGCGGGTCGGCGGACATTTCGAGACAAGCGTGGGCGCGCACTCGCCGCCCGCCCGATAGCGCTTCGATAGGGCGACTTGCTCCCATGTCGCCATCATTCCCGCCATTCCCCGGGCTTTAGCGCCGAGCGGGTTGGTTCCCGCCAGATGCAAGGACGCCCCCGTGAATGAACACCGCCAACCGAGCGCGGAAGCGCCGCCTTTCCCGACTCAGCACGGGACTTTGATCGTCGCCCGCGCTCATGCTCCCCCGACGATGGCGCAACTCTGGGCCGCCGCAAAATCGATGTATCCCGATGTCGTCATCGGCGATTGGTCGGGCGTCATCTATGACCAACAGACCGCGCGTTCGGGCGCGATCGTCATGCTGCGGTTCGCGGATGCGATGCGCGCGGCGGTGCTTTGCATCGACGCGCCGCCGCCGGCCCCGAGCATCGATCTCGGGCCGGCAACGCGCTGGACCCAGGGTGCGGGCGGAGAATGCGGAAAGGAGACTGGTCGTGAAGCCAGGTAAGTCCGGACAGCGGGCTAGTTCGATGCTCGCTATCGTGATGTGCGACTCGACGATTTTGCCGAGCGCGGAGATGCTCCAGACCGCGCTCGCGCGGCGGGAGCCGAATGCGCGCTTCGCCTCGGCGGACGGAGACGACGCGGTCGTGCTCGGCTTCGCACGCAAGCGCATGATCAGTTTCGCGCGAGTGGCCGCGCGTTGCCCTATCGGCGCAAACGAGCTATGCGTGAAATCTGCTGGCACTGGCCAGATGCGCAAGCCGCCGTCGCGAGCCACAAAAGTCATATGTTGCTCTCGGTCGCCATCGGAGAGGACCCGAGGGATTGCGCAGCCCTTCTGGGGCAATGCGTCGCCAGCGCAGTCCGCGCGGCGGGCAATGCGGTCGCAGTTCATTGGCAGCGTTCGGACAGCCTGTGGCCGGCGGATATTTACGCCAAGACAATCGACAGCGCGGACCCCAAGAGGCTCACCCCCTTCTGCATCGCCGTCAAGCTCGGCCGAAGCGCCGACGGGTTGGGCGCCGCGACCAAGGGTTTAGAGGCTTTCGGTTTGAAAGAAATCGAATTGCGCGGCTTTCACGGAGATCCGGGCGAGCTCGCCATGACGCTTCAAGGGATCGGCGAATACCAAGTGGTGACCGGCAATGTCATCGGCGATGGTCAGACAGTCGACGGCGCTCGAGGCGCTCGCCTCACCGCGAGGGTCGAACCATCGTCTTTCAGCCCGGGTACCACCTGTCTTCGTCTTTACGATCAATGAGCTCCGGCGAAGTTACGTCCGGGGCGTTGCCGGCGCTCACTTCTACGACGGCGCCGGGATCAGGAGTACGGAGCGTGACCGCAAACAACGAACCTGAACTGGTGGGCCCGGGCGCTACGGTAAAGGCCGGAACAAATAGCGGGTCGGCGCCGCAATATTTTCGGTTGCAAGGTGATCGGAGGCGTCAGGCCTTAGGATTTGAGATCGTCAATCTGAAAGCCTTGCAAGCGAATGGTAAAGGGTTGGTCGCAGATCCGCCGTGGAAGGCCGGGGTAAGTCCTGTGGACCCGAACGGAGGGCCTTGGAGAATTCCCGATTTTCTGGAGCGCCCCCGTATTGTTTACGATGCGAATTTCAACTATGCGCCGAGGGATAGCGAGGGGGGCAATAACGCTTGGATAGTTTCAGAAAGATTGAAGGCGATCGTGGAGTGTCTTGCCCCAGACGGTAGCGTATTTAGCGAATGTGACACCGTTTGGTCAAATGGTGAACCTGGGCCGAAACGGTGGATATGTTCCATTGTAAAAATTTACTCGGGGGCCGTCGATCTGTCTCTGAGTGATAACCTGTTCCCCTGGAAACTACCGGACGGGCAAATTGGTTATTCTGTAACGTCATTATCGACACTAGTCTTCAGGAGAAATATATTGGGAAGCGCCCATTTATTTCGTGTTCTTGAACTAAATCATAGAGATACTTATTGCGATAATATATTTTGCCGAGACTGCAAAATAACAAAAGTGACCGGATTGAAATTCGTTGGTCTAATGTAAAACTACAAATTGGCGCGAAGTTTTACCGATATATACGGAGCGGGATATGGCTGCCTTTATGAATGGTAATGTCTCGTTTCATACTCATCATATTGCTTCGCAATATTTGTTCGATAATCCTACGTATCGGCCAATTTTAGATGCACTCCAATTTGGAAAAGACAACCCACAGAACCTTATCCCACTGACGAGTGACCCATACTATGCAGCTAAATTCGGCGTAACGGTTCATAACGGCGGCCACTTAGATTCCTATTACGATGGTCAAGAGGATGCCATAAATGAAATTGGGAGATTTATAGATCGTGGGGGCGACATTAATATCGCCAAAGGCGCGTATAATGATTTTATACAGAATGCCGGATATGCACTCGAAGACGGATATTTGTTCACGAACCGAAATCGTCTCGATCCAAACCTTGATTTCGACGCCGCCAATCGAGGAACCTACGAAAAGCTATTGGGGGAGCTTCGGCAGACTTTGGCGTCAGGAGGTTCTTCCGCGGAGGAACCGCTCGCCCCGCCCGAAGAGGGCCCCTCCGGCGAGGACCCGCTGGCCCCGCCCGAAGAGAGCCTCGGCGGCGAGGACTCGCTGGCCCCGTCGGAGCAGGGTCTTGGCGGGGAGGACCCGCTGTCCCCGCCCGAAGAAAGTCTCGGCGGCGAAGACGGGCTGGCGCCGTCCGAGGAGGGTCTCGGCGGCGAAGATCCGTTGGCGCCGTCCGAGCAGGGTGTCGGGAACAGTGAGCCTTTGGGATCTTCGCCGGATTCCGGGCCCGGATCCACTCTGGCCGAGGAGCCGGGGGTTGCAGGGGCGGGCGCCCGGCGCCACTTCGCTCGAGGCGGCGCCAGGAGGCGCCGCGGGAGGGGACGCGCTCAGTTCCTCCAAGGGCGTCCTGACGGCCGTCTAGGGCCTCGGAAAGGCAGTCGGCCTGGTCGGCACGGCCCTGTTGGTCTAAGACGTCGGGAGCTCGGCAGGCCGGGCCTATAATCAATATGAAGCCGGCGATACTTCGGGCGCGCTGTCGACTGTCGGCAACGCGGTCGGTCGAGACGGCGGCGGCTTGGCGGGCGCGGTCGCCGGCACGGAAATCGGCGCTGAAATCGGGGCGCGGGCCGGGCCTGTCGGCGCCGCGGTAGGAGGTCTGGCGGGCGGGGTCGCCGGCGCCTATTTGGGCAGCAAGCTGGGGCAATCGTGGGCGCAAGGCGCCGGATCGCCGGTACGGCAGGGCCCGCAATGGCTGTCGGACGCCGCGTCCATGTTGGAGAACGTGGACTCCAACGCGGTGACCTCGACGAATTGGCAAATTCCGGGAGCTTCGCAATGGGCGTCGGACGCGGCGTCGAGCGTCGAAGATGCGGTCTCCGACGCCGAGAGTTGGGCGACGTCGCAAATTCAGGCGGCTTCGCAATGGGCGTCGGACGCGGCGTCGAGCGTCGAAGATGCGGTCTCCAACGCCGGGAGTTGGGCGACGTCGCAAATTCAGGCGGCTTCGCAATGGGCGTCGGATGAGGCGGCGAGCGTCGGAAACGCTGTCTCCAACGCCGAGAGTTGGGCGACCTCGCAAGCCCAAGCGGCTTCGCAATGGGCGTCGAACGAAGCGTCGAGCGTCGCGAACGCGGCGTCTGACGCCGGCAACTGGATTTCGCGATCCATTTCGAATCTTCCGGGCGATTCTCCCCCGCCGCCCGCGTCCGCTCCTCCTGCCCCTGAGACCCCCCACCCCGGTCCCAAGTCGCTCGTTCAACAGACGCAGGTCCCACAACCCGCGGCTTCAACAGGGATGATCAGCCCCGTCGTCCTCAATCTCGACGGCAAGGGGATCAAGATCGCGCCGCTCAGCTCGTCGAACATGTTCTTCGACCTGACCGGCGACGGCTACCAGAACCGCACCGCCTGGGCAGGCGCCGGCAACGCCGTCCTGTTCTTCGATCCCGACCACACCGACGAGATCACCCAAGCCGATCAGGTCATCTTCACCGATTGGGACCCCGGCGCGACCAGCGACATTCAGGCGCTCGAGGACGCCTTCGACACCAATCACGACGGCATGCTCGACGCCGGCGACGCCGATTGGTCCGATTTCAAGCTGATGGTCACCAAGGCCGACGGCACGACCACCGTCGAGACTCTCGCGCAGGCCGGCATTGCCTCGATCAATCTCGTCGCCAATTCCGACAGCCAGACCTTCGCCGACGGGTCGTCGATCAGCGGCCAGACGACCTTCACTTACGCAAACGGAACCACGGGCGCGGCGGCGACGGCTACATTCGCCGTGGATGCGAACGGCTACCTCGTCGAGACCGCAACGACCGTCAATGCCGACGGTTCGACCACGATCGACAACAAGGCGCTCGATCCCGACGGCGGCCTCGCCAACGAGACGATTTCGACGACCAGCGCCGATGGTCTTTCGAAAACCATTCTGTTCGACGACAACGGCAATGGCGTGGTCGACCGCGTGCAGACGGACGACACGGTCATCAACGCTGACGGGGGCCAGACGGAGACGCTGACGGACGTCAATGGCGCAGGCGAGATGCTGGACCAGACGGCGACGACGACCAGCGCCGACGGATCGCTCGTGTCGATTTGCCGCGATCTCAACGGCGGCGGTCTGGTTCAACAGACCGAGGCCCGTCAGACCCTGGCGAGCGGCGAAGTCGACGACACGCTGACCAATATCGACCCCGACGGCTCGATGGTCGATCAGATCGTCACGACGACCAGCGCCGACGGATTGACGACGACGACCGAGACCGACTCGTCCGGCGACGGCGCCTTCGATCTCACCGGCGTCGACGCCACGGTCGTCAATGTCGACGGCAGCCGCACGGAAACGGTAACCGACTGCAATGCCGACGGCTCCCTGCGCGACGAGACGGTGACCACGACGAGCGCTTCGGGACAAACGAAGACCATCGAGATCGATTCTACCGGCGACGGCGATTTCGACCTCACCGAGAATTCGCAGACCGTCGACAATCCGGACGGCAGCCTCACGACGACGGTGACCGACCTCAACGCCGACGGCTCGATGCGCGCGCAGTCGATCACGACCTTGAGCGCCGACGGACTGACGACGACCGTGCAGACCGATTCCACCGGCGACGGCGTGTTCGATACCAGGGTCAGCGCTGTCGTCGTCAACGACGGCGACGGCGGCCAGACGCAAACCATCACGACGACCAGCGCGAATGGAAACCTGCTTTCGCAAACCGTGACCGTCATCGGCGCCGACGGCGTCTCGCGCGACATTCGGACCGACGCCGACGGCGACGGGGTCGATACACAGACCGAGACGATCACGCTCGACAGCGCTGGCGACACGATCGATACGGTCTCGAACTTCGCTCCCGACGGGTCGCTGGTCAATCAGACGGTGACGACGACGAGCGCCGATGGTCTGGCCAAGACCATGGTCGTCGACGCCGACGGTCTGGGCGACGCGGATATGACCACGAGCGACGTCAAGGCATTCGACGCCGATGGCGGCGCGACCGAGACCCTCGCCACGACCAGCGCCGACGGCGCGCGGATCGGCGCGACCGTGACGACCACCAGCGCCAACGGCCTGAGCAGGACGACCCAGGTCGATTCGACCGGCGATGGCCAGTTCGATCAGAC
>JBEKZS010000125.1:0-13314 GCA_049509635.1 Roseiarcus sp.
TCAGCTCTTCCGGGTGCGGACTCCCATCCGCACGCCTTGCGTCCTGGTTGGGCTGCGCGCCGTGCGCGCCGTCCGGCGATTCCGGCGGGCGGATCACCGGCGTCGTTCCCGTCGCGGGCGGGCGCTTCGGTATGTTCGGATCGACGGGACCCTCCGGGCGGATCACGCCGTTGTCGGCGTTCAGCTTGTCGCTGAGGCTGCCCTTCTGCCGTAAGAGGTCGGTCCTGGGGATCTCGGTCCCCGGAGCCGGTTGCCCGGCGGCCGGGTCCATGGAGGCGGCGGCCTGCGCCGCGACGGGCGCGCCCTTGCGGCGCAGCGAGGATCCCGCTCAGGCGAGATGCGGCCCGGGCCCGTCGCCCGCCGCCTCGAGCACCGCCTCGCGCCATTCGCGCTTCAGCGGCAGGATCGGCGGCATCGGCGCGAGGCCGGGCTCCTCGGTCGGCGCGGCGATCGACTCGATGTTCTCGGTCTGCGACGCGCGGCGCATGAACAGATTGTAGATCAGCCATTGCGCGCGGCTGCGCTTTTCGAACAGCGGGAACCGTCGGGCGATCGACGAGCGCGCGTAGAATTTCTCGTAGGCGCCGCCCTGGCCGATGCGCAGTTCGTCGGCGGTCATCCGCTCGGGACGATAGACGACATGGCCCTGGTCGTACATCGTCCAGTCGAACGAGACGATCCGGTTGGCGCGCTTCATTTCGTACCAGGTCAGCGTGCCGGGATAGGGCGTCAGGACCGAATAGGCGCAGGCGTCGTAATTGGAGTCGATGTTGAACTTCACCGTCTCGTCGAACACCGTGGCGTCGTCGCCGTCGAAGCCGAACATGAACAGGCCGAACACGATGATCCCGTAGGAATGGATTTTCTCGACCAGAGCGGCGAACTGGTCGGGCCGGTTGACGTGCTTGTGCACGCTCTGCAGCGTCGAGCGGGTGATCGATTCGAAGCCGATGCTCAGCATCGTGCAGCCGCTGCCGGCGGCGAGTTCGAGCATGCGGTCGTCCTGCGCGAGTTTCGAGGTCACCCCCGCCTGCCAATGGATCCCGCGGCCCTTCAGCGCGCGCATGACCTCCTTCGGCCGCTCCGGGGTGCCGAAGAAATCGGCGTCGTTGATCGAGATCGTCCGGGATCCGCAATTCTCGATCTCGCGGATCACTTCGTCGACCGGTCGGTAGCGGAACTTCAGGCCGTTCATCAACGGCTCCGCGCAGAAGGTGCAGCCCTGGTGGCAGCCGCGCGAGGTCTGGACGAAGGTGCGGTTGACGTAGCGGTTCTTCTTCAGGAGGTCGTAACGCGGCATCGCCATGCCGACCATCGGATGCAGCTTGTCCGACTTGTAGGTCCCGCGCATCGCGCCGGCCTGGAGATCGTCGAGCAGCTTGTCGATGACGAGTTCGACCTCGCCGACCACGACGGCGTCGCAATGGGTCAGCGCCTCCTTCGGCATGAAGCTCGGATGGACGCCGCCCATCACGACCGGCACGCCCTTGGCGCGGAACGCGTCGGCGATTTCGTAGCCGCGGTTGACATAGCTCGTCATCGCGGAAATGCCGACGAGATCGGCCTTCAGGTCGAAATCGATCGTTTCGATGTTCTCGTCGGTGAGAACCACCTCGTACTGGTCGCGCGGGATGCAGGCGGCGACGGCGAGCAGGCCGGCCAGAGGGGAATAGAGCGCGCGGTTGAAATAGATCGGGCGGGTGGTCAGCGAATCTGTCTTCGGATTGATCAGATGGATAATTCGAGAACGCATCCGCCATCTCCCCCTCGCCATTGGCCTAAACGACCCTCGGGCGCGGCGGTTCCCGAGGCAAGTAAAATAATCGCGCGCGGGCGGGAAGCCCCTCCGGTCCGACCGGGGCGGGCGCCGCGGACCGCGCCGCCAGTGGACCCGATGTCACGAAGTCCGCGACAGCGTCCGCGAGGATGTCTGGCCCGGAGCCGGTCGGCCCGGGCGAGCGGGCCGCTTCGCCCGGATTGGGCGGGTCGCGCGCCGTCGACCCGTAAACATCGGTCTTGTCGGCATTTTTTGCTCCTTTGCACCGCTCGCCCCGCTCACCGGACGCATGCGCATCTGCGCCTGGTGACCCGAGCGGTGGGCGAGCGCCGGGGCCGGCGGCGCGATCGCGCCGGTTATCCATCGGCGCAGGCAATCCTTGATCCGGAGGCGCCGTTCGGGGCATTCTCGCGCCCGACTGTAGCCCCCGGCTTTCCCGAGGAGAATGCCCCATGTCCCGCATTTGGATCGCGCTCGGCGCCGCCGTCCTCGCGATCGGCCCGGCGTTCGCCACCCCCGCATTGACCGCCAGGCCCACCATCATGCGCGAGACCCCGAGTTCAAAGGCGCCGGCGGTCCAGGCGATCCCCGCCAACGCGGAAATCGAGGTCGATGGCTGCGGCAAGGTCTGGTGCCATGCCTCCTGGCGCAGCCGGGCGGGTTTCGTCCGCGTCGAGGCGGTCGCGGCGCTGCCGGCGGGCGAGCCCTATCCGCCCGAACCGCCGCCGCCGGTGGTCGTCGCGCCGCTCTATCCACCGCTCTATCCCTGGGGTCCGGGCTATTATTATGGACCAGGCGTCGGCTTCGGCTTCGGCTACCGCCACTGGCGGTACTGAGCGCGCGCCTGGTTGCGGCGGACGCCGGGGCGTCCGGACGCTTTCGCCGTCGGTCTCGCGCCGACCGGGCGTCGCAGCGCCGAGGATCGCGGTCGCTCGAACGACGCGCATCACCCGTCGAGGCAGCGCACCGCCAGGACGAGATAGAGCAGGCCGGTCAGCGTCAGCGCCACGAGAGCCAGATAGCCGGTCAGCGCGCGCTGGCGGGCTTCCTCGCGAGGGTCGGGCGGGGGCTTTCGCAGGGGCGCCATGGCGTCGCTCGTTCGCGGGGACAGCATATTCAGGCGGCCCGCGCGGAGGTCGCGCCTCAGGAAAACCGAACCCCGGCGGCGCGCTGGCAGGAGAGGCGAGACTCGAACTCGCAACCCCCGGTTTTGGAGACCGGTGCTCTAGCCAATTGAGCTACACTCCTAGCGGCCGGCGCCGCTTCTTATTGCCGCAACCCGCGGGGCGACGCAAGGGGGCGCGGACGGCGTTGCGCCGGACCGGTTGCCAGCGGCGCCCCGACGCGCTTAAGCCCATCGGCCAATCAACGGAGACCGCAGCATGACCGCGACGGAACCGCCCGCGCCAAAGGCTGATTCCATCTGCCTTTTTCTCGACGTCGACGGCACGCTGATCGACCTCGCGCCGACGCCCGGGGCGGTCGTCGTCGCACGCGCGCTGCTCGACGAACTGGCCCAGGCCGATCGCCGGCTCGGCGGCGCGCTCGCCCTCGTCAGCGGCCGCCCGATCGCGGCGCTCGACGAACTGTTCGCACCGCTGCGGCTGCGCGCGAGCGGCGTGCACGGCGCCGAGATCCGCTACGCTCCGGAGGGGCCGACCAGGTCGCTGACCACGGCGCGGCTGCCGGACGGCGCGTGGGACGATCTGGCGCGAGCGCTCGCCCGCTTTCCCGGCGCTTTCGCCGAGAACAAGGGCGTCAGCTTCGCCGTCCACTACAAACTCGCGGGCCCGATCGAGGCGGAACTTTTCGCCGAGCTCGAGCGTTTACGCAGACGTTTCGGGCAGCTGGACCTCGAAGTGATTCCGGGCAACCTCGTCTTCGAGATCAAGCTGCCCGGGTTCGACAAGGGGGCGGCGATCCGGCGGTTCATGGGGCGGGCGCCGTTCGCGGGGCGGCGGCCCGTGTTCATCGCCGACGACCGGATGGATGGTCCGGGGTTCGAGGCCGTTCTGGAGATGGGCGGGATCGCATTCTCGGTCGGCTTCGAAATGGCCGGGCTGACGGGTTCGTTCTCGGAGCCGGCGGGAGTCCGCGCCTGGTTGGGAAAGGTCACGGGTTGACTCCTTCGTCGAAGCGACTCGAACGGCCGGCCGGCGCGCAGCCGCTCGATCTCGCGCTGATCGGCAATTGCCGGGTGGCGGCGCTGATCGACACCGGCGGGCGGATCGTCTGGTGGTGCTTTCCGCGCTTCGATTCCAACCCGGCCTTCTCGCGTCTGCTCGCCGGCGACGAGGAGAAGGGATTCGCCGACGTCGTGCTCGCCGACCTCGCCCGGGTCAAGTCAGGCTATGTGCGCAACACCGCGATCGTCGAGACCGACCTCGAGGACGATCACGGCGGCCGGGTCCGGATCACCGATTTTGCCCCCCGCTTCGTCCATCTGGAGCGCACGTTCCGGCCGCCGCAGATCGTGCGCCGGATCGTCCCGCTCGCCGGACTGCCGCGCATCGCGGTCCGGGTCCGCCCGACCCACGCCTATGGCCGGCCGACGAGCGAGTTCTCGATGGGCTCCAACCACATCCGCTACCACGGCCCGGGCCCGGTGCTGCGGCTGACCACCGACGCCCCGCTGTCCTACATCGCGGCCGAGACCACGTTCCCGCTCACCAAGCCGCTGACCCTCGTGTTCGGGCCCGACGAGCCGTTTCAGAGCGCGCTCGACAGCACCGCGCGCGAGTTCGAGGAGCGGACGCGCGACCATTGGTCGGGCTGGGTGCGCTCGCTCGCCGTGCCGTTCGAATGGCAGAACGCCGTCACGCGCGCGGCGGTGACGCTGAAACTGTGCAGTTTCGAGGAGACCGGCGGCATCGTCGCCGCCCACACGACCTCGATTCCCGAGGCGCCGGGCAGCGGGCGCAACTGGGACTATCGCTTCTGCTGGCTGCGCGATTCCTATTTCGTCATCCAGGCGCTCAACAAGCTCGGCGTGACCGAGACGATGGAAGCCTACATCAACTACATCCTCACCGTCGCCGCCGATCACGACGCGCCGCTGAAGCCGGTTCATTCGATCGTCCCCGGCGATCCGTTGACCGAGGAGATCGCGCCCGATCTGGCTGGGTTCCTCGGCAACGGGCCGGTGCGGGTCGGCAATCTCGCCGAAATCCAGAATCAGCACGACGTCTACGGCAGCGTGATCCTCGCCGCGACGCAGATGTTCGTCGACGAGCGCCTGCCGCGGATGGGCGACGAGGCGCTGTTCCACGCGCTGGAACCGCTCGGCGAGCGCGCGCTGCGGCTGGCGCTGACCCCGGACGCCGGCATCTGGGAATATCGCGGCCGCCAGCGCGTCCACACCCATTCGGCCGCTCTGTGCTGGGCCGCCTGCGACCGGCTGTCCGAAATCGCGCGGCGGCTCGGAATCGAAGCGCGCGCCGCCTATTGGCGCGGTCACGCCGATCGTCTGCGCGAACCGATCCTCGCGCGCGCGTGGTGCGAGCGCAAGGGCGCGCTGGCGGGCGCGCTCGACGGCCACGACCTCGACGCGAGCGTCCTGCTGCTGCCCGAGCTCGGCCTGCTCTCGCCGCTCGATCCGCGGTTCCTCGGCACGTTCGAGGCGGTCGGCCGCGAACTCAAGCGCAACGGCCGCATCATGCGCTACACCAACGAGGACGATTTCGGCGCGCCGGAGACCGCCTTCCTCGTCTGCAATTTCTGGTATATCGACGCGCTCGCCGAGATCGGCCGCCTCGACGAGGCGCGCGCGATGTTCGCCGACCTGCTGGATCGGCGCAACGCCTTCGGCATTCTCTCCGAGGACATCCATCCCGAGACCGGCGCGCTGTGGGGCAACATCCCGCAAACCTATTCGATGGCGGCGATCATCAATTCGGCGATGCGGCTGTCGGTGAAATGGGAGGACGCATGGCGCCGCGTCTGATCCTGGTCTCCAATCGGGTCAGCATTCCCGATTCCCAGGGCGTCCGGCAGGCCGGCGGGCTGACGGTGGCCGTCAACGCCGCGCTGAAGCAGCGCGAGGGCGTGTGGTTCGGCTGGAGCGGCCGCGTCAGCAAGGACGGCGCGGTCCCGGCGCCGGTGGTGACGCGGCGCCGGATGCGCACCTACGTGACGCTCGATCTCGCCGAGACCGACTTCCAGGAATATTACAACGGCTTCGCCAACCGCGTGCTGTGGCCGATCCTGCACTATCGCGTCGACCTCGCCGAATTCAACGCCGTCCAGCTCGACGGCTACCTGCGCGTCAACGCCCATTTCGCCGCCGCGCTTTCGCCCTTCATCACGCCCGAGGACACGATCTGGGTCCACGACTACCACCTGCTCCCGCTCGCGCGGGAGCTGCGCGCGCGCGGCCACCTCAACCCGATCGGCTTCTTCCTCCATATCCCCTGTCCGCCGCCCGACCTGCTGGAGACGCTGCCGCAGCACTGGCAGACCATGGGCGCGCTGAGCCACTACGACCTGGTCGGCGTCCAGACGATCCAGGACGCCGACAATCTCGGCCGCTATTTCGCGATCCAGGGCAGCGAATCCCGCCGCTCGCAGGGGGTGTTCGAGGTCGACGGGCGCAAGGTGACGGTCGCCGCGTTTCCGGTCTCGATCGCGACCGCCGTCTACGCCCGCGCCGCACGCAACGCCGCGCGCTCGGGCCTCGTGGGGGATTTGCGCGACAGTCTCGGCGGCAAGCGGCTGATCCTCGGCGTCGACCGCCTCGACTATTCCAAAGGCATCCCGCATCGAATCACGGCGTTCGGCCATTTCCTCGACAAGTATCCGGAATGGCTGGGGAAGGTGACCTTCCTGCAAGTGACGCCCAAGAGCCGGGTCGACGTGCCCGAATACGCGGCGATGAACCAGGAGATCAGCGCGCTCGTCGGCCAGATCAACGGACGCCACGGCGACGCCGCCTGGACGCCGATCCGTTACGTCAACAAGTCCTACACGCGCGCCGCGCTCGCCGGCCTCTACCGCACCGCCCAGGTGGCGCTGGTCACGCCCTTGCGTGACGGCATGAACCTCGTCGCCAAGGAATATGTCGCCGCCCAGGACGCCAAGGACCCCGGCGTGCTCGTGCTCTCGCAATTCGCCGGCGCGGCGCAGGAGCTCGACGGCGCGGTCATCGTCAATCCGCACGAGCCGGAGGGCATGGCCGAGGCGATCAAGACCGCGCTCGACATGCCGGCGGGCGAGCGCATCGAGCGCCAGCGCCGCATGTATGCCCATCTGGCCGCCCACGACATCGACCGCTGGGCCGAAAACTTCCTGATCGCGCTCGGCGAAGCCCGCGGCCAGTCGGGCATGCTGAGCGGCCTGCGTCAATTGTTCGCGCAGCGCGCCTAGCCCCTTGTCGCGAACTTCCCCGCGCCGGAGTATATCTCGCGGCGGAGCCGAGCAGCTCGGGGGAATCGATCATGGTGACGGTGGACGCCTTCCATCTCGCGCGCGCGCAATTCGCCTTCACCGTGATCTTCCACATCGTGTTTCCCGCGCTGTCGATCGGCCTGGCGAGCTATCTGGCGGTGCTCGAGGGGCTGTGGCTGGCGACCGGCCGACCGGTCTTTCTCGACCTGTTCCACTACTGGCTGAAGATATTCTCGATCGGCTTCGCCATGGGCGTGGTCTCCGGGCTCGTGATGTCGTACCAGTTCGGCACCAATTGGGCCGCGTTCTCCGACAAGGCGGGGCCGGTGATCGGGCCGCTGATGGGCTACGAGGTGCTGACGGCCTTCTTCCTGGAGGCGGGCTTCCTCGGCGTCATGCTGTTCGGCATGAAGCGGGTCGGGCGCGGGCTGCATTTCGCGGCGACGCTGATGGTCGCGCTCGGCACCCTGATCTCGGCGACCTGGATCCTCTCGGTCAATTCCTGGATGCAGACCCCGGCCGGCTATTCGATCGCGCCCGACGGGCGCTTCATGCCCGAGGACTGGTTCGCGATCGTATTCAACCCGTCATTCCTCGTCCGCCTGCCGCACATGGTGTTCGCCTCCTATCTCTGCGTCGCCTTTCTCGTCGGCGGGGTCGGGGCCTGGCACCTGTTGCGCGACGAGCGCAACCGGGCCGCGCGCACGATGTTCTCGATGGCGATGTGGATGGCGGCGCTCGCCGCCCCCGCGCAGATCGTGATCGGCGACCTCCACGGGCTCAACACGCTCGAACACCAGCCGGCCAAGATCGCGGCGATGGAAGGCGATTTCGAGCCCGAGCGCGGCGCGCCCGAAATCCTGTTCGGCATCCCCAACATGAAGACCCAGCATACCGACTATCAGATCGCGATCCCCTATCTGGGCGCGCTGATCCTCACCCACAGCCTCGACGGCCAGACGCCCGGCCTCAAGCAATGGCCGCGCGCCGACCAGCCCTATTCGCCGTTGATCTTCTTCACCTTCCGCATCATGGTCGCGATCGGCTTCGCGATGGCGGGGCTCGGCTGCGCCGGCCTCTGGCTGCGCTGGCGCGACCGGCTGTTCGAGACGCGCTGGCTGCTCGGCGCGATGGTCGCGATGTCGCCGGCGGGCTTCGTCGCGCTGCTGTGCGGCTGGATCACGACCGAGGTCGGCCGCCAGCCCTACACCGTCTACGGCCTGCTGCGCACGTCCGACAGCCTGTCGCCGATCGGCCTGCCTGGGGTCGCGACCTCGCTGGCCTCGTTCGTCGTCGTCTATCTCGTCGTCTACGCGGCCGGCGTCACGTTCCTGCTGCGCCTCATGGCCCAACCGCCCCATCCGGGCGAGGAGGGGCCGCCGGCCGGCGCGCCGATGCACGCCGCCGGCCTGATGCCGGGCCCGGCGACTGGCGCACCGCAGCCGCTCGTGGCGGGAGAATAGCCGATGACCCTCGATCTCCCCCTGGTCTGGGCCGGCCTGCTCGCCTTCGCCGTGCTCGCCTATGTCGTGCTCGACGGATTCGACCTCGGCGTCGGCATTCTGTTCGTCTTCGAGCGCGCGGCGAAGGACCGCGACATGATGGTCAATTCGGTCGCCCCGATGTGGGACGGCAACGAAACCTGGCTCGTGCTCGGCGGCGGCGGCCTGTTCGCCGTGTTTCCGCTCGCCTATGCGATCATCATGCCCGCGCTCTATCCCGCCATCGTCGCGATGCTGCTCGCGCTGGTGTTTCGCGGCGTCGCGTTCGAATTCCGGTTCCGCACCGCCTCGCGCGCGGGGCGGCGCGCCTGGGACCTCGCGTTTTCCCTGGGCTCGACGGTCGCCGCCCTGTGTCAGGGGCTCGCGTTGGGCGGCCTCCTGCAGGGCGTCAAGGTGGTCGGGCGCGCCTATGCGGGCGGCTGGTGGGACTGGCTGACGCCGTTCACGGCGCTGTGCGGCGTCGCCGTCGTCGCCGGCTATGCGCTGCTCGGCGATTGCTGGCTGATCTGGCGCACCGAGGGCGCGTTCCAGGATCGCAGCCGGCGCCGCGCCAGCGCGCTCGGCGCCGTCGTGCTCGCCTTCATCGCGGCGGTCAGCCTGTGGACGCCGTTCCTCAACGGCGGCTTCTTCGAGCGCTGGTTCGGCTGGCCGGGCATCGTCCTGACCGCGCCGGTGCCCGCGCTGGTCGCGCTGCTCGCCTGGGGCTTCTGGCGCGGGCTCGCGCTGAAGCGCGACCTGACGCCGTTTCTCTGCGCGCTCGGCTGGTTCGGGCTGTGCTTCGTCGGGCTCGGCATCAGCATGTATCCGCTGATGGTGCCGCCCTCGATCTCGATCTGGCAGGCGGCGGCGCCGCCGGCGAGCCAATGGTTCCTGCTGGTCGGCGCGGTCGTGCTGCTGCCGATCATCCTCGCCTATACCGGCTACAGCTACTGGCTGTTCCGCGGCAAGGTCGGCCATGACGCCGGCTATCACTGATGCGCCGGCTGCTCTGGTTCGTCGGCCTCTACGCCGCCGGCGTCGCCGCGTTCGCTCTCGTGGCGTTCGCGCTGCGGCTCGTCCTGAACTGACGTCGCGCGAGGCTCAGTCGTCCGGTGCGGCGAGACGTTCCGCCTCGACGAGGTCCTGCGCGGTATTGACGTTGAAGAAGGGATCGCGCGGTTCGATCGGCCATTCGGCGGCCGCGCAGGCGAAGCGCCCGGTCCAGGCCGCGACCTTGCGAACCCCCTCGACGGCCAGCGCCTGTCGCAGCTCGTCGCGCGCGCCGACCGGCCACAGGCCCGCCGCGTGATGGGCCCGTCCGCCCGAAGCGGCGACCGCGAGCGGCGCGCCCGCCGCCTCGCGCGCCGCGTGCAGCTGGGCGACGAGGTCGCGCGGGATGAAGGGACAATCGCCGGGGACGCTCGCGACCCAGGCGGTCGCCGGCGCGCGCGCGGCGGCCCAGTCGAGCGCCGCGAGCACGCCGGCGAGCGGCCCAAGCAGGCCCGCGACCGGGTCGGCGACGACCGGCAGGCCGAGCGCGGAGAAGCGCGCGGGATCGCCATTGGCGTTGAGGATGAGGCCGTCGCATTGCGGCGCCAGCCGTTCGGCGGTGCGCGCGAGCAGGCTGCGCCCGCCGAGCATGCGCAATCCCTTGTCGCCGCCGCCCATGCGCCGGGCGAGGCCGCCAGCGAGGATTACGCCGAGCGTGGGGGGACGATCGGTCATTTTCGGCGGTTCGCGGCGGGGGCGCGGCGGGCCGCCGCCCGGTCGAGCGCGCGCCGGCGATCGACGCATAGGCGGCTGGCGCAGCTGCAGGCTGTCCGTGAATCGTCCGGCTGCGAGGCAGGCATGGCGAAACCCTTAGCCCCTGCCGGCGAGGCCGAAAAGGGCGCGGTCTACCCGCGCCCGCGCGCGCCGAAGCAGCGGAGTTTCACTCAGAAAGTCAGTATATTAGTCAAATTCTGGCGATATCCGCTCTTGCCGCCGCCGGGGAGCGATGCAACCGTGTTCGCCGAGCGCGGCCGGTCGGGGCGATGGCGGGCGTCGCGCGGCGAGAGCAACCAGCGACCCCGGGCGGGCTCCCGCCGCCTCGGCCCATCGGGTGGGACTCATGGCGATGACGACGCTCGACCTCGTCGGCCTCAACTGCCCGCTGCCGGCGCTGAAGACGCGCAAGGCGCTCGCGAGGCTGCCGCCGGGCGACATGCTGCGGGTCAATTGCAGTGATCCGCTCGCCGCGATCGACATTCCCAATCTCTTGCGCGAGACCGGCGACGTTCTGGCGAGCGCGCAGCGGTCGGACGGGCGACTAGTATTCGTCATCGTGAAGGCGGCCGCCGTGCGCGATTGAGCGATCAGCCCTTCGCCCTCGGCGCCTCGCGCAGGGCGGCGTTTTCGCATGCAGCTTCGAGGCCACCGCGTTCGACCGCCGCGCGCCCCGGTCGCCCCGGGGCCTCGCGCACGACTTCGCTATGTCGCGTCGACCCTCGCCGGACGCTTCGGCGTGGTCCAACGCCAGGCCTCGACCGTGCGTTTCGAAGCCAGTGCGCCTGTGGCGGGCGAGATTCTGCCGCTTCGTCGCGCCTGACCGAAATCGCGGGCGACGTCAGGTCGCCGCGTCGCCGCCCTCGCTGCGCCATCCCGCGAAGCCGCCGGGATAGTGGCCGATCTCCGGGATACCCGTCGCGAGCGCGATTCGCAGCGCGCGCAGCGAACGCCCGCCGGCCTGGCAGACCAGCACGATCGGCTTGCCCTTCGGCAGGTCTTCCGGATCGAACGACGACAGCGGCCTGTTGATGGCGCCGGGAATGTGGCCGGCCTCGTATTCATGCGGTTCGCGCACATCGACCACGGCGCAGGCGCCGGCCGCGGCGGCCTTGGCGAGCGCGGAGCGCGCGACGACGGGAACGCCCTGCGCGGCGTCGTTGGAAAACAGCCCGGGATCAGACATGCGAAGACTTCCTCGTTTCAATTCTCGGCGGCGTTCGCCCGGCGCTGCCGGCGACCACGGCCCCCGGGGCTCGCCCAACCCTCGCGAAAGTTCCCCTGGCCGCCGGCCTTCGTCGTCCTCAGCCGGACGTAGATCGCCGGAATGACCGCCAGCGTCAATGGCTTCGAGGCTGGAAACGGCGGGTCCGGAATCGTCGTCGAGGTCGATTGACGAAACCCACCCGTGCGGCGCTCAGAGCTTGTCGAGGGTGTCGAGGATCGCGCTGCCGGTCTGGAACACCTGGGAATTGAACCCATAGTCGCTCTGCGCCTGGACCATCGCGGTCAGCTGCGAGGCGAGGTCGACGGTCGAATTCTCGAGCGAACCGGATTGGATCGCGCCCAGCCCCAGGGAGCCCGGAGTCCCGACCTCCGGCGCTCCCGACTGCGCATTGGGCGAGAACATCGCGCCGTCGATCGCCGTCAGGCTGTTCGGGCTGGCGACATTGGCGAGCTGGATCGAATAGGCCGGAACGCTCACGCCATTGGCGTAGACGAAGGACAGGGCGCCGTAAGCGCTGACGTTCACGCCGGTCATCGCGGTCGGGGGGCTGCCGTTCGTCGTCGCGGCGGCGACGGCGAAGCCGCTCGCCAGCTGCGTGGAGGCGCCCATGTCGAGGGTCATGGTCTGGCCGTTGGGGATCGCGACGCTCAGCGAGGCGGGACCGGCCGTCTTGCCGGTGGTGGGATCGAAGGCGAGCGTCTGCGAGGCGAGCGCGGGCGCCGAATAGGGCGGCCCGCCGCCGGGCGAGGCTTTCGCCGCGTCGTAGACGTCGACCTCCCAGGTCGGCGTCCCCGGCGTCGCGTCGGCGACCCGGGTCATGCAGAGGTCGAGCGTGACCTTGGCGCCCGCGCTGTCATAGGCGATCAGCGAGGTCCGTGCGGTCGTGGTGGATCCGCCTCCGGCCGGGGTCGACGCTGCGGGGACGATGCTCGCGGTCGAGGGAAGATTGACCGCGAGCGCGCCCGCGGTGGTTGGCGCGACATAGGTCCGCGCCTGATCGACGTTGACCGTCTGCAAGGCTCCGAGCGAGCCGGCGCCCGCGGGGGGAACGCCGTTCTGGACCGGCGCCGCCATCAGGGAATAGCCCGCGGCGTTGACGAGATTGCCCGAGGCGTCGGGCACGAACGAACCGGCGCGGGTGAGATAGGTCTGGTCGGAACCATTCGAAACGACGAAAAAGCCGGCGCCCTGAATCGCCAGATTGGTCGGAACCGCCGTCGCGGAGATCGAGCCTTGCAGCGCGGCCAGGGTGAGCGAACTCGTGCTGACGCCCATGCCGGCGACGGCGCCGAGGCTGCCGACATTGTCGACCAGCGAGGCGAACTGCGTCTCGGCGTCCTTGTAGCCCGTGGTCCCGGCATTGGCGACGTTCTGGGCGATCGTCGAGAGCCAGTTGTTCTGGCCGAGCATGCCCGAGACCGCCGTGTTCATCACCGTCATGGCTTCGCCATCGAAAATTCGCGACGGCGCCATCAACCACGGCCGGCTTGCCCCAGACTGACCCGATCTCCGCGGCAGGGGCCGCGCGCCGGCGCCGGCTCGCGAAAAGCGCCGAATCGGCGTCCCGCGCGGCCGCCTCGACGCGCCGGCCCGGGCGATCGCCGGCCGGCGGGGAAGCGGAGAAACGCCGGGAAAGATCGCCCCCGCCGCGGAAAAACCACGCGCGACGCCGCGCCGTCGCC
>JBEKZS010000126.1:0-13162 GCA_049509635.1 Roseiarcus sp.
ATCGCGATCTTCTTGTCCTTGAGCTCGCCGAGCGCGAGTTCGGCCCACAGCTTGCCCTGCTGGTCGTCGCGGCCGCAGGTGCGGAACGCGTCCCAGAGCTTGCGGTCGGTGACCTTCGGATTGGTCGCCGACGGGGTGATGAACAGGACGCCATTATCGGCGTAGACTTCCGAGGCCGGGATCGTGACGCCGGAATTGAAGTGGCCGATGACGAATTTGACGCCGTCGCCGACGAATTTGTTGGCGACCGAGACGCCCTGCTTGGGATCGGAGACGTCGTCGCCGGTCTCCACTTCGATCTTCTGGCCGAGAATGCCGCCCTTCGCATTGAGGTCGGCGACCGCCTGGGCGACGCCGGTCGTCAATTGCGCGCCGAATGAGGCGTTGGCGCCGGTGATCGGACCGGCGACGCCCAGCTTGACCTGCGCCGCGGCGCCGGCCTGGGCGAGCGCCAAGCCGAGGGCGGCGACCGCAGCCTTGAGAATTGCTGACCTCATGCTAACCTCCTAAAGCGCGATGAGCGGTAGGCTCCGCAAGCTAGCCTTGCCACCATAACCTGTAAAGTGCCATTTGATGGTTAAAGCCGTACCGTCCGAATCGCGCGCCGGTTCCCTCGCGCTCGTCGGGGGGGAACTCGCCCTCGACTTCGCCAACACCGCCTCCGCGCGCGGCTCGCCTTCCCGACAGGACCACCTCCGCTCGGCGGAAAACGTCGTCGAATGGGCGCGCCACGCGCGCGCCCTGGGGCCGGCGGACGGCGAATGGCTGCGCCGGGCGGCGGCGGCGGACCCGGTCCTGGCGGCGAACATGCTCGCGCGCGCGCTCGACCTGCGCGAGAGCGTCTATGCAGCCGGCGCCGCGATCGCGGCCGGCGCGCCGGCGCCGGACACGGCGGTCGAGGCGATCGCGCGCACCCACGCCGCCTGCCTCGCCTGCGCCAGGCTCGCGCCTTTCGAGGGGCGTTACGTCTGGTCCTGGTCCCCTTCGGAGAGCGCGATCGAATCCGTGCTCGGGCCGATCGCGCTGTCCGCGCTCGCCACCCTGACCCAGGGCGACCTTTCGCGCGTCAAGCAATGCCAGGGCGACCGCTGCGGCTGGCTGTTTTTCGACACCAGCAAGAACCGGAGCCGCCGCTGGTGCGAAATGGAGGTCTGCGGCAATCGCGCCAAGCAGCGCCGTCACAGCGCCGGGATCCGGCGCGCTTGATCGATCTCGCGCGCGCGCCCCGGCTTTCCCCGCCGCCCGCCTTGGGCCATGCTCGCCGCGTGCCTCGCCGCCTGTCGTTCCTCGCCGCCGCCGCCCTCCTCGCGGGCTGCGCGACGCTCATCGAGACCGATCAGGCGCGGCTGTGCCGGATGGCGCTGCCAGCGATCGAGGATCCCGATGCGACGATCCGCATCCTGCGCCAGAGCCCGTTCGAGGACGGACGCGGCCTGCGTGTCGACTACGCCGCCACCGCGCCCGGCGCCGCGCAAATCGCCCATTTCGCCGAATGTCGGTTCCGCGAGCCCGGCCGGCCGAGGAAATCCCAGGACCTCATCGCGATCCAGACCGACCGCGGCCCGCTCGACGCCTATCGGCTGGCGACGCTGATCCGCTTCTGGCTGGCGACCCCGGAGGGGCGCGCCGCCGATCCGCAGCCGCTGGCGCGCGCCGAAATGGTCTGGAGCGCGCCGCTGCCGGCGACCTACGCCGTCCAGCAGGCGGTCAACGGCCTGCCGCTCGCCGCGATCTACGCCCTGCTCGCCGCGGCCTATTCGCTCGTCTACGGTCTCGTCGGGCGCATCAATCTCGCCTTCGGCGAGCTCGCCGCCGCCGGCGGCTACGCCGCCGCGTTCGGCGTCATCCTGGCGGCCGGCTTTGCGCCGGCGGCGACGCTCGCCGTCGCGCTGGGGCTCGCGGCCTGGACCGCCGCCGGGCTCGGCGTCGCCTCCGGCCGGCTGGTCTTCGCGCCGCTGCATCGGGCGAGCGGCCAGCAGGCCCTGGTCGCGACCGTCGGACTCTCGCTGTTCCTGCAGGAATTCCTGCGGATCAGCCAGGGCGCGCGCATCCATTGGGTGAGCCCGATCCTCAACGAGCCGTTCGCGCTGCTGCGCGCCGGCGACTTCGTCGCCGCCGCGACGCCGATCGCCTTCCTGGTCGGCGGCTTCGCGCTCGCCGCCGCCCTCGGCCTGCTCGCGATCATGCGATGGACGGGGTTCGGCCGCCAGTGGCGCGCCTATGCCGACGATCCCATCGCTGCCGAAATGTTCGGCGTCGATCCGCGCGCGATCTTCGCCAAGACCTTCGCGCTGGCGAGCGGCTTCGCCGGCCTTTCCGGCTTCGTCATGACGGTCTATTACGGGGGCGTCGGCTATGGCGCCTCGACGACCCTCGGGCTGAAGGCGCTGATCGCGGCCATCCTGGGGGGCATCGGCTCGATTCCCGGCGCCTTTCTGGGCGGCCTCGCCATCGGCGCGTTCGAGGCGGGCTGGTCGGCCTTCCTGCCGATCGATTATCGCGACGTCGCCGTCTACGCGCTGCTGGCGATCGTGCTCGTCCTGCGTCCGGGCGGGTTTCTCGGCGTCGGCGCCGGCGCGCCACGCCAATAGCGGCGGCGCCCGGCCCTTGAATTGGCGCCGCCGCGCCCCACATCGATCTGCGCTGGGCCAGGGGTTCCGCAAGGAGAGCTTCCATGTCGAACTTTTATGGCGTCGACGCCGCCGCGGCGACGATTCCGGTCCGCACCGATGCGCTGGCCGGGGTCAGGACCCGGCGGATTGCTGCGTTCGGGGTCGATATCGTCGTGGTTTCGATCCTGGCGGCATTCGTATGGACGGTCCTGGTCGTCGTCACCTTCGGCCTTTCCCTGTTTCTTCTGCCGCCGATCTATCCGCTGGTCGCGTTCTTCTACAACGGCCTGACCGTGTCGGGCCCGGGCATGGCGACGCCCGGCATGCGGGTGATGGACCTCGAGATGCGGATGAGCGAGTCGGGCGCCCGCGTGCCGTTCATCAACGCGGCCGCCCAGGCGCTGATGTTCTACCTCAGCTGGATGCTGCCGCCGGTGTTCCTGGTTTCGCTCGCCGATGCCGAAAAGCGCTGCCTGCACGACATTCTGGCCGGGGTAGTCGTCGTGCGCCGGCATTGATCGCGCACTTATTCTGCGAAGAATCCGGGTCAGGCCATTCCCGTTCGACGCATTCCGTTCTAGCTTTGCGATTCGAAGCTGAGGCATGGAGTGCGAGAGCGTGACAAAAGAGCCGCGCGACGCCCCGCAATTCTACCTGACCGCGCCTTCGCCGTGCCCCTACCTGCCGGGCATGGAGGAGCGCAAGGTGTTCACCCATTTGGTCGGCCGCCGGGCGACCGCGCTCAACGACATGCTGACCCAGACCGGATTCCGCCGGTCGCAGACGATCGCCTACCGCCCGGCGTGCGAACAGTGCCGCGCCTGCGTTTCGGTGCGGGTGCTGGTCGACGATTTCACCCCCAGCGCCAACCTGCGCCGGATCGCCCGCCGCAACGGCGACCTCATCGGCGCCAGCGGTCCGGCCAAGCCGAGCGCCGAGCAATATTCGCTGTTCCGCGCCTATCTCGACCACCGCCATCCCGACGGCGGGATGGCGGACATGTCGGTGCTCGACTATTCCATGATGGTCGAGGACAGCCATATCGAATCGCGGATCGTCGAATATCGCCGCAAGGGGCCCGACCATTTCATCACCCATCGCGGTCAGGGCCGACTCTACGGCGCCTGCCTCACCGACCAGCTCGCCGACGGGCTGTCGATGGTCTATTCGTTTTTCGACCCCGACGAGGAGCGCCGCTCGCTCGGCGCCTTCATGATCCTCGACCATATCGACAAGGCGCGCCGGCTGCGGCTGCCCCATCTGTATCTGGGCTATTGGGTCGAGGGCTCCAAGAAGATGGCCTACAAGGGCCGCTACCTGCCGCAGGAGCGGCTCGGAATGGACGGCTGGAAGCGGGTGGAGCGCGGATAGCGGCTTTCACGCCTCAGTGAAGGATCTGGCTGAGGAACAGCTTGGTGCGCTCATGGCGCGGCCGGGCGAAGAATTCACCCGGCGGGTTGATCTCGACGATCTCGCCATTGTCCATGAACACGACGCGGTCGGCGACCTCGCGGGCAAAGCCCATCTCGTGGGTGACCACGATCATCGTCATGCCGTCCTGCGCCAGGGCGGTCATGGTGTCGAGCACCTCCTTGACCATTTCGGGGTCCAGCGCCGAGGTCGGCTCGTCGAACAGCATGATTTTCGGGTTCATGCACAGCGCGCGCGCGATCGCCACCCGCTGCTGCTGGCCCCCCGAAAGCTGGCCGGGATATTTGCCGGCCTGTTCGGGAATCTTCACCCGCGTCAGCAGCCGCATGGCGAGCGCCTCGGCGTCGCGCCGCGGCATTTTGCGCACCCAGATCGGCGCCAGCGTGCAATTCTCCAGGATCGTCAGATGCGGGAACAGGTTGAACTGCTGGAACACCATGCCGACTTCGCGGCGGATCGCGTCGATCCGCTTGAGATCCGCGGTGAGCTCAACCCCATCGACCGTGATCGTGCCGCGCTGGTGCTCCTCCAGCCGGTTGACGCAGCGGATCAGCGTCGACTTGCCGGAGCCGGAGGGCCCGCAGACCACGATTCGCTCGCCGCGCCCGACCTCGAGATTGATGTTGCGCAGCACGTGGAACGCGCCGTACCATTTGTGCACCCCCGCCATCGCAATGGCGGGGCCGGATGCCGCGGAAGCGGCCGGTCTCCCGGCGTCGTCGTAGGCGAGCGTCATCGCTGTCGTCCCTTTCCGAGCCGCCGCTCCATATAGGCCTGGTAGCGCGACATCGCGAAGCAGAACACAAAATAGAACAGCGCGGCGAAGGCGTAGCCGGTCGGCGCGATGGTCGGCCCGACCCAGACCGTGTCCTTGAAGGCGTTCTCGACGGTGGCGAGGAAATCGAGCAGCCCGACGATCGACACCAGCGTCGTGTCCTTGAACAGGCCGATAAAATTGTTGACGATTCCCGGGATGACGAGGGTCAGCGCCTGCGGCAGGACGACGAGCCCGGTCATCCGCCAGTAGTTGAGGCCAAGCGCCATCGCCCCCTCGAACTGGCCCTTGCCGATCGACTGCAGGCCGCCGCGGACCTCTTCGGCCATATAGGCCGCGGCGAACAGCGCGGTGCCGACCAGCGGGCGCAGCAAGCGGTCGGGCGCCCAGCCCTCGGGCAGGAACAGCGGCAGCATGAAATTGGCCATGAACAGCACGGTGATGAACGGCACGCCGCGCACGAACTCGATGTAGATGACGCTGGCGAGCCGGACCGCGGGGAGGGTCGAGCGCCGCCCGAGCGCGAGCAGCACGCCGAGCGGCAGCGAGAACACGATGCCGACGAGGGCGGTCAGCAGCGAGACGAACATGCCGCCCCACAAGACGGTGTCGACGATGGGCAGGCCGAACCAGTCGGAGCCGCGCAGGAGGATGAGGGAAAGGATCGGGAAGGCGACGAAGAACAGCGCGGCGCCCAGGCCGCGCCGCGGCGCGCGCGGCCACAGCAGCCAGACGATCAGCCCGCCGCCGACGATCTCGGTGAGGTCGACGCGCCAGCGTTCGCCCTGCGGATAGGAGCCGTAGCGGAAATAGTCCATCTTCTGGGCGATGAACGCCCAGCAGGCGCCGTTCTGGTGGGCGCGGCACAGCGCGCCGTCGGGCGCCGACCAGACCGCGTCGATCGTCGCCCAGGCGATCAGCGGCGGGATCAGCCACAGGCACAGCGCCAGCGTCGCCAGCGTCAGCGCGCTCGACACCCAGCCCGAAAACAGGTTGGCGCGCAGCCAGGCGAGCGGGCCCGCCGCGAAAATCGGCGCCGGGAGCGCCGGCTCGGGGGCCGTGCGCAGATAGGCCCGCGCGTCCCCTGCCCCGGCGGGCATGCTCAGCGCTCCCGCAGCGCGTGGCGCGCGTTGAACACGTTGAGCAGCAGCGCGACGGCGAGCGAGATCGTGAGATAGACGCCCATGGTGATCGCCATCACCTGGACGGCGGCCTGGGTCTGGTTGAGCACCGTGCCGGCGAACACCTGGACGAGGTCGGGATAGCCGATGAACACGGCGAGCGAGGAGTTCTTGACGATGTTGAGATACTGGCTCGTCAGCGGCGGGGTGACGAGGCGCATCGCCTGCGGGATGACGACGAGCTTCATCGCGAGCCCCGCGTGGAGGCCGAGCGCGCCCGCCGCCTCGCTCTGGCCCTTCGGCACCGCCCGCACGCCCGCCCGGACGATCTCGGCGATGAAGGCGGCGGTGTAGGTGACGAGCCCGAAGATCAGCGCGGCGAGTTCGGGGACGATCTGCAGGCCGCCGCTGAGATTGAACTTGCCCTGGCGCGCGGGCTCGAAGGCGAGCGGTTCGCCCGCCGCGAACCAGGCCAGGCACGGCAGGCCCAGGCACAGCAGGACGGCGACCGTGCCGACCGGCGCCTGCGCGCCGGTCAGCGCCTGGCGCCGCCGCGCCCAGCCGCGGAACGCCAGCGCGACGGCGACGCCGAGCGCGAGCGCGCCGACCAGCCAGGGAAAGTTGGCGCCGAGGACGGGGCGCGGCGGGTAGAGCCCGCGATCGTTGAGGAACACGATTCCGCCGAGCGCGATCGAATTCCTCGGTTCCGGCAGCGTCTTCAGGACGGCGTTGTACCAGAACAGCAGCTGCAACAGCAGCGGCGTGTTGCGCATGATCTCGACGTAGACGAGCGCGATCCGCGCAACGAGCCAGTTGGGCGAGAGCCGCGCGACCCCGATCGCAAAGCCGAGCGGGGTCGCCAGGGCGACGCCGACCGCGGCGACCAGCGCGGTGTTGAGCAGGCCGACCCAGAACGCGCGCCCGTAGGTCGACAGCGAGCTGTAGGGAATCAGCGACTGGTTGATGGCGAAGCCCGCGGTCTGGTCCCAGAAGCCGAAGCCCATGGGAATGCCGCGCGCGGCCATGTTGACATAGGCGTTGCGGCTGACCGACCAGACCAGCGCGACCAGCACGCCGACCATCACCGCCTGATAGGCCCAGCCGCGCAGCCTGGGGTCGTAGAGCCACGAAGTCGCGCCAGATTTCGAAGCGTCCGTCATTGCGCCGATCAGCCCGGTTCCCCTCGATGATCGCAGGCCGGCGGGATCGAGACAAGCGGCGCGTGAGCGCCCTGCCGAACCATTGCCGCGGCGGCCGATTCATCGGATAGAAACGCCTGGATGTCGTCGAAACCGAGGGAGCCTTCGATGAAGACGCGCGCGGCGATAGCCTGGGCGGCGGGCGAGCCGCTGACCGTCGAGACGATCGAGGTCGCGGCGCCGCGCGCGGGCGAGGTTCTCGTCGAGGTGATGGCGACCGGCGTGTGCCACACCGACGCCTACACGCTGTCGGGCGCGGATTCCGAGGGGCTGTTCCCCTCGATCCTCGGCCACGAGGGCGCCGGCGTCGTCCGCGAGCTCGGCGCCGGGGTGACGAGCCTGAAGGTCGGCGACCACGTGATTCCGCTCTACACGCCGGAATGCCGGCAGTGCAAGACCTGCCTCTCCCAGCGCTCCAATCTCTGCACCGCGATCCGCGCGACCCAGGGCAAGGGCGTGATGCCCGACGGGACGAGCCGCTTCTCCTGCGACGAAACCGGCCCCGAGCCGCTGTTCCACTACATGGGCTGCTCGACCTTCGCCAATTTCAGCGTGCTGCCCGAGATCGCGCTCGCCAAGGTGCGCGCCGACGCGCCGTTCGACAAGATCTGCTACATCGGCTGCGGCGTCACCACCGGGATCGGCGCCGTGATCTGGACGGCGAAGGTCTGGCCGGGCGCCAATGTCGTCGTGTTCGGCCTGGGCGGCATCGGCCTCAACGTCATCCAGGGCGCGCGCATGGTCGGCGCCGACAGAATCGTCGGCGTCGATCTCAACCCGGCGCGCGAGGTCATCGGCCGGCGGTTCGGGATGACCCATTTCGTCAACCCCGATGAAATCGGCCGCGACCGGCTGGTGGCCGCGCTGGTCGATCTGACCGGCGGCGGGGCCGACTTCTCGTTCGAATGCATCGGCAACGTCCATACGATGCGCCAGGCGCTCGAATGCTGCCATCGCGGCTGGGGCATGAGCGTGATCGTCGGGGTCGCCGCCGCCGGCCAGGAAATCGCGACCCGGCCGTTCCAACTGGTCACCGGCCGCAGCTGGAAGGGCACCGCCTTCGGCGGCGCCCGAGGGCGCACCGACGTGCCGAAAATCGTCGACTGGTACATGGAGGGCAAAATTGCGATCGACCCGTTGATCACCCACACGATGCCGCTCGCCGAGATCAACACCGCGTTCGACCTCATGCGTGCGGGCGAGTCGATCCGCTCGGTGATCGACTACCGAATGGGGTGAACGTCCAATCTCCGCGTCGCGGGCGAGGGATTTCGACGCCTTGACCGCTTTTCCCGATCGGGTCCGGACCGCCGGACGCAACCTTCGGCGCCGTCGGCCCCAGGCGACGGCGACGCGGGATGCGGGTTCGTGGCCCCGGTCGAGCTCGGCGACCGGGAGTGTCGCGCCCCGGCGGCGTCAGCGCGCGGGCGCGGCGCCGGCGCGGAAGGCCGGGCGCGCGCGCTGGCCCTGGCGCGCGCGATGCGGCTGCCCGGTGCGGCCGTTGGCGGCCCGGCGCGGATCGTTGTGCGGGGCGTGGGCGCGCTCGGGCGAGGCGGTGACGGTCGCCTTGCGGACGACCGGAGCCGGCGGCGGCCCGCCGAGCCCGCGACGGTCCACGGTGAAGATCCGCAGCCGGGTCAGCCGTTCGATCGCGCGCAGGAGGTCGCGCTCCGTGCCGTCGCACAGCGAGATCGCATTGCCCTCATGGCCGGCGCGCGCGGTGCGGCCGATCCGGTGGACATAGGCCTCGGCGACGTCGGGCAGTTCGAAGTTGACGACATGGGTGACGCCGTCGATGTCGATGCCGCGGGCGGCGATGTCGGTGGCGACCATCGCGCGCGCCTTGCCGCCGCGGAAGGCGGCGAGCGAGCGTTCGCGCTGGCCCTGGCTCTTGTTGCCATGGATCGCGAGCGCGCTGATCCCCGCCTCGTCGAGCGTCTGCGAGACTCGGTCCGCGCCGCGCTTGGTGCGGGTGAACACGATCACCCGCGAAAGCGCCTCGTCCTTGAACAGTTCGACCAGCATGTCGCGCTTGCGCGGGCCGTCGACGAAGATGACCTTCTGCTCGACGCGGTCGGCGGTCTTGGCGATCGGCGTCACCGCGACCTCGAGCGGGTCGTTCAGCAATTCGCCGGCGAGCTTGCGGATCTCGGTCGGCATGGTGGCGGAGAAGAACAGGTTCTGGCGCTTCTTCGGGAGATCGCGGACGATGCGGCGGATCGACTTGACGAAGCCGAGGTCGAGCATCTGGTCGACCTCGTCGAGCACGAAGAATTCGGTGTCGCGCAACTGGGCGACGCGCGAGTCCATATGGTCGACGAGCCGGCCGGGGGTGGCGACGAGCACGTCGAGCCCCTTGGCGAGCGCCTTGATCTGGGCGCCGTGCGGCACGCCGCCGAACACGACCGTGATCGCGAACGGCAGGCCCGCGCTGAGATCGCGGAAGCTCTGGGCGATCTGGCTGGCGAGCTCGCGCGTCGGACTGAGGACGAGCACGCGGGCGCCGCCGCGCGGCGCCGGCCGCGGGTTGGCGAGGAGATGGTTGAGGATCGGCAGCGCGAAAGCGGCGGTCTTGCCGGTTCCGGTTTGGGCGATGCCGATGAGATCGCGGCCGGCCATCAGCGCGGGAATCGCCTGCGCCTGGATCGGGGTCGGCTTGCTATAGCCCATTTTGGTCACAGCGCTGACGAGCGGCGCGGCGAGGCCGAAGCCGTTGAAATTTTCCAATTGATGTTTCTTTCAAGCAGCCGCGCGGAACGCCGGAGCAATCCGGCGGCGCGGCATGGGATGGGGTGGGATTGACGCCCTGCGTGTCCGGGCAGTCGAGCGGCGTACTAACAGGCGCTCGACAGGAGGACGAAGACATCCTTCACGCAGCCGGCGCGCATCGACCACATTGAAGTGGTGGCCCCTTCATGAATGATGCGGCGCAACAAGTCAAGCAAAACGGCATTTTCCGCCGTCAGGTCGAAATGTCGGTCGACTTGATCAGCAGGCAGCCGTTGATGAGCCACTGGCCGTCCGGCTGGCGCGCGAGCTTGTAGAGCGCCTTCCAGACGACATTGTCGCCGTCGACGATGGTCAGCACCTGCGAGACATTGTCGCCGTCGATCTCCATCTGGCCGAACTCGACGCTCTGGTGGCGATAGACCGGCGCGTAGCTGGCGCGCACCATCGCGATGAAATTGTCGGGATCGGTGAACACCTTCTTCAGACCTGGCGCGGCGAGCGCATAGGCCGCCTCGGCGTCGTCATGGGCGAAGGCGTCGAGCTGGCGCTCGATCAGCGCCCGCGCCGGGGGTGCGCCCGCCGGACCTTCGGCGCGGGCGGCGGGCGCGGCGAGCGCGACGAAGAAACCGAGGATGCAAAGGCTTCGAGCGAACGCGCGCGGCATGACGGCCTCCTGCGGATGGAATGCGCCCATCAATGGGCTAACGCCGCGCGCGCGCGAAGGTTTCATGCGCCGCGCGGTTCGGGGCTACGACAGATTGTCGCGTCGCGCGGCGGGGCTCGCGCCCGGCGTCACAAAGTTCCGGCGCGCGATCATGGACTTTTATCGCGGCATGCGCTAATAGGGCGGATCACGTTTAGGCAGAAGACTTTGCCGCGCCGCCTTGGCGGCCCAGCTCAAGACCTCAATCAAACGCGATTAAACCGGCCCGCATGCGCGGGCCACGCTCTATGCTGACGTCAAGGAATTACTATGGCTACCGGAACTGTGAAGTGGTTTAACGGCGAAAAAGGCTATGGCTTTATTCAGCCGGACAATGGCGGCAAGGACGTGTTCGTCCACATCAGCGCCGTCGAACAGGCGGGCTTGCGCAGCCTGAACGAAGGTCAGAAGATCAGCTTCGATGAGACCGCCGACAAGCGGACGGGCAAGTCGTCCGCGACCAACCTCAAGGCCGTCTGAACGACCTCAACAGCCTCGCTGGCGGGCTCTGCTCCGCCGGCGAGAACAAGCAGACGAGACCGGGAGCAGGAGACGCGGCCTCCCCGCCCGTCCGAGCCGGCGCAGAACGGCATTCCCTCCCCGTCGCCGCGCCCTTGGCGATCAAGCGCGCCCCTCCCCGCCAAATCCCCGACCGGTCAGCCGCGCGCCCCGACGCGATTCCATAGCCGCCGGCCGGCCGCGCATCGCCCGCCCGTGGCGGCGCATCCCGTAATCCCTCCCCGATCGCCCGGCGCCAGTGCCGACGGAGCGCGCGGCAACCGGCGACGGCTTCGGGCGTTTCCGCCGCGCAGCGCCTTCCGCCGGCGCCGGCAGGGGAAATGCTTCCATGCGTCACTTCTGGATTTTCGGCGCGGCTCTGGCCCTGATGGGCTGCAACGGTTCGGTCGACGGGGCCTCGTTCGTCGAGGGCGTCGACGGCCTGCGCTGCACCGCGACCGCGCTGCTGGTCCGCGACACCGGCGAGCGGATCGACGGCGATCCGGTCGCCGAGCTCAGCCTCGCGGTGACCGCGCCCGGCGCCGCGCAGCCATTCGCGGCGACGATCGACGCCGCCGTTCCCAGCGCCGCGTTTCCGCGCCAGGGCGACATCCTGCCGGTCGCCTGCAATCCCGGCGATCCCGACGCGACCCAGCTGATCGAGTAGCTTTGGCGCCTATTGCGCCGCGTCGCCCCTGGCGACCAGAACCCAGCCGCGCGTCTTCCCCTCGCTGACGGGGTCGAGGGTGTCCATCGCCGCCCACAGATCGGCCGCCGCGACCCAGACCGGCGGGTATTTGTAGCGCGCGACGTCGAGGATGAGGAAGCGATCGGCCCTGGAATCATAGGCCGCGAGCGGCGAGATGTGGCCGCCTATCTGCTGCCCGATCGCCAGGCGCAGATAGTTGACGATGACGAAATGGTCGCGCGCGGCGAGCGCGGCGCGCGCGGCGGCGCGGAAGGCTTCGAGGCCGTCGTCGCCGGCGTGATGGACCTCGACCTTCACGCCCTGCAGTCCGAGCAACGCGCCGAGCTGGTCGAGCGTCATGCCCTGGCGGGCGAGGATTTCGCGCGGCAGGACGACGTCCGTGCGCGCGTCGAGCAGATTGTCCTGGGTGAAAGTGTGGTACGGCTGATATTCCGGCGTCGTCGGCGCCGGCGCGCCGAGCGCGTTGAGCACCATGACGATGCTCGCCACGCCGCAATAGGCCTGGGTCTTCTGGGTGACGAAATTGGCGGCGATCGGGAAATAGCCGGCGAGGGCGTCGCTCTCGAGAAAATAACGCTCGCCCTGCTCGGAGCTGAGATCGGTCAGGTTCGGCGGCAGCGGCAGCGTTTCGGCGCCGGCGCGGGCCGCCAGGGCCAGCAGCGCGACGAGAAGGAACGAGAAGCAGCGGCCAGGCATGGCTGAACCCCCGACGCGCCGATGCGTCGGCCCGATGCTAGCGCGCGCCGCGTCACGCCGCCACGCCGGTCGACGGGCGTCATCCCGCCGCTCCCGCCCGCCTCGCGGACGCCGAGGCCCGACGCTCCGGCAGCGCGCGCTTGCGCACGGGATCCCCGACGCGCTATCGTGCATGCGAGGAGGCCGCCTCATCGAAGGAGTTGCGATGAAAGCCTCGTCCCCCGGCCGCACGGCGGCGATCCTGCTGACCCTCGTCGTCATCGCCGCGCCGGCCGCGGCCGCCACCATCGTAACCCGCGATCAGGCCGGCGGCCTCCATCGGGCGTACGGCCGCCTCCCCGAATTCGGCGGGGGCGAGGGCCGCCTCCGTCATGCGGCATATCGCCGCGACCGTCGATTATACGGCGGCTTCTTGGATTCGGGTTACGGCGGCGACACCCTTTCCGGGCCGGCCGGCGACACCCTTTCCGAGCCGCCCGGCGGCGCAACAGGCGCGCCCGCGATGTTCGGACAGGGTCCGAGCTTCGCGATGGCCGGCATCCCGTACGGCCAGGCCGGCGACGCTTCGGCCTGGGCGGAGCCGAGCGGCGGGCCGAAGATCATCACGATCGGTCCGATGCGGCGCCCGGCGCGCTTCGCGAAATTGCCGATCGTCGTCTACGGCCGGCAGCCGGTCAGCGGCGGCTTC
>JBEKZS010000127.1:0-12775 GCA_049509635.1 Roseiarcus sp.
GGATCGGTGAACTTTCCCTCGATCGTCTATGAGAACGCGCCCGCCCTCGTCGACGATCTCGCCACGAAGATGCGCGACTACGGGATCGCCCCGGAAATCGAGATTTTCGACCTCTCGCACATCCACGGCGCGCGCCGCCTCGTCGAGCGCGGCCTGATGCGCGAAAATCCGCACGTGCAATTCGTGCTCGGGGTCGCCAACGCCATGCCTTGCGAAGAGCCGCTGCTCGACATCCTGCTCGCCGAAACCCGGCGCGTGCTGCCGAAGGCGACCTGGACCGCGGCCGGAATCGGACGCTGGCAGAGCACGGTGATCGAGTGGGTGCTGGCGCGCGGCGGCGACGGCTTGCGCACCGGGCTCGAAGACAATATCCGGATCGGCAAGGATCGCCTCGCCTCGGGTAATGCGGAACTCGTCGCGGTCGCCGCCGGCCTCTGCGCCCGGCGCGACGCCCGGCCCGCCACGCCGGCCGAGGCGCGCGCCTTGCTCGGGCTTGCCGTCGGATAGGGTCGCTTCACGTCTGCGGGGAAACGAAATGAGCAAAGTCTACAAGGACGCCGAGGCCGCGCTCGCCGGGGTCATCAGGGACGGCATGACGATCATGTCGGGCGGCTTCGGCATCTGCGGGGTCGCCGACACGCTGATCGCCGCGATCCGCAAATCCGGCGCCAAGGATCTGACGGTCATCTCCAACAATGCGGGCGTCGACGGCGGCGGCCTCGGCATCCTGCTCGAGACCCGCCAGATCCGCAAGATGATCTCGTCCTACGTCGGCGAGAACAAGCTGTTCGCCAAGCAGTACCTCGCCGGCGAGCTCGAGCTCGAATTCAATCCCCAGGGCACGCTCGCCGAACGCATCCGCGCGGGAGGCGCCGGCATCCCCGCTTTCTTCACCAGGACCGGCGTCGGCACGATCATCGCCGAGGGCAAGGAAGTGCGGACGTTCGACGGCGAGGACTATGTGATGGAGCGCGGCCTGTTCGCCGACATCGCGCTGGTCCACGCCTGGAAGGCCGACACCGAGGGCAATCTCGTCTACCGCAAGACGGCGCGCAACTTCAACCCGAACATGGCGACCGCGGCCAAGCTGACCATCGCCGAGGTCGAGCATCTCGTCGAGCCCGGGTCGATCGACCCAGATCACGTCATCACCCCGGGCGTATTCGTCCAGCGCATCGTCCATGTCCCCGTCGACGTCAAGCCGATCGAGCATCGCACGACGCGCAAACGCGTCGCCGCCTGAACCCTTCGAGGAACCCGCAATGGCCTGGACCCGTGAGCAGATGGCGGCGCGCGCCGCGAGGGAAATGCGCGACGGTTTCTACGTCAATCTGGGCATCGGCATCCCGACGCTGGTCGCCAACTACATCCCCGAGGGCATGACCGTGCAATTGCAGAGCGAAAACGGCATGCTCGGCATGGGGCCGTTTCCTTTCGAGGGCGAGGAGGACGCCGACATCATCAACGCCGGCAAGCAGACGATCACCGAACTGCCGACGACGAGCTATTTCTCCAGCGCCGATTCCTTCGCGATGATCCGCGGCGGCCACATCGACCTGGCGATTCTCGGAGCGATGCAGGTCGCCGAGAACGGCGACCTCGCCAATTGGATGATCCCCGGCAAGATGGTCAAGGGCATGGGCGGCGCGATGGATCTCGTCGCGGGCGTGAAGCGGGTCGTGGTGGTGATGGAGCATTCCGCCAAGGACGGCCCCAAGCTGCTCCACCATTGCACCCTGCCATTGACCGGCGCCCATGTCGTCGACCTCGTCATCACCGATCTCGGCGTGTTCACGATCGACAAGCATGGCAACGGCGGCGTGACCCTGGTCGAGCTGGCGGATGGCGCCACCGAGGGGGAGATCAGGGGCAAGACGGAGGCGAGCTATCGGGTGGCGCTGGGCTAGGCGGCGCGCAGAGTTCCTCCCCGCGCTTCCGGAGCTCCGCGCCGAGGCTTGGCCGGGAGATCGGCCCGGCCATGCCGCGCTGTCATTGACCGATCGATCGGGACGGGGAGACGCAGCTCATGCTCGGAACTGACGCGATGGCCGCAACCGCCGGTGCGGCCCACACGGCCGACCCGATCGCGCGCTTCTCCAACAGCTATGCGCGGATGCCGGAGCGCTTTTTTGCGCGCGTCGCGCCGACGCCGGCGGCGGAGCCGCGGCTGATCCTGTTCAACGCCACGCTCGCCGCGGAACTCGGCGTCGAAACCGGCGGCCTCGATCCCGACGCGCTCGCGGCGATCTTCGCCGGCAACGTGCTGCCGGCGGGCGCCGAACCGATCGCGACCGCCTATGCCGGCCATCAGTTCGGCAATTTCGTGCCCCAGCTCGGCGACGGGCGGGCGATCCTGCTCGGCGAGGTGCTGGACCGCGGCGGCGGGCGGCGCGACATCCAACTGAAGGGCGCCGGGCGGACGCCGTTCTCGCGCGGCGGCGACGGGCGCGCCGCGCTCGGCCCGGTGCTGCGCGAATATCTCGTCAGCGAGGCGATGCACGCGCTGGGAGTTCCGACGACGCGGGCGCTGGCGGCGGTGACGACCGGCGAGCCCGTCTACCGGGACGCTCCTCTGCCGGGCGCGATCCTGACCCGGGTCGCGGCGAGCCACGTCCGAATCGGCACGTTCCAGTATTTCGCCGCGCGCGGCGACCTCGATGCCGTCAGGCGGCTCGCCGATCATGTCGTCGAGCGCCACTATCCCGACGCCGCCCGGGCGGCCAACCCCTATCTCGCCCTGCTCGAGGGCGCCGCCGAGCGGCAGGCCCGGCTCATCGCGCGCTGGATGCAGCTGGGGTTCATCCATGGCGTGATGAACACCGACAATACCGCGCTTTCCGGCGAGACGATCGATTTCGGTCCCTGCGCGTTCATGGACGCCTACGATCCCAAAACCGTGTTCAGCGCGATCGACCAGTTCGGCCGCTACGCCTACGACAACCAGCCGGGCGTCGCGCAATGGAACCTCGCGCGCTTCGCCGAGACCCTGCTGCCGCTGCTCGATTCCGATCCGGACCGCGCGGCCGAACTGGCCAATGCGGCGATCGCCGCGTTCTCGGGGCAATTCCGGACCCATTGGCTCGCCGGCATGCGCGCCAAGCTCGGCCTCGCCGGCGAGGAGGACGGCGACTTCGACCTCGTCCTCGCGCTGCTCGGCGCGATGCAGGCGAACGCGGCCGATTTCACCCTGACCTTCCGCCGGCTCTGCGAAGCCGCCCAGGACCCGGACGCGGACGGGGGCCTGCACGCCCTGTTCGCCGATCCCGGCCCCTTCGACGCCTGGGCGGCGCGCTGGCGCGCCCGGCTCGCGCGCGATCCGGGCGACCCCGCCGGCCGCGCGGTGGCGATGCGCGCCGTCAATCCCGCCTATATCCCGCGCAACCATCGGCTGGAGCAGGCGCTCGACGCCGCGATCCAGCGCGGGGATTTCGCGCCTTTCCTGGAGATGATGGCGGCGCTCGCGCAGCCCTATCGGGAGCAGGAGCGCTTCGCCGCCTATGCCGATCCGCCCGCTCAGGGCGAGCGGGTGCTGCAGACGTTCTGCGGCACCTGAGCGGGGCTCTGCGCGGTGGATTCCTTAACTCGGAATTCATCCGCACATGGGGCGATAGCCCCGCCAAACGCAACCGGGAGCGGCGAACCTCCGACTGCGCGCGGGCGATCGGCGATCCCGATCCGAGCCGCCTTCAGCGACGCGGTCGGGCCCGGATGATCTGCACATCTTGCATATCTGGCCGTCGTTCCGAGGCCTCCTGATTTTGCGACTCCTGCCCACCTGCAGTGTGTGGGCCGCGGGGCCGTCCGGTTGGGACGGTGGGGCCCGAGGATTCATGAGGGAAGGACAGGCAGATGGCCTCGGTCAAGACGATCACCCGTAAATTGAACGCTTGGCGCCTGCGCCGCGAGGCGATCCGCGCGCTGGCGCAGATGAGCGACCGCGAACTCAGCGACATTGCCGTCGCGCGCGGCGACATCGAATTCGCCGTCCGTCACGCCCGGGCAGTGTGAGCCGACGCCGAAGCGGCGGGGCGCTCTTTGAGACGGGTCATTCCGCAACGCCGGCCGGGTTCGCCCGGCGGGCTTTTATTCGCGCCGACCAGGCGGCGGCGTCTCGTGAGCGGGGTCCCATTGGAGCCGCCCGATCGAGCGGGCGCGCCGTGTCGTCTCCGGCCGGAGCAGGCGGGGCTCGATCTCGAGCAGCCGGCGCGGGCCGGGGGGGGGTCGCCGAGCTCACGAAGTCTCACTGTCGTCGGATCGCGGGAAGCTTGGGACGAACGCTGGTTCCGGCGGGTGTTGAGGCGCTGTCGCCCCGGGAGTTGACGTGTGGGTTCGCCGAAGTCGAGAATGCCGACTGCGCTGGAGGCGGCGATGACCGAATTGCTGAGGTAAGGCCCCCTCGTCGCTCGGGATCCGGCTCCGATCGGGCCGGAGCCGACGCGCCGGGGGTGGAGCGCGGCGGACGCGCCCACGGCGCCGAGACCCGCCATCTGATTTACCGGGCCGCCTCGAGCGCGATCGATACCCGGCCCGCTCCTGATCGGGATCCCATAGCCCTCTGGCCGAAATCGGCGTTTCGGAGCCAAGCCATGACCATCAGCGCCACGGATCGGACCATGATGGCGCGCTGCGCGCAGCTGGCGAGCCGAGCCGCCGCGGAGGGCGAGTATCCGTTCGGCAGCCTGATCGCGCGCGGCGAGACCGTGATCGCCGAGGGGGTCAACCATTCCGTGCGCGAGTGCGACGAATCGCGGCACGCCGAGATTGTCGCGATCGCGCTCGCGCGCCGGACGCTCGGAATGAAATCGCTGCGCGACTGCACGATCTATTCGACGGTCGAGCCCTGCGCGATGTGTTCGTTCTGCATCCGCGCGGCCGGCATCGGCCGGGTCGTCTTCGCCCTGCACTCGCCGGTGTTGGGGGGCATGTCGCGATGGGACATCCTGCAGACCGGGACGCTGTCGCGCCGCCTGCCGTTCATGTTCCGCCCCGCGCCGGAAATCGAGACCGGCGTCGAGGTCGAGGCGGTGCAAAAAGTATGGCGCGATTGGCGGCCGCTGATCTGGTGGGCGATCAAACGGCTCGGGTTCTTCGCCAAGCGATGAACCAGCAAGCTGGCGGGCGGACAGGCGGCGAACCCGCAGCCGGACCGTCGCAAGCCGCGCTCCGCAAGCGCGCGATCTTGCTCGGGCGGCGCTTCAGCCCTCGCCGCTGTCCGACCGGCTCTCGCTGAGCGGAAGGTAGAGCGCGCGCGCCTCCGGCGCCGGACCGCGCCGCGCCCCCAGCGCCTCGATCCTCACCCGCACCCGCCGGTCGCCGAGGATCACGACGAGTCCGTCGCCGGGGCGCACCGTGCGGCTCGGCTTGTCGAGACAAATCTCGGCGCCGGCGCGCGACAGGCGGACGGCGCCCTGCGCGACCATGCGGGCGGCGAGACCGCGCGTCTTGAAGAAGCGCGCCCGCCACAGCCAGACGTCGACCCGGCAGGCCGGCTCCGGCGCGCTCACGCGAGGCGCCTCAAGATGCGCCGCTCCGCCGTCGCCGGGTCCGCCGCGCCGGCGCCGCGACCGGGACCGCGGCGGCTGCGACCGGCGGGGTGGCCGGGCTCCTTGGCGCCCCCTCGGCCGCGAGCCCGCGCCGGCGCCACAACCGGGAGCCGTCGGCTTCCGGCCGGCGCGACGGGACGAAGCCGAGCCCGCGCAGGATTCGCTCGGCCCGGTCGGGCGCCCAGCCGAGACTGGCGAGCAGCGCCGGACTCAAGCGAAACGCGCCGGCTTCCGCCGGCGCGCCGCGCACCAGCGCGTCGAGCCGTTCGAGCGCCTCGACCGGCGCGGCGAGACCCGCGATGGCGCGCAGACCCCGCAGGGCGAGGGCTTCGGGCGGCGGCGCGGGGCGGGGCAGGGGGGTCAGGCCGTCGGGCGCGGGCCGCCAGTCCGGCGCGGCGAGTTCGGCGAAGATCGCCCCAATGCGCCGCGCCTCCGGGGCCGCGGCGGCGGGGAGATAGAGGCTGAACGCGCCGAAGCGGACGCCCAGACGGCTGAGCGCGCGGCGGCCTCGTGGGCCGAGCGCGCGAACATGCTGCGCCGTCTGCTTGCGATCGAGAATGCCGAATTGTTCGACCATCTGATAAGCGAGGCCGCGGGCGAGGCCCGAGAGGCGGCCGTCGGCGATTGCCGTCCGCAATCGCCCGAGGGCGGACAGGGCGCGGCCGGCCTCGCCGCCGGCGAACGCCTCGAGCCGCCGGGCGGCGCGCTCCCGCGCCGCGCTCGGCCCGAGCTCGCCGAGGAGCCGTACTATAGGCGAGAACGGTCCGCCGCCGACCAGCCGGCCGACCGCTTCGCCGCGCCAGAGCACGGCGCCGTCGGGCGCGAGCGCGAAGGCCTCGTCGCCATCGGCCGCGAGCTGGCCGAGGCGCCGGGCGACCTCGGGCGCCACCGAGCGCTCAACCGCGCCGCGCAGGACGCGATCCTCGAGCGCCGAGCCGCCGCGCACGGGCTCGAAACTGACGCCGGCGAGTCGTCCCACCAAATGCCCCTCGACCGTCACCGCGCCGTCGGCGCCGATACCGCTGAGGATCGAGCTGGCGCGCTGGCTGAGGCTGCGCATCAGGGCGCTGGTGCGCCGGTCGATGAAGCGCTGCATCAGCTGCGCGTGCAGCGTGTCGGAAAGGCGATCCTCCAGGGCGCGCGCGCGACCGCGCCATCCCTCGGGGTCGGCGAGCCAATCGCCGCGGTTGGCGACATAGGCGAGGGTGCGCACCCGGGCGATCCGCGCCGAAAGCGCGTCGATGTCGCCGTCGAGGCGATCGAGGGTGGCGAACTGGCCCTGCGCCCAGTCCTCTGGAAGGCGGCGGTTCCCACGCGTCAGATGCTCGTAGATCGTCCCCAGGAGATGGGCGTGTTCGTCCTGCGTCGACTTGCGAAAGTCGGGGGTCCGGCAGACCTCCCACAGCCGCATCAGATTCGCGCGATCGCGGCTGCGGCGGATCACGGTCTCGTCGGCCGCCAGCTGGCGCAGCGTGGTCTCGTCCTGGCTCTCTTCGGAAAGCTGCAATCCAGCCATCGGCGGCGGGGCGGCGAGCGAGCGGATGAGGCCCTCCAGCGACTGGAAATCCAGCCGCGAATTGCGCCACTCCGCCGCGGCGAGCGGCCGGAAGGCGTGGCCCTCGACCGCCGAGACGAGGTCCGGGTCCATGTCGGGGCACTCGCCGGTGACGCCGAATGTCCCGTCGCTGCGAAAGCGCCCGGCCCGACCTGCGATCTGGCCGATCTCCTGGGCGTGCAGCCAGCGCGTGCGCCGCCCGTCGAACTTGCGCAGGCCGGCGAAGCCGACGTGATCGACGTCCATGTTGAGGCCCATGCCGATCGCGTCGGTGGCGACGAGGAAATCGACCTCGCCGGACTGGAACAGCTCGACCTGGGCGTTGCGGGTGCGCGGCGAAAGCGAGCCCATCACCACCGCCGCCCCGCCGCGCTGGCGGCGGATGAGCTCGGCGATGGCGTAGACCGCCTCGGCCGAAAAGGCGACCACTGCGCTGCGCGGCGGCAGGCGGGTCAGTTTGGCCGGCCCGGCATAGACGAGCCGGGACAGCCGCTCGCGCGTCTGGATTTCGACGTCGGGGCACAGCCGCCGGATCAGCGGGGCGGCGGCCGCCGCGCCCAGCAGCATGGTCTCGGCGGTCCCGCGCGCGTGCAGCAGACGATGGGTGAAGACGTGGCCGCGTTCGAGATCGGCGCAGAGCTGGATTTCGTCGACCGCGACAAACGCGACCTCGCGATCGAGAGGCATCGCCTCGACCGTGCAGACGAAATATTGCGGCCGCGGCGGGACGATCTTCTCCTCGCCGGTGATCAGCGCCACGCAGCGCGGCCCGCGCGCCTTGACGACGCGGTCGTAGATTTCGCGCGCCAGCAGCCGCAGCGGCAGGCCGATCATGCCGGAGGCATGGCCGAGCATGCGCTCCACGGCGAGGTGGGTCTTGCCCGTGTTGGTGGGGCCGAGGACGGCGAGGAGTCGCGAGGGCGACGCCCCCGATGGCCTGTCGCTCATCGCGCCCCGGTAGGGGGGTGAAGACGCCTGTCGCGCGAGCCGCCAAGCCATGTCGCGGATGATCGCCTCGGGAACGCCGGCCGCTGATGCATCGGGATCGGCAGATAGTCGCGATCGCCGCTTGTGTCAAAAATGCGCCGCCGCCGGCCACGATCGGCTAGGATCGGCGGCGGTGCGGATTCGACGCGGGGGGCGATGCAGCCAGATGCGAAAGAGACCGGCCCGCGCATCGCCGCGATCGATGTCGGGCGCGGCGCGGCGCTGATCGGCATGGCGATCTATCATCTGAGCTGGGACTGCGGCTATTTCGGTCTCGCATCCGCCGGTTTTCCGACGATCGCGCCGATGCGGCTGTTTTCGCACGTCGTGGCGGGCGCGTTTCTCGTTCTGGCGGGCGTCTCGCTGACGCTGGCGCATCGGGGCGGGTTTCGGCCGCGCGCCTTCGGGCGACGGCTCGCGGTTGTCGGCGGCGCGGCGGCGCTCGTCACCCTGGCGAGCCATGGCTTCGCGCCGCAGGAGACGATCGAATTCGGCATTCTCCATTGCATCGCCGTGGCGAGCCTGCTCGCGGCGCCGCTGCTCGGCCTGCCCGGCGGGGTGGCGCTCGCCCTCGGCGCGGTCATGGTCGCGGCGCCTTGGCTCGCGACCAACCCGGCCTTCAATGCGCCCGCGCTGGTCTGGCTCGGTCTGGGGACGATCCCCCCGCACACGCTCGACTGGCGCCCGCTCACGCCCTGGGCGGGCCTGGTGCTTCTCGGGCTCGGCGCGGCGCAGCTCGATCCGGGCCGGCTGTTCGAAGGGCCGCTCGCGCGCTGGCGCCCGGGGAACGTCGGCGCGCGCGCGCTCGCTTGGTCGGGCCGGCACAGCCTGGCGATCTACCTCATCCACCAGCCCGCGCTGTTCGCGTTCCTGTTCGCGGCGACCAATCTGACCGGTTTCGAGGCGCGCCGGCAGGCCGCGGCGTTCGCCGAGGTCTGCCAGCGCGAATGCGTCGGCGGCGGCGGCGAGCCGGAGGACTGCACGCGCGCCTGCGCCTGCGTGCTGCGGGGCCTGAAGGATGCCGGTCTCGGCCGCGCGATCGCGCGCGACGCGCTCGACGACGCGCAGGGCGAGGATTATTCGCGGATCGTGCGCGCGTGCAGCGTGCGGCCGGGCGGCGGCGACTGAACCCGGCATGGAAGGCTACGCCGCCGTCCGCCGCGGGCGCATCGACCGCCCCGACGTTCCAGCCGCGCTCTGCGCCGCCGATTCGTCGAACAGTTCGGCGAGCTTCTCGGTCATGGCGCCGCCGAGCTCCTCGGCGTCGACGATGGTGACCGCGCGCCGGTAATAGCGCGTGACGTCGTGGCCGATGCCGATCGCGATCAATTCGACCGGCGAGCGCGTCTCGATCTCCTCGATCACGTAACGCAGGTGGCGCTCGAGATAATTGCCCGAATTGACCGAAAGCGTGGAATCGTCGACCGGCGCGCCATCCGAGATCATCATCAGGATCCGCCGCTGCTCGGGGCGCCCGAGCAGGCGCTGATGCGCCCAGTCGAGCGCCTCGCCGTCGATGTTCTCCTTCAGCAGGCCCTCGCGCATCATCAGGCCGAGGTTCTTGCGCGCGCGCCGCCACGGCGCGTCGGCGCTCTTGTAGACGAGATGGCGCAGATCGTTGAGCCGGCCCGGGGCGGCCGGCTTGCCCGCCTGCAGCCAGGTTTCGCGCGCCTGGCCGCCCTTCCAGGCGCGGGTGGTGAAGCCGAGAATCTCGACCTTGACGCCGCAGCGTTCGAGCGTGCGCGCCAGAATGTCGGCGCAGGTCGCCGCCACGGTGATCGGACGCCCGCGCATCGAGCCGGAATTGTCGATCAGCAGCGTCACGACGGTGTCGCGGAAGTCCATGTCCTTCTCGCGCTTGAACGACAGCGGCTGCTGCGAATCGACGATCACCCGCGAGAGCCGCGCGGGATCGAGCATGCCCTCCTCGAGATCGAATTCCCAGCTGCGGTTCTGCTGCGCCATCAGCCGCCGCTGCAGGCGGTTGGCGAGCCGCGAGACGACGCTCGAAAGGTTCTGCAACTGCTTGTCGAGATAGTCGCGCAGGCGCTGCAGCTCCTCGGCGTCGCAGAGATCCTCGGCGTTGACGATCTCGTCGAATTTCGTCGTGTACGCCTTGTAGTCCGGGCCGCGCCGGTCGTGCCCCGACGGCGGGGCCGGCTTGCTCTCGGCGGCCTCGTCCGCCTCGCCCGCCTCGGCGTCTTCGGGATATTCGCCCGAAGGCGCGTCGGCCGCCTCCATCGCGCCGTCCTCGACCTCGTCGGCCGAATCCTCGGCGCTCTCGGTCTCCATCTCGTCGCTGGCCTGATCCTCGCGGCTGTCGCCCTCTGCGCCCTCGGATTCGTCGGGCGGCGAATCGGCGCCCGATTCGCCGTCGTCCTCGTCGGCGTCGGCGGGCGAGTCGCTCGCCATGTCGAGCTGATCGAGCAGGCGATGAACCGCCTTGGCGAAGCCGCGCTGGTCGAGGATCGAGGCGTCGAGCCGGTCGAGCGCCCCGCCCGCCTTCTGCTCGATGAACGGCCGCCAGAGATCGACGATGCGCCGGGCCGCGGTCGGCGGCGTCAGGCCGGTGAGGCGCTCGCGCACCATCATCGCGACCGCGTCGTCGAGCGGCGCGTCGGCGCGGTCGGTGACTTCGGCGTAGGGGCCGCGATGGAAGCGGTCATCGAGCATGGCGGTGAGATTCGAGGCGACGCCCTGCATGCGGCGCGACCCGATCGCCTCGACGCGCGCCTGCTCGACCGCGTCGAACAGCGAGCGCGCGGCCTGGTTCTGCGGCGCGAAGCGGCGATGGACGGATTCGTCGTGGCAGGCGAGCCGCAGCGCCATGGAATCGGCGAGGCCGCGCAGGATCGCCGCCTCGCGCGGATTGGGCTTGCGCGGCGGCTCGGGCAGCCGCGCCTTGGCGCCGTCGGCGCCGCCGGTCAGCAGCGGTTTTTCGGCGGCGAACGAGATTTCGAGCTCGGGATGGCGCGACAGCGCCCGCGTGCAGGAGGCGAGCGCGCGCTTGAACGGCTCGTTGGGCGCCTCCGCCTTGCCGGCAGGCTTGCGGTTGCTGGGCAGCTTCACGTCGACGGGCGGCATGGGGCCTCTGGCGATGGCGGTCCTGCGCCGCGCGAGGGAGATATAGCGCCGGGCTCGGGAAGCGTCACCCCGGATCGCCCCGGCAAAATCGGCCGGGGCGTCGCACAGCCTCGCCCCGGGCGCGGATCCACGTTGATTTGCCGGCCTTCCGTGCCCCGCCCCCGCACCGCCTCCGGCCGACGACGGACGAAGTTCGCCTCGTGATGAGGCGGTCGCCGAAGGCTGGCGGGCGCGCGATTCCGGCTTCCTCGGCCGCGGTACGGAAAAGGAAATTTCTGGAAACTCGTATCTCTGGGTTTTGAGCGATTTCAAGGCCCTGCGAGCAAAAGGAAGCGCCGTTTGGGTCCTGGGCGGTTTTCGGGGCGGCGGTGACTCCTTGGATTCGCTTGGCTCGGACCAGCGGTCGATCCTCACTGTCATACTTCATCGGGCAAGCGCTGGAGTCAAGCATCATTTCTGTAAAAGAGAAAGACGGGCGGCGTCGGACGGGGGCGGGACGCGCGCCGACGCGACGGGTCACGCGGAAGCGGCGCCGGCTGGTCGAGCCATTCCAACGCCTGGAATCCGTCTCCGGACGGCCCTGCCGCAAGCGAGACGGGGAATCGCGCGCAACGCGACTCGCGGGGCGGGATCGCCGCGCCCCGGCGCCCCCCGTTTGGCCGCCTCAACTCAGCGCCACGTTCAGCGCGCTCTCCGGCAATTCCTGGCCGAAGCAGCGCTGGTAGAATTCGGCGACCAGCGTCCGCTCGAGTTCGTCGCACTTGTTGAGGAAGGTGAGGCGGAAGGCGAAGCCGACGTCCTTGAAAATGTCGGCGTTCTCGGCCCAGGTGATCACCGTGCGCGGCGACATGACGGTCGACAGGTCGCCATTGACGAAGGCGTTGCGGGTGAGGTCGGCGACGCGCACCATCTTGTTGACGGTGTCGCGCCCGTCCCGGCTCGCGCGATGATGCGGCGATTTGGCCAGCACGATGTCGACCTCCTTGTCGTGCGGCAGATAGTTCAGCGTCGCCACGATCGACCAGCGGTCCATCTGGCCCTGGTTGATCTGCTGGGTGCCGTGATAGAGGCCCGAGGTGTCGCCGAGGCCGACCGTATTGGCGGTCGCGAACAGCCGGAACGCAGGATGCGGCCGGATGACCCGGCGCTGGTCGAGCAGCGTCAGCCGCCCCGAGATTTCGAGCACGCGCTGGATCACGAACATGACGTCGGGGCGGCCGGCGTCATATTCGTCGAAACACAGGGCGATATTGTTCTGGATCGCCCACGGCAGGATGCCGTCGCGGAATTCGGTGATCTGCTTGCCGTCCCGCAGCACGATCGCGTCCTTGCCGACCAGATCTATCCGCGAGACATGGCTGTCGAGGTTGATGCGGACCAGCGGCCAGTTCAGGCGCGCGGCGACCTGCTCGATATGGGTCGACTTGCCGGTGCCGTGATAGCCGGTGATCATCACCCGGCGGTTGAACGCGAAGCCGGCGAGAATAGCGAGCGTCGTGTCGCGGTCGAACAGATAGTCCGGATCGAGGTCGGGGACATGTTCGTCGGGCGCCGAATAGGCGGGCGCCTCCATGTCCGATTCGATCCCGAACGTCTTGCGGACGGA
>JBEKZS010000128.1:0-12478 GCA_049509635.1 Roseiarcus sp.
GAATTCGACGCTCGCGCTGCCGCCCTGACGCGCCAGCAAGCGGCCGATTCGCGCCGCCCCCGCGCGGGCGCTCGCCTTGGCCAGACCGAGGAGCGGAATTGCGCGCATCGATCAGCCGCGCCCCGGCCGGCGCGCGGCCGGGCGAATGCAACGCGCGCCGCCGACCGCGAACGCCAGGACGCGGGACGAACGGGGGTCGGCTCGTCGGCAGATTCCGGTCATTGCATGAGCGCCAGGCTGCCGCCGCCGCCGTTGGCGACGCTCCAGGTTCCGCCGCCGGTCAAACGCCAGTTCATGTTGTCGAAGATCGCCGTATTGGCGATCATGGTCAGCTGATGGCTGACCACGCTCGACGGCGAATTCCAAGTCAGATTCCGGCTCGGTAAATAGATCAGGCCGCTCAGCGTCTCCGAAACGCTGGCGTCCCAGACCCAGTTCGACGACGACAAACCGTCGACTTCGTAGAACAGGATCCCTGCATAGCGCCCAGCGGTCGGCGCGGTCAGGTTCATGCTCATGCCGCTGTTGAACTGGATCGAGGACGCGTCCGGGAAGTAGAAGGCGACGCCGGCGCCGTTCCAGGTTCCGCCGGTCACGGTCCAGTCGCCGCCCTTGATGACGTAGAGGCCGGGCGCAAAATTGACCGTGGTCGGAAAATTGAAATTCATCGGGCCGCAATAGACGCCCGGGCTGAAATTGACTGTCCCGACGCTGCCGTACACCGTCCCGGTGTTGGTGCACGCGGTCGACGGCGGGGCTGGGAGCTTGCCGACGAAGGGGTTGCCCGCGGCGCTGCAGCCGGTGTCGAGATTGGGATGGCTTCCCCCGTTTTCGATGATGTCGGCGCCCTGCAGACACAGCTTGGTGAACGTGAAGTTCGAGCCGGCGTTGAACACCGCCGCGGGGGCGGCGAGGCTCTTGGAATCGAGTTCGCAATTGGTCGCCGTGACGTTCGCGCCGCTGTTGACCAGGAGCGACTGGACGGTCGAGGGCGCCAGCAACAGGATGCAGACGGTGGAGCCCGCCGCGCTCGCCTCCGAGGCGACCGCGATCTTGACGCTCGAGGAACCGGTGAACGTCCCGAACAAAGTGGTGGCCTCATAGGTCGCCGCGCCGGTCAGGTTGCCCTTGCTGTTGAATGCGAAGCTGGTCGTCGCGCCGCTGGCGAGGCTCTGGGTGTCCGCCGCGAAGACCCGCCGCGCAACTGCGAGGGCGGCGATCTGCGACTGGGTCGAGGACGCCGCGGCGCCCGCCAGGACTGCGGCGTCGAGCGCGGCCTGCATCTGGACTCTGGTCTTGGCGGCCATGCCGTAGTCGACGCCGACGCCGACGGCGAGCATCAACGGCACCGCCAGAAGCGAGAACATCAGGGCGACATTGGCGCGGCGATCGCGGCCGAAACGCTCCAGGGCTCCCACGAACGCTGCCGACGTCATCGACTGTTCCACACCACGCAACAAACCTGCAATCAATCACAGGAATCTTAACCCTTCGCTAATCCTTTGGTCCGGTTTTCTGGGTGCAAGGTATTGAGTTGGTAACGTTTTCTCCCCGTGCCGGCGCGCGGCGGCAAGGCGATCGTTTCGTTTTGATCTTGGGCGACGAGGCGATAGGAATGGTCGCGCCGGGCGCCCGAGGCGGCCCGGCGCGGCGGCGCCGAAAGCGGAGCGGGTCTTTGGGCGCGAACGGGACAGCTTCGCTCGAGACGAGAAACCTCACGATCCGGTTCGGCGGCCATGTCGCCGTCGATTCCGTCTCCTGCGCGTTCCGACCCGGCGAGCTGACGGCGATCGTCGGCCCGAACGGCGCGGGGAAGACGACTTATTTCAACCTGATGTCTGGGCAGCTGCGCGCGAGCGGCGGCGCCGTATTCCTCAATGGGGTCGACATCACCGCGGATGCCGCGCCGCGCCGCGCGCGCGCGGGAATCGGCCGCGCGTTCCAGCTGACCAATCTGTTCCCGAACCTCAGCGTGTTGGAGAATGTGCGCCTTGCCGTGCAGGCGCGCGCCGGCGTCCACTACGAGATGACGCGGCCCTGGATGCTGCGGCGCGATCTCATCGCGCGCACGCTGGCGGTGCTCGATCAGGTCGCGCTGGCGCCGCGGCGCGATCTCGCGGCGGCCGCGCTCTCGCACGGCGACCAGCGCAAGCTCGAGGTCGCGCTGATGATGGCGCTGGAGCCCGACGTCTTCATGTTCGACGAGCCGACCGCGGGCATGAGCGTCGACGAGGTTCCGGTCGTGCTCGATCTCGTCGCGCGGCTGAAGGCGGACCGGACCAAGACGATCCTGCTCGTCGAGCACAAGATGGACGTCGTCCGCTCGCTCGCCGACCGCATCATCGTCCTCCACAACGGCCGCCTCGTCGCCGACGGCGAACCCGGAGCGGTGATCGCCTCGGCGATCGTCCAGGAGGCCTATCTCGGCGTCGCGCAAGGGCCGAGGCCTTGAATGAGCGACGACCTCATCCTCCACGACGTCCACACCCATATCGGGCGCTATCACATCCTGCAGGGCGTCGACTTCGCCGCGCCGGGGGGCGAGACGACGATGCTGCTCGGGCGCAACGGCGCCGGCAAGACCACCGCGCTGCGCACGATCATGGGCCTGTGGCGCGCCTCGCGCGGCGCGATCACGCTCGGCGGGGCGCCGATCGCCGCCCTGCACGCCTCGGCGATCGCCCGCGCCGGGGTCGCCTATGTGCCCGAGACGATGGCGGTGTTCTCCGACCTCAGCGTGCGCGACAATCTGGTGCTCGGCGCCCGCGACGGGCCGCTCGACGACAGCCGGGTCGAGTGGATGTTCGGCTTCTTCCCCGCCTTGAGGAGGTTCTGGCTGTCGCGCGCGGGCACGCTGTCGGGCGGCCAGAAGCAGATGCTGTCGATCGCGCGCGCGATCGTCGAGCCGCGCCGGCTGCTGCTGATCGACGAGCCGACCAAGGGGCTCGCGCCGGCGATCATCGGCGCGCTGATCGAATGCCTGCGCGAGATCAAGCGCACCGGCGTGACGATCCTGCTGGTCGAGCAGAATTTCCGCGTCGCGCGCGAACTCGGCGACCATGTCCGGGTCATGGACGGCGGGCGCATCGTGCACCAGGGCCTGATGGCGGGCCTCGCCGAGGACGAACGATTGCAGAGCCGCCTGCTCGGTCTTTCCCTGGACGCGCATCAATGAGCGCGATCGACCCCGGAGCGGCGCTGCCGCGCCAGAGACCGGACCTGATTCCGGTGCTGACCCCGCTGCTCGTCGTCGCGATCGCGGGGCCGTTCATCGGCTCGCTGTCGACGTTCGTCACCCTGACCATCGCCGGCCTCGCGATGGGCATGATGATCTTCACCATGGCGTCCGGGCTGACGCTGGTGTTCGGCCTGATGGACGTGCTGAATTTCGGTCATGGCGCGTTCATCGCGCTCGGCGCCTATGTCGCGACCCTCGCGCTGGCGCCGCTCGCGCCCTGGGCGCAGGCCGACGCGCTCGGCCCGAACCTCGCGGTCATGCTGCTCGCCGCGGTCGCCGCGATCTTCGTCTGCGGCGCGTTCGGCTTCGTGTTCGAGCGGGTGCTGATCGTGCCGGTCTATGGCCAGCACCTCAAGCAGATCCTGGTGACGATCGGCGGCAGCATCGTCGCCGAGCAATTGCTCTACGCGCTGTTCGGCCCGCAGCAGATCCCGCTCGCCCTGCCGGCCGCGCTGCGCGGCGCCTTCATCCTCGGCGACGCCGCGATCGAGAAATACCGCGTGCTCGCGACCCTCGTCGGGCTCGCCGTGTTCGCCGCGCAGCTGCTCGTGCTCAACCGGACCAAGATCGGGCTGCTGATCCGCGCCGGCGTCGAGAACCGCGAGATGGTCGAGGCGCTCGGCTATCGGATCGACCGGCTGTTCGTCGGCGTCTTCATGGCCGGCTCGGCGCTCGCCGGGCTCGGCGGCGTGATGTGGGCGTTTTACCGCGGCCAGGTCCAGGCCTCGATGGGCGGCGAACTCCTGGTGCTGACGTTCATCGTCATCATCGTCGGCGGCCTCGGCTCGGTCGGCGGCTGTTTCATCGGTTCGATCCTCGTCGCGCTGATCGCCAATTACGCCGGCTTCCTCGTCCCCAAGCTCGCGCTGGTCTCCAACATCCTGCTGATGGTCGTGGTCCTGCTGTGGCGCCCGCGCGGGCTCTATCCGGTGAGCGGGCGATGATGATCCTGTCGGGCGATCCGCCGCGCGGGGCGGCGCTTTCGACCCTGCTGGGCGGAATCGTCCTCGCGCTCGCGCTGGCGCCGTTCCTGTTCCCCGGCGCCAAGCCGCTCAACGTCGCCGCGCAAATCTGCCTCTATGCGCTGCTGGCCGCCGCCTACGACCTGCTGCTGGGCTACGCCGGCATCGTATCCTTCGCCCATGTGATGTTCTACGGCATCGGCGCCTATGGCGTCGCGCTGGCGCTCTACGGCCTCGGGCCCGGCTGGGGCGCGCTGGCGATCGGCGTCGCCGCCGCGCTGGCGGTCTCGATCCTGCTGGCGCTCGCGATCGGGCTGTTCTCGCTGCGCGTGCAGACGATCTTCTTCGCGATGGTGACGCTCGCGGTCGCCTACGCCTTCAACGTGCTCGCCTCGCAATTGTCCTGGCTGACCGGCGGCGAGGACGGGCGCTCGTTTCAGGTTCCCGAGGTCCTGCGCCCGGGGTTCCGCCTGTTCGAGGTCCGTCCGCTCGGCCTCGTGGCGACGGGCCGCACGCTGAGCTACTATCTCGTGTTCCTCGCCTGCGCGACCCTGTTCCTCGCGCTGTTGCGCATCGTCAACTCGCCGTTCGGGCGCGTGCTGCAGGCGATCCGCGAGAATCCGTTCCGCGCCGAGGCGCTCGGCTATCGCATCGTCGTTCACCGCACGCTGGCGACCTGCATCTCGGCGGCGGGCGCGACGCTGGCGGGCGCGCTCGGGGCGCTGTGGCTGCGCTACACCGGACCCGACACCGCGCTGAGCTTCTCGATCCAGATCGACGTGCTGGTCATCGTGGTGATCGGCGGCATGGGTTCGCTCTACGGCGCGATCGCCGGCGCGGCGGTGTTCGTGCTCGCGCAGAACTATCTGCAGGCGCTGATGGGCGAACTCTCCTCGGCCGCCGCGCGGGCCGGCCTGCCGATCCTGCCGGGCCTTTTCCATCCCGACCGCTGGCTGCTCTGGCTCGGCGTGCTGTTCATTCTCGCGGTGTATTTCGTGCCGACCGGGATCGTCGGCCGGCTCCGGGCGACGGCGCCGCGGCGATCGTAGCCGCGGGCGCCGACCGCGTCAGGCGGGAGGCGCCCTGCTTCCCGACGGGCGCGGATGCAAAGAGTTGCCCGGTCGGGCCCGCGCCTACAGCCCGGCGGCCGTCCGTCGCCTCTGCAGGAACCGCCGCACCGCCGGGTCCGCCTCCAGCCCGATCGCCTGGTCGTACGCCTCCCGCGCGCCGACGGCGTCGCCGAGCCGGGCCAGCAGCGCCGCGCGCGCGGCCCAGTAGGGCTGATATTCGGCGAGCCGCGAGCCGGGCTCGGCGACCGGCAGCGCCGCCAGCCCGGCCGCGGCGCCGCGCGTCTCGGCGCGCGCGACCGCGCGGTTGATCGCCGCCACCGGCGAGCCGGTGAGCGCGACGAGCCCGTCGTAGAGCTGCTCGATCGCCGCCCAGTCCGTCGCTCCGCGGCGCCGGCGCGCGACATGGGCGGACTGGATCGCCGCCTCGAGCTGGTAGCGGCCCAGGGCGCAAAAGCCGCTCGCGCGGAACAGCAGCGCCTCCGCCTCGTCGACGAGCGCCGCATCCCAGAGCGAGGTGTCCTGGTCGGCGAGCGGCACGAATTCGTCGCAAGCGTCCCGCCGCGCGCCGCGCCTCGCCTCGGAATAGAGCATCAGCGCGAGCAGGCCGAGCGCCTCCGGCTCGCCGGGCAGCAGGCCGGCGATCAGCCGGCCGAGCCAGATCGCCTCGCCGGCGAGATCGCGCCGGCGCGCGTCGGCGCCGGCCGGGTCGCTCCAGCCCTCGGTGAACGCTGCATAGACCGCGTCCAGCACCGCGCCCAGCCGTTCGCCCATCTCGGAGCGTTCGGGGATGCGGAACGGGATGCCGGCCGCCCGGATCTTGGTCTTGGCGCGCGCGAGCCGCTGGCCCATCGCGGCGGGCGAGACCAGGAAGGCCGAGGCGATCGCCTGGGCGTCGAAGCCGAGGATCGCCTGCAGGATCAGCGGCGCGCGAACGCCTTCCTCGATCGCCGGATGCGCGCAGGCGAACATCAGGCCGAGGCGCGGATCGGCGATTTCGGGCGCCTCGTCCGCCATCGCGTCGAGCTCCTCGGCGAGCAGCCGCAGATGATCGCGCGCGGCCTCGCCGACCGCGCGCCGGCGCGCGGCGTCGATGCTCCTGCGCCGCGCCGCAGCGAGCAGCCAGGCCTCCGGATTGTCGGGAACGCCGCGCGGCCAGTCGGCGAGCGCGGCGGCGAAGGCCTCGGACAGCGCGTCCTCGGCCCCCGCCACGTCGCGCATCCGCGCGCTGAGGATCGCGATCAGCCGGCCATAACTGCGCCGGGCGACCGCCTCGGCGGCCTCGGCCGCCGCGCCCGGGTCGCCCTCCGCCGCCATCGCCGGCCGTTCAATCACATCGCCATGATCGGCCGCACCTCGATCGCGCCGAACTGGGCGCCGGGGCAGCGCCCGGCCCAGGAGATCGCGGCGTCGAGATCGGCGGCCTCGATGAGGTAATAGCCGCCGAGCTGCTCCCTCGTCTCGGCATAGGGGCCGTTGAGCACCTTGGCCTTGCCCTCGGGCGCGCGCACGGTGGTGGCGGTCGATGAGCGCTGCAGCGGATCGCCCGCCTTGAACACGCCGGCCTTCTTCATCGCTTCGGTATAAGCGCCGTAGGCGGCGAACATCTGGCCGCGCTGCTCCTGGCTCGCGCTCGCCATCGCCGACTCGTCCCCGTAGATCAACAGCATGTATTGCATGATCGTCTCCTCATCTGGCGTCGCAAGGGACGATTGCGCCCCCGCTGCCCCATTGACGCGCGAGCCCCCGGGGTTTCGACACCCCGCCCGAAAGAAATGCGGCGCGACGGTCCGAACTCGTCGTGCGAGGCGAGCGATTTCCCGCTCCGCCGCGCCGATCCCGCCCGGAAATCGCCGCTCGCCCAGGCGGTGCGCAGACCTTTACAATCGCCCCCGTTCGGAGAATATCAGAGACCGCGCGCCGATTGCAGATTTTCACGGCCCGCCGGTCTCGATGTCGCGCCCCTGTCGCCGCATCGAAGCCGCCATCCGCCGGCGCCGCGGCCGGGTTTCGGCGGCTTGCCTGGCGTTGACCTGCGCGACACCATTGCCGTTTCTCCGGGAAAGGCGCCCCATGACCCATTGCCTCTCCATCGAAGGCGGCGAACTCGAGATCGGCGAAGCCGACGCGGCCGGCGTGCGCGCGTTCAAGGGCGTGCCCTACGCCGCCCCGCCGCTCGGCGCCCTGCGCTGGCGGGCGCCCGCCCCGGTCGTTCCCTGGACCGGCGTCAGGCGGGCGGACGCCGTCGGCGCCAACGCCATTCAGGGCGTCGTGTTCGCCGACATCGACCCTTCGAAGCCGGGGGTCTCGGAGGATTGCCTGTTTCTCAACGTCTGGACGCCGGCGGCGCCGGGCGGCGGGGAACGACTGCCGGTGATGGTCTGGATCCATGGCGGCGGCTTCGTCGTCGGCTCCGGCGGCGAGCCGCGCTACGACGGCGGCCGGCTCGCCGCCAGGGGAATCGTGCTCGTCACCGTCAATTACCGGCTCAACGCCCTCGGCTTTCTCGCCCATCCCGAGCTGACCGCGGAATCGGGGCGCGGCGCCTCGGGCAACTACGGGCTGCTCGATCTCGTCGAAGCGCTGCGCTGGGTCGCGCGCAACATCGCCGCCTTCGGCGGCGATCCCGCCGCGGTGACGATCGCCGGCGAATCGGCCGGCTCGGCGGCGGTCAGCGCGCTGATGGCCTCGCCGCTCGCCCGGGGCCTGTTCGCGCGCGCGATCGGGCAGAGCGGCGCGATGTTCGCCTCGCCGAGCCGCGCGCCCGAAGACCTCGCCGCGGCCGAAGCGGGCGGCCTCGCCTTCGCCCGCCGGGCCGGCGCGACTTCGCTTCGCGCCTTGCGCGCCGCGCCCGCCGAGGCGATCCTCGCCGCCGCGCCGGGGCTCGGCTTCCGGCCGATCGTCGATGGCCATCTCCTGCCGCGCGCGCCCGCCGAGATTTTCGCCCGCGGCGAACAGAGCGATGTTCCGCTGCTGGCGGGCTGGAACAAGGACGAAGGCTTCAACTTCACGCTGCTCCAGGGCGAGGACGCCGGGCGCGCCTATCCCGATCTCGTGCGCGCGCTGTTCGGCGTCGACGCCCAAGCCGCGCTGGCCCTGTATCCCGCCGGCGGTCCGCAGACCGACCAGGCCTCGGCGCGCGCGCTCGGCGGCGATCTGACGATCATCCATCCGACCTGGGCCTGGATCGAGGCGCATAATTCCACCGGGCGGGCGGAGATCTTCCGCTTCCGCTTCGAGCGGGCGCCGCTGACCCCCGACGGCTGGTTCGGCGATGCGCCGAGCCGCGCGGCGGGCGCGTTCCACGCCGGCGAGATCCCCTATGTCTTCGACAATCTCGGCCTGATGCCCTGGCGCTGCGACGCAGCCGACCGGGCGATCGCGGCCACGGCCTCGGCCTATTGGGTCAATTTCGTCAGGACCGGCGATCCCAACGGCGCCGGCTTGCCCCGCTGGCCCCGCTGGCGCGCCGCGCCGGCGCTCGCGATGGCGATCGACGCGCCGCCCCGCCCCGCGGCCGACGGCGAGCGGGCGCGCCACGCGTTTCTCGCGCGAATCGTCGCCACGCGCTCGGGCGCGCGCGGATGAGGCGGCGCTTCGCGGCCGGCGCGAGCGCCGCCCCGGCCGATCGGCGGCGGAATCGGCGTTGCCCGCTTAGCGCCCGGCGGCGGAATCGGCTATTCGGCGCCCAGCGATCGTTCATGAATCGGCGCGGAGGCGGCGCCGCGGGCCGATCGGGCCGAGGCGAGCGCGCCGGACCCGGGCGGCGGCGCGCCGCCGCTCCGGCCTCATGGTTGACGCGGCTTAACCGATTGCGCGCGGCGCCGGGCGCCCGGCGCGCGCCGCGCCGCGCCCGATCCGCCAACGATTTCAGGCCGGGCCGCGCGGCGGTGAACGCCGGTTTACCCATTCCGGTTGACCGAAAGTATTCGTCGTCGACGAAAGATCGATAATGGTAATAAATATCTCTATATCATGTGAATTAATATAAGAGAAGACCACCGCGGTTCGTGAATGCGAATTTACTTTCGTCTCTTGCTGAAATATATTTCGGAACGGCCGGGAAATCGAAGGATGTGTCAAGACATCACTGACGCTCATTTTCATTTGCCCGTGCAAACGCAAAAAGCGATGCTATACAGAGCGGCATGACGGCAACAAACCAGTCGTGCGTCCGAGTTTGAAAGGATAGTCCAATGTTCTCCAAGCGTTTGCTTCTCGCCGCCGTCGCGGCGTCGTCCTGCCTCTTCCCCGCCCTCGCCAATGCCTCGACCGCGGTGGGCAACCTTGCGGTCACGATGACGATCGCCTCGACCTGCACCGTTTCGACCTCCGGCGTGCTCGCCTTCGGCAGCGTCGGCCTGCTGACCACCGCGGTGAGCGCGACCGGCTCGTTCGGCGTGACCTGCACCAACACGACGCCTTATAACGTCGGCCTCAATCAGGGCGCCAACGGCGGCACGGTCACGACCCGGCAGATGAAGGGCTCGACTACGGCCGCGCTGGTCAATTACTCGATCTTTTCGAACGTCGCCGCCACCACCAACTGGGGCAACACCACGGGTTCCTGGGTTGCGGGCGTCGGCACCGGCTCTTCGCAGACGATGAACGTCTACGGCGTGGTTCCGGTCCAGGCGACCCCGGCGCCCGACACCTACACGGACACCGTCACGATCACCATCAACTACTGAAAACGCGCGCGACGACGAGCCGGAGCTCGTTGCCGCGAGCCCGATCTCGGGCCGCCGCGGGTGCGCGACGACCATCACCGCCAGGAGACTTCTCCTGGCGGCCCGAACGAAAGCCGCATCGCCCGTGCGGGCAGACCGGGAACCGGCGAGGTTCGCCGGAACGGTCCGCGCGAATCCGGCGGGCGCTCGTGGCGACTTCGCCATTTCTTCTGCGTTGGGCGCGCGCCGACGCGTCGACCGCGACGGGCTTCCTGTCCCGGACCGCGTCGATGTCGATCAGCACGTCGGGCGTCCAGCCGCACTGCTCGGGCTGATGCGGCTCGAACAGCGACACAGGCGGCGCGCCGAGCGCCTTCCGGGTGCGAACGCCCTCGATCGTCTTCACTCCCCAGGCCTGTCCCTTGCGACGCTCCGTCCGGCTCCAGCGGATCGGCTGCCGGTCGGGCGCGCCAAGCCGGCCGCAGCGCCCGAGAGATCCTTTCGGTGCGGAAATATCTGGAAGCGCTTTTCTCGCCGATTCCAGGATTCTCAATGACTTGCCGCGAAAATGAAGCGGCATCGACAGGCCTTCCCATTGTCCCGATCCTGCTGGCCGGATGCAGGCGCCGGCGCCCGCCGCGGACGAACGAAGTTCGCCCCGGCATGAGCGTCGAAGGCCGGCGCGCCCGCGATTCCATCATCCTCCGGTGGACCGGGCCCCAAGAGCGGCGAAATTTTTGGAAATTCCCCTTCCCTTGGTTCTGAGCGATTTCAACGGCCTGCGAGCAAAAGGAAGCGCCGCGGGGGTCTCGGTCGGGTTCGGGGCAGCCGTGAACCTCCTTGCCTTCGCCTGGCTCGCACCTTTGGTCTGTCCCGAGTTGCATGATGGACCGGGGAACGGCCGGAGTCAAGAGAAAATTCGGTAAAAGAGAAAACGCGAGCCGAGCAGAGCGCCGCGATCCTGACGGACAGAACGCCGCCAACGGCCGAGCGCCCGCGCCAGCGCCTACCGAAATGCCGGCCGCTCAGGTAACCGTATCCGCCCACGCCACCACGGCGGCGCGGAGCCGATCAATCTCGTCATTGGGGTCAACGGCCAACGCCGCGAGGAGGACGCGGCCAAGGCGGATACGATGCGCAACGTCCGGGCTCCCGCGGTCAACCATGCCTCGCGGTTCGGGCGGTGGGGCTTCCTGGAGTGGAACGATGTTCGCGATCACGCGACTGCGCCAATACGGGAGATCATCTCGAAGTCCGCTCATCCGTCATCGCTCGGCGAGACCACCTTCTCCCGAAGAGGAGAAGGACGCCGCTGCGCCGTCGAACCCCCTTCTCCCCTTGCGGGAGAAGGCGGCGCGAAGCGCCGCGGACGAACGAAGTTCGCCTCGAGATGAGGGGGACGCCAGGAATCGGAACCGGGCACGGCCAAGATGCCGAGGGAGGCCATGTCACCGCTTCAGCCTGCCTCGCTATGAGGTGCGCCCCAGCGACCGCCCCGGAAAATTCGACGGCCCCTCTTCACGCGATCGCAAACCTTCCCTGCAAATCTCATCCCTCGCAGGCCCGGCGATCCGTCGGCGGACCCGATCCGGCGAACGACCGGCGGAGACGCTGTCATGAACCTGTCGACCAGAGATCAGATCGCGGTCAGCCTGGCGGTGATGCTGCTGCTGTCGCTGCTGGCGACGTTCGGCGGCTATATGGCGGGCCGTCAGGCGCAGGAAAACGCTGCGATTCTCGCGTCCGACGGGGTGGGCGTCGTCGGAAAGATAACCGACAAGGTCGAACGGTTCGGCGGCGTCGTCAACGGCCCGAAATACACCTGGTGGCTCGATGTCAGCTACACGACATTGGCTGGAGAGACCCGCACGCGAACAATCGGGGTCGATCACGCCGCTTACGACCGGGCCTCGATAGGCCCGGCGCCGGTGACCTACATCCGATCCAACCCGGGCCTGTTCTACATCGACGGCGTCTATGACGGGGCCAATCATTCCAGCTCCGACATCGCCGTCACCAACGGCATATCGTTTTACGGCGCGATCGCGAGCGCGGCGTTTGGCTTGGCCCTCGCTGGGCTCCTCATCGCCCGCCGAGCCGGCGACGCGCCCGCCGCCGGCGGCCCGGTCACGCCACGTCCCGGACCTCAGCCGCTCGCGCCCTCGGGCCGGCAGGCCGGCCAGTTCGGAGCGCGGCGACGGCGCCAATGAATCCAATCCGATGTCACGGCGGCGCGGCCGAGGGGCGCGGCGCCGGGCGGGGGGCCGTCATCAGCCGGCCGGGATCGGCGTCGTTGCAAGCCGAGCGGACGGCCGCCATGAGCCGGCGCTCCGAAACAAGCCGCCGTGCCGACTCCATCCGCGGCGCTGCCAGGACCGGGTGCGCGCGTCAAGGTCGAGCCGCCTCCGGCGGTCGCTGCGCGCCAGGAGGCGCTCCGCGAACCTTGACCCGCGCCCCCGGCCCCGGCCGTTTGCAACCATGACCTTTTGGTGGGCGGCGCGGCCCCCGAAGGGCCGCGCCGCTCACCAAAGGGTCATGGTC
>JBEKZS010000129.1:0-12260 GCA_049509635.1 Roseiarcus sp.
GTCAAGCCCTGGTTCGCGGGGCATGCCGACGTCTCGCCACCCGCGGAAGATTTCAAGGCCGAAGGTTTCACCCTGGTCGGGGGCCGCGCCGATTTTCAGCCTCGCGGCTCGTTTGGCGCCGAGCGCGCAGCCACTCGAAGGAGCGAGGCGCCGGCGCATCATCGGGGAGCCTTCCGTGAGCGAGCAAGATCAGGAAACCGAGGGGTTCAGCATGATCGTCCGACGCGCGCGCGGCGACGGGCTGATCACAGCCGCGATCGCCGTAGAGATCGCGCGCATGGTACTGAGAAATGAGCACGGCCAGAGCGAGCTCGACCGCAACGAGCCGTTCTCGGTCGTCGCGGACGGCGACGTCTGGATCGTCCGGGGTCGCGACCCGCCCCCGGCGGCTGTGGCGGAAACGCCCGCGGGTTTCCCGCCGGCCGGGCCGTTCCAGATGCGTATTTCGCGGTTCAATGGTCAGATCTTCGAATGCTGTTTCGTGATGGCGTTGCCCGATGTCAGCGCGAGGTTCCGCGGCGAAGACGAGGGTTGAACCCTTGGCGCGGTCCACGCCCGGCCCCCCGCCGCAACGGCGAGAGGTTCGTCGCAACACGGGTGCGAGGCGAAGCCGCCGTCGCGCCGGCCATCGTCGAGGAATCTCCGGACGCGAACAAAACAAGAACATTTTCTTGACTCGTTACGCGACTTCTGGCAAATTCCTTATGGTGGAGAAATTGTAGCCGCCGCTCGCGGGGCCGGGTCGCGAGGCCACCGGCGGCGATCGAAGGGGGCGTACTATATCCCCGCGCGCCGACACGCGGAACCTGTCGCGCGTGAGACCAGGTCGCGCTGGAAACAGCGCGTTCGCCGCGAGCAACGGCATCCGGCGCCGCGCTGTGCTACGCGCGAGCGGCGCGACGGCGCAGCGATCTTGTCCAACCAGAAATCACCGCGCGGTCCCGATCCTTTCGCCGCGGCCGGCCTGACGCCGGCCGTCGTCGGCGCCTCGCGGCCAGAGCCCCGCGCCATCCTCACGGTCCTGTCCCTCCCACCCCGGAGCGCCCATGTCCGATCTCGCGCTGTTCCTGCCGATCACCAAGGTCGACGCCGACCAGCGGCTCGTCTATGGCCTCGCAACCGCGGAGGTCGCCGACCGCGCCGGGGAAATCTGCGACTACGCCACAACCAAGCCCTATTACGAGGCCTGGTCGGCGGCGATGAACGCGGCCAGCGGCGGCAAGTCGCTCGGCGCGCTGCGCGCGATGCACGGGCGGGTCGCGGCGGGCAAGATCACCGACATTTCCTTCGACGACGCGGGCAAGCGCATCCTGGTGGCGGCCAAGATCGTCGACGACGAGGAATGGCGCAAGGTCGAGGAGGGCGTCTATACCGGCTTCAGCCAGGGCGGCCGCTATGTCAGGCGCTGGGCCGACCCCGGCGGCGAGCTGACCCGCTACACCGCCGAACCCAGCGAAATCTCGCTGGTCGACCTGCCCTGCGTCCCCGCGGCGACCTTCGAGGTGATCAAGGACGGCGTCGTCAAGCGGCGCGCCTTCGCCACGCCGACGCCGAACCAGGACGCGCCCGAAGCGGCGGACGACGACGACGAGGATAGTACGACGGGCGCCGCCGCGCTCGCCGAACTCGTCGCGATGGCCCGGGCGCTGAGCGCCCAGCTCGCCGCGCAGGCGGATGCGCTCGCCGCGACGGGCCCGAACGACTCGCAGGACGGGGAGGCCCCGTCCGCCGCCAAGATCGCAGCGACGCCGCCCCCGCCGGCGGCCACGGAGCCAAACCCCTTCCCCGGGCTCGCCAAGGCGCTCGGCGAGACGGCGGCGCTGCGAACCCGTCTCGACGAAATGGCGCCCGGCCTCGCCGCGCTCGCCGCCCGCCTCGAAGCGCTCGAGGCGCAGCCGCTGCCCGCGCGCGCGGCGCTGCGCGCGGTCGCCAAATCCGCCGACGGCGCCGGCGCCGAAGGCCCCGGCCCGGTCGAGGACGCGATCCGCCGCCTCGCCGCGCTGCCGGCGGCCGAGCGCGCCCATGCGCTGACCCGGATCAGCCTGGCGAACCCCCTTCCGCCGCGGTTCTGAGGGACGACAACGATGATTTCGCGCAGAGAATGCAAAGCCTCCGAGACCGCGCCGCTGACGCCGAACCAGGCCGCCGCCTTCCCGGAAATCGAGTCGCGCGGCGCGACCATCGTGGGGGCGGGCAAACCCGGATTCCCCGGGGGTACGAGACTGCCTCCCACGCGCGTCGAGATCATACGCAACCCGAAGGAATAATGGCGATGACCGTGGACGCGACCAACGTGGTCGATTTTGTCACGTATTCCAAATTCGAGGCCGGCCCCGTCACCCTCATCATCGTCGATCATCTCCCCTGGGAAGATATCGACGGCGACGATTTTGAACGCGAGCACGCCTGGGTGCTCCAGGAGAAAATAAATTCCTATCTGATGTTCATCGAGTCGGGCCAGCTGGTGCGGGAATATCCTGCGGTGGCGGGCAAGGACGTCGTCATAAAGATCATCGCCAACTATCCCCTCAGTCCGTTGGCGCAAAGGCTGATCGACTACGGGACCCCATTGATTCGTAAGGCGGGCTACGATCTCGTGTTCGAGCGAGCTTCGACGAGCTGAGCTTCAGAGGACGAACGACGTCCTCATGTTACGATCCGCGAAATACTGAAGCGCGCGATGCGCCGCCGCCTCCTCTCCCTCCCCCGCGAAGCGGGCAAGGGTCGGGGAGAGGGCCCTCGGCGCGGCGCTATCCCCATCGTTCAGCAACGAAACATTGCAACCGCGGGGGGCGACCCCCTCCCCGGCCCTCCCCCGCAAGCGGGGGAGGGAGGGCGCGTTCTCGCCGACCGCGATCGCGTCCCACTCCCATCCGTTTCCCGCAACCTCCAGCAAAGGCGCTCCCATGACCATCGGCCAGACCACCGACGACACCCTCCGCCTCACCCGCGAAGCGCTCGCCAATCCCAGCGAACCGCTGTCGAAGAACGTCACCATCGCGACCGGCCTCTCCAACTACGATCTGCAGGCGCCGGCCAAGAATCTTTACCCGACCATCACGCCGCTGCGCAACGCGATCCCGCGCGTGCAGCGGCTCAATCCGGGCGATGCGGCCCGTTGGCGGACGATCTCGGCGATCGCCGGCTCCGGCTTCGACGCGATGGGCTGGGTGCCCGAGGGGCAGCGGACGGCGAGCATGTCCTATGCGGCGACCCCGGTGACGGCGCCCTATGTGACGCTCGGCGAAGAAGACACGGTGACCTTCGAGGCGGAGGCCGCCGCGCAGGGCTTCGAGGACGTCAACACCACCGCGACGCTGCGGCTGCTGCAGAAGACGATGCGCAAGGAGGAGACCGGGCTGCTCGGCGGCAACGCCTCGCTCGCGCTGGGAAGCCCGGGCGCGGCCGTGCTTTCGGCCTCGGGCAGCGAGGCGACGCTGCCGGCGGCGACCTATTCGGTGATCGTCGTCGGCCTCGCCTTCGAGGGCTATCGCAATTCCTCGCTCGCCGCGGGCGTCGCGACGACGCGGACGATCACCGGCAACGACGGCAATACCTACACGCTGAACGGCGGCTCGTCGAACCGCAGCGCCAATGCGACCCAGGCGGTCGCGGCCGGCCAGACCCTGTTCGCGACCGTCCCCGTCCTCAATGGCGCGGTCGCCTATGCCTGGTACGTCGGCGCGGCGGGCGCGGAAACGCTGCAGGCGATCACCACGATCAACAGTCTCGCGCTTTCGGCGCCGCTGCTCGCCGGCCAGCAGCCGGCGAGCGCGGTCGCCGCCGATTGTTCGCGCAATCCGACGCTCGCCTTCGACGGGCTGCTGACGACCGGCTTCAACCCGGTCAATTCGGCCTATGTCCAGGCGCTCGCGGCGGGGACGGCGGGGACCGGTTCGTTCCTCACCGCCTCCGGCCGCGGCTCGGTCGTCGAGATCGACGCGATGCTGGTCCAGATGTGGAACGCCTACCGGCTGTCGCCGACCGTGCTCTACGTCAACGCCCAGGAGCAGAAGAACATCACGACCAAATGCCTGACCAGCGCTTCGGGGCCGCTGGTGCGCTACAACATCGGCGCCGACAGCGACCGCGGCGGACCCTATGGCGTCTCGGCGTCCGGGGTCGTGCGCTGGTACTACAATCCGTTCAGCGTCGACGGCGGCTTCGACATTCCGATTCAGGTCCATCCCGACCTGCCGCCCGGCACGATCCTCGGCTATTGCGAGCGGCTGCCGGTCTGGTACCAGTCGAACCAGGCGCCCAACGTCGCCGAGGTGCTGACCCGGCGCGACTACTATCGCGTCGACTGGCCGGTCCGCACCCGCCGCCGCGAGTTCGGCGTCTATGCCGAGGAGACGCTGGCGGTCTATGCGCCGTTCGGGGTCGGCATTCTCACCAACATCGGCAACGGCTGAGCCGGTTCCCGCGAGGATCCCCATGACCGCTTGCGATCTCACGGCTCTGCCCGCGCTCAAGGCCTGGCTCGGCCTGCCCGCGGCGGGCTCGCCGAACGACGCGACGCTCGCCGCGCTGATCACCGCGGCGAGCCGGGCGATCTATGCGCTGCTGAGCCGGCCCGCCCTGCTGCCGCAGAGCTATGGCGAGACCCTGGATGGCGAGAGCCGGCGGATCGCGCTGCGCCACTGGCCGGTGCAGGCGATCGCCTCGCTGGCGATCGACGGGCTTCCCGTACCCCCGGTCGCGGCGGGCTGGCCGCGCCACGGCTATCTCCTGGAGCCGGCGGATCCGGCGCCGCCCGGGCGGCCGCAGGCGGTCGACGTGTTCGGGCCCTGGCTGCGGCGCGGGCGGCGGAACGTCGCGATCGCCTATAGCGCGGGCTACGCCGTGTCCGGCGAGGCGCAGACGGTCCCCGCCGCCCCGACCCCGCAGCTCGCCGCGGCGCAGCCGTTCGGGCCCTGGGGCGTCGATCTCGGCGTGACCTACGCCGCGACCGGCGTCGCGCTGACCTCGGTCGCAGGCGTGCCCTCGGCCGGGCAATATACGGTCGCCGGCGGTCTCTACACATTCGCCGCGGCGGACGCCGGCGCGGCGGTCGCGCTGTCCTACGGCTATGTCCCGCAGGACGTCGCCCAGGCCGCGCTCGAACTCGCCGCCGAACGTTTCCGCGCCGCCGAGCGAATCGGCCTGCGCTCCAAATCGGTCGGCGGCCAGGAGACGATCGCCTATGACACGGCGGCGATGTCCGCCGCCGTGCTCGCGCTCCTGCAACCCTATCGCCGGGTGACGCCGTCATGCTGAGTCTCGCACTCGCCGGCGCCGAAGCGCTCGATGCGCGGCTCGACGCATGGCCGGCCGCGCTGCGCGCCGTTCTCGCGCAGAAGGTCGCGCTGCTCGCCGCCGCGCTCGCCGACAAGGTGCGGACGGAGAAGCTCTCGGGCCAGGTCCTCAACCCGCGCAGCGGGGCGCTGGTCGGATCGATCATTGCCGAAGCCGGCGCCGAAGGCGAGGCGATGGTCGGCCGCATCGGCGTGGCCGGCGATGTCAAATACGCCGCGATCCAGGAATACGGCGGCAAAACCGCCGCGCATGAGATTCTGCCGGCCAAGGCCGCCGCGCTCGCCTTCGTCGCGGGCGGCGCGCTGCATTTCGCCCGGCGCGTCGAACATCCGGGTTCGACGATCCCCGAGCGATCCTACCTGCGCTCGAGCCTCGCCGAGATGGCGGACGACATCGTCGCCGCGTTCGTCGCGGCTCCCGCCGAAGCCTGGGAGCGATCATGAGCCGCGAGGCCGCCTTCTCCGCCCTGTTCGCAACGCTCGCCGCCGCCTATCCCTGGGGCCTCGCCTCGCGCCGGCTGCGGCTGTGGAGCGAGATCCCGGCGGCGATGCGTCCCGCGCTGTTCCAGCTCGAGGCGGGCCCCGAGACCTATGCCTGGACCTCGGCGGCGACGCCGCGCCGCACGATCGAGGCCAAGCTGTTCCTGTATTTCGACGCGCGCGATCCCTTCACGCCCGGCGCCAGCGCGATCAACGCCGCCCTCGACGCGATCGACGCCGCGCTGGCGCCGCAGGGCCCGGACCTCGCGGCGGGGCGACAGACGCTCGGCGGCGCGGTCTTCGACTGCAAGATCGCCGGCGTGCCGGTGCGCGACACCGGTGATCTCGACGGCGACGGACTGGCGGTGGTCAGCGTGCGGCTGGTCGTGCCGTGAGCGGCGGCGGCCCGCCCTGACCGGCTTCGTCGCGTCGCTCCCTCGCCATGACGGCTGTTCGCGCAGAGCCGCGATACCTGATTCCCTCCCCCTCACCAACGGAGACCTCCCATGTTCGTGTTCGGCTCGGGCGTGCTGATCGGCGCCCCGCAAGGCGGGACGCCGGTCAATTTCGGCCTCGCCCAGGAAGTCACGCTCAATCTGGCGACGACGACCAAGGCGCTCTACGGCCAGTACGATTTTCCCGTCGCGATCGGCGCCGGCACGCGCAAGATGACCGGCAAGGCGAAGATGGCGCGCATATCGGGCCTCGCGCTCGGCTCGCTGTTCTTCGGCGTGACGCCGGCGGCGGGCGTCACCCAGACCCAGTTCGGCGAGGCGGCGAGCGTGCCGGCGGCCTCGCCCTATGCCTATACGACGAGCGCTCACGCCAATTTCGTCGCCGACCAGGGCGTCGTCTACGCCGCGAGCGCGCTGCCGCTGAAGCTGGTCGCCGCGGCGCCGGCGGTCGGCCAATATTGCGTCGCCGCCGGCCTCTATACCTTCGCGCCGGGCGACGCGGGCGCCGCCGTGCTGATCTCCTACACCTACGCCAACCCCGCGAGCGGCCAGAGCGTCGCGGTGACGAGCCAGCTGATCGGACCGACCATCGCCTTCTCGGCCAACCTGTTCGCGTCCGATCCGACCACCGGCAAGCAATTCTCGGTGCTGCTCTACAATTGCGTCGCCGAGAAGCTCGCGCTCGGCACCAAGCTCGAGGATTTCGTGCTGCCCGAGCTCGACTTCCAGTGCTTCGCCAACAGCGCGGGCCAGGTCTGCCAGTTCAATTTTGGAGATGCGGCATGAGCGAGGAGACGTTCGAAGTATCGCTGGCGGGCCGGCGCTGGGCGCTGCCCCATCTGCCGTTTCGCGCGATCAAGAAAATCCAGCCCGCGCTGTTTCGCGTCTATGCCGAACTCGGCGGCGTGGCGATGACGACCGCCAGCGTCGCGCAGCTCTCCGAGACCCAGCTCGACCAGCTCGCCGAGGCGATCTGGCTTGCGCTCGCGCAGGTCGAGCCGGATCTTTCGCGCGAGGCGTTCCTCGACCTGCCGTTCTCGGTCGGCGAGCTGATGCAGGCGTTCCCCGCCGTCGCCCAGGCGGCGGGCCTGCGCGCGGCGTCGGCGGCTTCTGCGCGACGGGAGGCGCCGGGGGAGTCGATATCGACCGCGTGATCGCCCATGTCGTCGCCAACACCGGCTGGACCTGGGACGAGGCGCTCGACGGGCTCACCCTGCCGCGCCTCGCCGCGCTGCAGTCGGAATGGCGCGTCAACCCGCCCGCTCGCCTCCTGCTCGCCGCGGCGATGAAATACCGGCCGCCGACGCCCGCGGCGGCGTCGCCGGCGCGGCAGGCGACGATCGCCGAATTGAAACAGGCGTTCCCGAAGGGAGCGTCTTAGCGCCGAGCGATGGAGCCGCGGATGGCCGACGCCAATCTCACCGTCACCTTCTCCGCCGCGACCGACGGTCTCGCCGCCGGCGTCGCCGCGGCGAAGGACGCGCTGTCGGGCCTGTCGGCGCCGATCGACGAGGCGAATGGGCAATTTTCCGGGCTCGGCGCCGGAATCGCGCAGGCTTTCGCGCCCGGCAAGGTCGAGGCGTTCGGCGCCGCGCTGCTCGCCTCGGCGTCGATCCAGAATTCCCTCGTCGCCGCTCACGCCCAGGCCGCCGCGGCGATCCGCGCGGGCGACGACGCCTCCCTGGCCGACGCGATGCGCGCCTCGAGGCTCGCGATCGGCGAGGAGATCAGGGATGTCGAGGACGGGCTCAAGCAGAAACTCGCGCTCTACGCCGAAGAGGTGGCGCGCCACGAGATCACCCAGCAGCAAAAGATCGCGCTGTCGCGCGCCGGCGCCGACGCCGAATACCAGGCCGAGCTCGGCCTGCTCGGCCAGGAGCAGGCGCTCGGCGGCGCCACGCTCAGCCAGAAGCAGCAGATCGACGACAAGATCCTCGACGCCGAGCGGCGCCACCAGGACGAGATGGCGAGCCTGGTGCAGAAGTCGATCGACGCGCAGCAACAGCAATACGAGAGTTTCGGCAATGCGATCTCGTCGAGCTTCAATTCGCAACTGCACGGGCTGATCGACGGCACGACGACCTGGCATAATGCGTTCAAGGCCATGCTCGCCGACCTGCTGATCAAGTTCATCGAATGGGGCGAGACGACGGTGATCCAGACGATCGCCAACGAGGCGGCCAGGACCGCCGCGACGACGGCGGGGGCTGCGGCGCGCACCGGCGCCGAGCAGGCGGGCGCGGCGGCCTCGCTCGCGGCGCAGGGCGCGACGATGGTCCGCTCGATCCTGTCGTCGGCGGCCGAGGCCTTCGCCGGCGTGTTCGGCTTTCTGTCGCCGGTGATGGGGCCGCTCGCGGCCGGCCCGGCGACGGCGGCGCAGGCGACGGTGGCGGGCATGGCGAGCGCCGTCGCCTCGGCCGACATCGGCATGTGGCGGGTGCCCGACGACATGCTCTCGCTCGTCCATCGCGACGAACTCGTCATGCCCGCGGCCCAGGCGGGCGCGTTCCGGCAGATGTTGACGGACGGCGCGCAACCGGGGCCGGGCGGCGGCGCGGTGCATATCCATCCCACGACCAATTTTCATGTCGCGGCGATGGACTCGGGCAGCGTCGCGCAATGGATGAAGGCCAACAGCCCGGCGCTGATGAAGGCGATGGACGAGGCGGTGCGGCACGGGGCGCATCTGGGGCTGCGAAGGCTGACCGGAGCGTGAGCGGGCAGGGCGAACCTGCGCGCCCTCCAAAGATGACCGGCCTGCGACAGGCAATTTCGTAATCTCGGGAAAGTCGCCGCCATGAGCTTCGTCGCCGGCGTCCATCTGCTCCCGGCGACCGGCGAGTTCACCTATGACACGATCGCCCACCAGGGCCAGCGCGTCGGCGGCGCGATGGCGGGGGTCAACACGTTCCACACGCCGGCCGGCGCCTATACCGACTATGCAACCGCGATCGACCAGTTGCAGGCCGCCTATCCCGCCTGCGCGACCGTGTCGATCGTCTGCGCCTGGTTCGGCGACTCGCTCGACGCCTCGGTCTGTCGCATCTATCCCGCGACGACCTATGTCGGCGGCGCGTTCGAGCAACTCTCCGGCGACGCGTGGATCGCCGATTCGTGGCGCGTTTCCGGGCTCACGCAGGCCTCGCCCGGCCTGGTCGGAATCCCGGAAGGCGGCGGCGCCTTCGTCTATGGCGGCACGCCGTCCGATCCGAGCCTCGTGCGCTGCATCCGCGATCTCAAGACCCGCGGCCTGCGGGTGATCTTCTACCCCTTCATCCTGATGACCGCGCCGGGCCTGCCGTGGCGCGGGCGCATCACCCACGCGCCCGATCTTTCGAACGCGGCGAGCGCGGCGGTCGCCGCATTCCTCGGCGCGGCGGCGCCGGCGCAGTTCACGCCCGATCCGGTGAATCTCACGGTCGCCTACGCCGGCGCACCCACCGACTACACCTACCGGCGGATGATCCTGCATTACGCCTGGCTGTGCGCGCTCGCCGGGGGCGTCGACCTGTTCCTCATCGGCTCGGAGCTGCGCGGGCTGGAGACCATCCGCGGGCCCGGCTGGACGAGGGCGGGAACGACGGACGCCGGCGGCTGCGCGGTCTGGGACTATCCCTTCATCGCCGGCCTGCAGGCGCTCGCCGGCGACGTGCGCGCGATCTTCGACGGCCAGGGACTCGCCAAGAACCTTTCGACGCTGAAGAACCTCATCGCCTATTCCGCCGATTGGTCCGACTGGATGGGGTTCCAGCATCCCGGCGAGAACGGGCAGTGGCCGCATCTCGATTCGCTGTTCGCGTCCGCCGACATCGATCTGGTCGGTTTCGACAATTATCTTCCGCTCTCGGACTGGACCACGCAGGGCGGGCTCGACGCCGACAACTGGAGCGCGCCGGCGCCGTCGGGCGCCTGGCCGCCGGCGGCGACGGCGATGAACGGGCTCGGCCTTGCCGGCGCGCCGACCCTCTATTCGAAGCCCTATCTCAAGGCGAACATCGAAGGCGGCGAAAAGTTTTCCTGGTTCTACGCCGATGGCGCCAATGGCGGGCGCGGGCTCGATCCCGACGGCTCGGACCAGCAGATGTCGCTGCCGCAAGGGGACCGGCTCGCGCAGGCGCGCAGCCCCTATGCGCCTGGCCAGCAGCTGCTCGCCAACAAGCAGTTCCGCTGGTGGTGGAACAATCGGCACCGCGCGGTCTATGACGCGGGCGCCGGCTGGGCGCCGCAAGGGCCGCCGACGGCGTGGCGGCCGCAGTCGAAGTCGATCGCTTTCGTCGAATACGGCTTTCCCGCGACCGACCGGGCGACCAACCAGCCCAACGTCTTCTACGATCCCGCCTCGGTCGAGAGCCTGACCCCGTACTGGTCGGTGTGGGACCTCGTGGCGGGCGGCGGCTTCCAGCCGCGGCGCGACGATACGCTGCCGTTGCTGGCGCTGCAGGCGGTGTTCGAATATTTCAACGACGACGGCAACAATGCGGTCTCCGCCGCCGGCGTCCCGATGATCGAGTTCGCATTCTCTTGCGTGTGGAACTGGGACGCGCGCCCGTTCCCGACCTTCCCCGTCCTCGGCGCCGCCTGGGGCGATGCGGGCAACTGGCCGGCTGGGCAGTGGCTCGGCGGTCGCGGGCCCGCGACCCCGCCGACGCTGCCTTCACCGCCCCCGGGACCCCGGGCCTATCTGAGTTTCCCCGCGCTCGCGCCCCTGTCCTGGTCGACCCACGTCGCGCCGCGCTTCGCCACCGAAATCGCCGACCGGGTCTCGGGGCGCGCGACGCGGCGCCCGCGCTACGGCGCCGCGCTCTATGATGTGGAGCTGACCTACCAAGTTCTGCGCGCCACGCCGACCGATTCCGAGCTGCAGGCGATCGCCGGCTTCTTCGCGCAGATGCAGGGACAGGGAGCGCCGTTCTGGCTCGCGCCGCCGGGGCTCGCGACGCTCGAGGGCCAGCCGCTCGGGACCGGCGACGGCGCGACGACGACGTTTCCGCTCGTGCGCAGCTTCGGCGCCTACTTCGAGGCGGTCGCCGGGACTTCGGGCGTCGCCGCGGTCTACGCGGATGGCGCGGCGGTTTCGCCGACGCAATATGCGATCGCAACCGGCTCGCCGCCGGCAATCGTGTTCGTCGCGCCGCCCGCGCGCGGCGTCGCGATCGCCGCCGATTTCGGCCTGCTGTGGCTGTGCCGGTTCGCCGACGACCTCCTCGACCTCGAGGACTTCATGGCGACGCTGTGGACTCTGCGGCTGGTCAAGCTGCGCATGGTGCGGCCGTGACGGCCGTGTCGCCGCGCTTGCCGGCCAGCAGCCGGAGGAGCCGCCGATGACGCCGCCGCCCGCGTTCCCGACCCTTCCCGGCCAGGGCTGGAGCGTCCACAAGAAGCCGGTGTTTTCGACGCTCGTCGCGACCCACGCCTCCGGACGCGAGGTGCGCGATCCCCTGTGGCAATATCCGCTATGGGAATTCGAGGCGAATTTCGACGCGCTCGCCAGCGATTCCTCGAGCTGGCCCGGTCTCGGCGCGCAATCGCTGCAGAGCCTGATGGGCCTGTTCCTGCAATGCCAGGGGCAGCTCGGCACGTTCCTGTACACCGACCCGACCGACAATGTCGCCGTCGCGCAGGGGCTCGGCCTCGGCACGGGAACGCAGACGAGCTTCACGATGGGGCGCGCGCTCGGCGGCTTCTTCGAGCCGGTCGGCTGGGTCGCCTCGATCTCAGGCGTTTGGCTCGGCGGCGTCGCGCAGGCCGCGGGCTGGTCGCTGGCGCCGCCCAATGCGCTCGTCTTCGCGACGGCGCCGGGGAACGGCGTCGCCGTCTCGGCGAGCTTCAGCTTCGCATTCCAGTGCCGGTTTCTCGGCGACTCCCAGGATTTCGAGCAGTTCATGCAGAATCTGTGGGCGGCGCCCAGCGTGAAGTTCCGCAGCGTGCGGTCGAGCTAGGAGGCGCCGTTGAAGACCGCCAGCCCCGCGCTCATCGCCTTCCTCAATGCGGCGCGTGCGGCGCCCGACGCGCTGATCGCCTTCGCCGA
>JBEKZS010000013.1:0-49557 GCA_049509635.1 Roseiarcus sp.
CGCGATTTCGTCTACGCCGCCGGCAACAGCCGCCCGCCCGACGCCGCCTATGCCGCATTCCGCGGGCGGGCGCCGCGCACCGAGGCGCTGCTGCGCAAGCGGGGGCTCACGGCGGCCGGCGAGGTCAGCGCGCCCAGAGTTGCGGCGTCGCATATTGTCGGATGACATCATCCGCGGTGACGAGGACGAGGTCCCGAGCGATCGACTGCGCGATCAGGATGCGGTCGAACGGGTCCTCGTGAATCGGGGGAAGCCCGGCAGCCGCTTCCCCGTGCTCACCCGAGATAGGCAGCGCAAAGAACCCGTTTTCGGCGATCGCTTGGGACGGCGACCTGGCGAACGCCAGTCGCCCCGACTGACGTTTGATCGCGATTTCCCACACCGACGCCGCGCTGACGAACACTCTGTTGGCAGGGTCGCCGATTTCGGCGGCGGCCGCTTCGCCGAGTTGGCTGTCCGAGCGATCCCACCACAGGAAAACATGGGTATCGAGCAGCAGATCCATCGGACTTCAGGCTTCGCCGTCGAACGCGGCCTGAAGATCGTCGGGCAGGGGCGCGTCGAAATCATCGGAGATATAAGTGACGCCCATGGCGCCCGCCGGCTTTCGTCGCTCGCCCTTGAACGCGATCGGCGTCAAACGCGCCATCGCGACCCCGTTCTTGGTGATCACGATTTCCTCACCCTCGGCGACCCGGTCGACGAGTTGAGAGAGATGCGTCTTGGCCTCGTAGAGACTCACGGTTTCGGTCACGCTGCATTTCCTTGACCAGCTTGACCAATACCAAACCGCAAGCAAAGGCTGAAGTCAATCAGCCAACGATCGGCGCCGCAGCCCCCGCGCAACCACCACGCGAGCATTGTCGCGCTCAATCAACACTCAGGTCTCGCCAAACGTGACAAAAGCCCTCGCGCGCATCGAATCCCCGACGGCGGCGCCGTCGCCGACCATCGGCATCGACTTCGGCACGACCAACACCGTCCTCGCGCTCTCGAAAGCGCCGGGCGAGGTCGAATTCCTGCGCTTCGACCATCGCGGCGAAAGCCTGTCGAGCGTGCTTTCGGCGCTGTGCTTCTGGAGCGAAACGGGCCCGCAGGGACGCCGCACCCGCCGCGAGGTCGGCCCGTGGGCGGTCGACGAATATCTCGAGCGGGTCGGCGGCGTGCGGCTGCTGCAGTCGTTCAAGACTTTCGCCGGCAGCGCCGCCTTCACCCAGACGCGCATCTTCGGCGCGGCTTTCGGCTTCGAGGACATCATGGCGGCGTTCCTGCGCTGCGTCCTCGATCACGCCGGGATCGATGCGGCGGGCTGCCGCGTCGTCGTCGGTCGGCCGGTCCGTTTCGCCGGCCAATTCGCCGACGACGATCTCGCGATCGCGCGCTACCGGCGCGCGCTCGACGCGCTCGGCCTCGGCGCGGCGGGAATCGAGAACGAGCCGGTCGCCGCCGCCCATTTCGCGAGCCGCGCGCTGCCGCTCGACGGCCTCGTGCTGATCGCCGATTTCGGCGGCGGCACCAGCGATTTCTCGATCCTGCGGATGGACGGCCCGGCGGCGGCGCGGCGCAGCCTGCCGCTCGGCCAGGGCGGCGTCGGAATCGCCGGCGATTCCTTCGATCGGCGGATCATCGAGCGGCTGGTCGCGCCGCGCCTCGGCGGCGGAACGAGCTATCTGTCGTTCGGCAAGCGGCTGGCGATCCCGAACCGCTTCCACGCCAGTCTGGCGAGCTGGAGCCAGCTCGCGCTGATGAAGGGCGACGGCAGCCTCGACGAGTTGCGCGCGCTCGCCAGACAGGCCGACGACGGCGCGGGGATCGCCGCCTTCGTCCATGTGATCGAACATGATCTCAGCCTGCCGCTCTACCGCGCCGTCGCCAGGGCGAAGGCGGCGCTGTCGGGCGAGGAATCGGCGCTGTTCGAGGTCGATCTCGAAAGCGTCACGATCGCCGAGCCGATCACGCGCGCGGCGTTCGAATCCTGGATCGCCGACGACCTCGCGCGCATCGGCCGCGTGCTCGACGAGACGCTGGCGGCGGCGGGCGTCGCGGCCGGCGGGATCGACCATGTCGTGGCGACCGGCGGCAGCTCGCGCGTGCCGGCGGTGCGCGCGATGCTGAGGAGCCGCTTCCCCGGCAGGGAGATCCTCGAGTCGGACCCGCTGCATTCGATCGCGGCGGGGCTCGCCCTGATGGGTCAGCTCTCGCTCCCCCCGAGCAGGCCGCCGAGCAGTCCTGCGACGCCGAGCGCGGCCCCGGTCGCGGCGAGGCCGCCGGTCGAGCCGCCGGCGTCGCTGCGGCCGGGCAGGTAGCGGCCGATCTCCTCGGCGAGGTTGATGATCGGCATGCTCTGCAGCCAGAGGTGGCCGGGCCCGGTCAGGGTCGCCAGGAACAGGCCCTCGCCGCCGAACAGGATGTTCTTGAAACCCCTGATCATCTGGATGTCGAAACCGACGCTCGGCTCGAACACGCCGACATGGCCGGCGTGGACGAGCAGCCGCTCGCCGGGCGCCAGATCGCGCTCGACGACCTCACCCGACAGGTCGAGCCAGACGATGCCGGGCCCCGTCACTTTCTGCAGGATGAAGCCGTCGCCGCCGAAGAATCCGGCGCCGAGCCGCTTCTGCCAGGCGATCTCCAGCATCACCGATTTCTCGGCGACGAGAAAGGTCTCCTTGCGGCAGATCAGCGACTGTCCGGCCTGCAGCTGGGCGGCGACGATCGTGCCGGGAAAGCGCGGCGCAAAGGCGACATGGCCGGCGCCGGTCGCGGTGAAATCGGTGACGAACAGCGAGCCGCCGCCGAATGTGCGCGCGAGACCGGCGAGAAAGCCGCCGCCGGTATGGGTGTTCATGTCGATCGCGTCGTTCATCCAGGCCATGGTGTTGGTCTGGCTGTAGACGGCTTCGCCGGGGCTGAGATCGATCGCCACCGTCTGCATGATCGTGCCGGATATTTGATAGCGCATCGAGACATCCCCCGTTCGGGCCCGCGAATCGCGGTGGCGCGATTATGCCGCGCCGGCGCGGCGAATGAGTGTCCGCCGCCGCGAGGCGGCCGTGTCGCGGCTCAGCCGGCCTTCTCGGCATATTGCGCGAGGCCGTGGCCGAACGACCAGTTTTCGGGAAGGGTCTCGAGGAGGTTGACGAACACGTCCTCCGGCCGCAGGCCGGGGCTCTCGGCGAGACGCTCGGCGATGTCAGCGAACAGCGCCTTCTTCTGCGCGATGCCGCGGGTGTTGCTCACCGTGATCTGGATGAGGACGAGATCGTCGCTGCGCGCGATGCCCAAATAGTTCACGCCGTAGAGAAAATTGTCGGGCGTGAACTCCTCGACGGTCATGAAGCGGTCGTCCTCCGGCACGCCGAACGTCTCGCGCATCGCGAGATAGAGGCTGTCGAGGATCGCGCGCCGCCACGCCGGCGGCTTGCCCTGGAGCATCGAAACCCGGGTGAGCGGCATGGAGGAGCTCCTTCGCGCGCCTCGAACTCGCCGGGCGTCAGGCCGCCGCCAGGCGCGCAGAGACGGCGGCCCTCCGGTAGAGCATCAGAGCGCCGGCGATCGAACAAAGCGCCGCGGCGGCGAGCCAGAACGCCGGCGCGGTGTCGCCATAGTCATGGATCAGGCGCTTGGAGATGAAAGGCGTCGAGGTTCCGAACAAGGCCGTGGCGAGCGAATAGGCGAGGGCGAAACAGGAGGCGCGGACATGGGCCGGAACGACCTCCGTCAGCGCCGCCACCATCGCCCCGTTATAGAGACCATAGGCGCATGACATCATCATTTCAAAGCCGATGAGCTGGGGAAGCGTCGGCGCCGTCCCGAGCCAGACCAGTGCAGGATAGGCCGCGACCAACACGAGGCCGGCGGTCGCCAGCAGCACCGGCAGCCGGCCGACGCGGTCCGAGAGCGCGCCGCCGATCGGCAGCCAGACGAAGTTGGTCGCCGCGACCAGCAGAGTGACGAGCAGCGAATCGCTCGCCGAGGTGTTGAGCGACTTGCCGAAGTCGCGGGTGTAGACCGTGATGAAGTAGAACGAGACGGTCGTCATCGCCACCAGCATCATCCCCTGCGCGACGACCGGCCAGTTGGCCGCGACGCTGCGATAGATTTCCGCGGGCGCGGCGTGGCGCGCCCTCGCCAAGAATTCCGGCGTCTCCTGCAGCGTGCGGCGCAGGACGAAGATGACCGGCACGATGAGGCAGCCGATGAGGAACGGGATCCGCCAGCCCCAACCGAGGATTTGCTCCGGGGCGAGCGCGCGATCGACCGCAAAGCCGATCAGCGCGGCGACGAACACCGCGACCTGCTGGCTCGCGGACTGGAAGGAGGTCGTGAAGCCCTTGTTTCCGGGCGTCGCGATTTCGGCGAGATAGACGGACACGCCGCCGAGCTCGACGCCGGCCGAGAAGCCCTGCAGCAGCCGGCCTAGGATCACGACCACCGGCGCCGCCAGGCCGATCGACGCGTAGGTCGGCGTGAAGGCGATGATGAGCGTGCCGGTCGCCATGATCGCGAGCGTGACGATGAGGCCCTTGCGTCGCCCGACGCTGTCGACATAGGCGCCGAGGAAAATCGCGCCGAGCGGACGCATCGCCGCGCTGAGCCAGAATACCGCGAAGGCGATCGAGGTGTCCGTGTATTCGTCGCCGGTCGCGAAAAACGCCTTGCCGATCGGCGCCGCATAGATGCCGAACAGGAAGAAATCGAACATCTCGAGGAAATTGCCCGCGGTCGCGCGGAGCACGGCGCCGAATTTCGATTGCGCGGGCGCGATCTCGGGCATGACAGGGCGGCCTCCCTCGCCTCGCCGCGGCGTGTCCGGCGCGCGCGTTTCTGGTTCCTTCGCGGCAATTCTAGCCCAACGTCCGGCCCGACGCGACCGCCTTGCGTCGCCCGCGCGCCCGGGCGAAACTCGTCGCCCGCGCGGGGGCGACGCTGTCGCCGCAACCCTTCGGGCCTGCCGGCCGTTCCCGCGGAGCCCCGGAGGCCGCCATGAAGATCAAATCGAAGGAATATCGCGTCGTCGAGGGCGAGACTGTCGACCTCAGGAAGCGGCCGACCCGGGTCGAGCCGGTCTATACGTCGAAGGAGGATTATGAGAAACTGCTGGCCGAACACGTCGCGCGGCTGAGCGACCTCCAGCAATTGCTCTACGCGTCCGACCGCTATGCGCTGCTGCTGATCTTCCAGGCGATGGACGCGGCGGGCAAGGACGGCGCGATCAAGCATGTGATGTCGGGGGTCAATCCGCAGGGCTGCCAGGTGTTCAGCTTCAAGCACCCGAGCGCCGTCGAACTCCAGCACGACTTTCTCTGGCGCACGACGCGCAACCTGCCCGAACGCGGCCGCATCGGCATCTTCAACCGATCCTACTACGAAGAAGTGCTGATCGTGCGTGTGCACCCGGAAATCCTGCGTAGCGAGGCGATTCCCGATCTGCCTCGCCACGACGAGGATTTCTGGCGCGAGCGCTTCCGCTCGATCAATCACACCGAGCGTCACCTGCACGCCAATGGAACCCGCATCGTGAAGTTCTTCCTGCACATTTCCAAGGAGGAGCAGCGCAAGCGGTTTCTCGCGCGCATCGACGAACCCGAGAAGAACTGGAAGTTCAGCCTCGCCGACATCCAGGAGCGGAAGTTCTGGAAGGAATATCGGACCGCCTATGACGAGTGTCTCGCGGCGACGAGCACGGCCGACTGCCCATGGCACGTGGTGCCCGCCGACGACAAGCAGAACGCCCGGCTGCTCGTCTCCAGCATCATCCTCGAAGCCCTCGAGGGTCTCGACATGACCTATCCGAAGACGGACGCGAAGCGACGCGCGGAACTCGACGCGATCCGCGCCCAGCTGGCCTAGCGGGGCGCACCGAACGGGTGGCGTCGGGCGTGGGAGCGCCGGCGGCCAGCGTCCGCTTCAGGCCGAGGCGTCCGGCCATTCGTCGTTCGAAATCCGATGGAACGGATCTCTCGCCGGGACGCGAGCGGGGGCGGCCTCGTCGACGGGCGGCGCCGCGACCAGCAGCGCCTCGCAGTCCTGGCAGCGGGGATCCGCCGCCAGGTCCTCGAAGGACGAGGGCTCCGGGATCGCCTCGCCATAAGCGACCATTTCCCGGATGTGGGCCGCCAGTCCGACGGTCGCCGCCGGCCGCGCCTCGTCGAACCGGCGCACTGCGGCGCGCCAGCCCGGAAAGTCCGGGAGCGTCACGCCGAAGCCGACATCGGGTCGGCTTTGAACCAGAGCGATGTAATAGCGCATCTGCCGTCTTTCCGTCTGCCGCATTCCGCTCTACGCGCCGCCGCGCCAGGCCGCAGAAGGACGACAGCGCCGCAATGCGTTCGCGGCTGCTGCGGCGCCAACTGGCCGGCGCCGTTCGCGGCATTCGTGTCGGGCGGGGCCAGAATAGCTGCGCGTCGGCGAGCCGCTAGGCTCGGAATTTACCTAGGCGCAGCCGCGACCTCCGCCGACCCCCCGGCCGCGCCTTCAGCCCGCGTACAGTCGGCGGAGCTCCGTCTTGAGGATCTTTCCGGTCGCGCCATGCGGAAGCGCCGCCGCGACGACGACCCGGTCCGGGATCGACCAGTTCGGGATCTTGCCCTCGTAGAAGGCGCGCAGCGCCGCGGGATCGGGCGCGGCGCCGGGGCGCGCTACGACGATCAGCAGCGGCCGCTCGCCCCATTTGGCGTCGGGCACCGCGATCGCCGCCGCTTCGAGCACGTCGGGATGGCCGATCGCGATGTTTTCGATCGCGATCGAACTGATCCACTCGCCGCCCGACTTGATGAGATCCTTGGTCCGGTCGGTCAGCACGACGAATCCGTCGGGGTCGATCACGCCGACATCGCCGGTCTGGAACCAGCCCTCGGGGCCGACCGCGGTTTCGGGCAGGCGATAATACGCACTGGCGACCCAATGGCCGCGAAACGCCAGATTGCCCGGGGTCCGGCCGTCCCAGGGCGCCTCTGCGCCGGAGGCCGCATCGGCGCGCACGTCGATGCCGAACACGGCGCGGCCCTGCTTGGCCTGCTGGTCGAGCCGCGCCTCCGGGTCGAGCGCCTCGGCGCCCGGCTTGGGCGAATTCCAGGTCGCCACCGGGCTGCTCTCGGTCATGCCCCAGGCGTGCATGACGCGGACGCCGAGCGCCGCATATTCCCCCATCAGCGCCCGCGGAAACGCCGAGCCGCCCGACAGGATGCGCTCCAGCGCCGCGAATTTGCCGCCGGTCTCGCGCAGATGGGCGAGCACGCCGAGCCAGACCGTCGGCACGCCGCCCGACAGGGTCGCGCGCTCGCCGTTGAGCAGCGCGACGAGCGAGGGCGGATCGAGCCGGGCGCCGGGGAAGATCAGCGCCGCCCCGGCCATCGGCGCCGCGAACGGCAGGCCCCAGGCGTTGGCGTGGAACATCGGCACCGCCGGAAGGATGCGGTCGACCGCGCGCAGCGCCGCGACGTCGGCGAAGTTCATCATCATCGCGTGCAGCACGGTCGATCGGTGCGAATAGAGCACGCCCTTCGGCCGGCCGGTCGTGCCGGAAGTATAGCAGAGGCCGGATGCGGCATTCTCGTCGAAGACCGGCCATTCGAAATCGTCGGTCTCGGCCGCCATCAGCGTTTCGTAGCAATGGAGCGCGATCCCCGCGGGCAGTCGGGCCTGCGGCATTCCCGCCGCGTCGGCGAGGATTGCGACGCCGCGCAGCGCGCCGCCGAGGCCGGGCGCGATCGTCTCGACGATCGGCACGAAGCCGGGATCGGCGAAGATCAGGCCGTCCTCGGCATGGCCCGCGATATAGCCGATGTCGTCGGGCGAGAGCCGCGGGTTGATCGTGTTGCAGACCGCGCCGATCCCGGAAATCGCATAGTAGAGTTCGAGATGACGGTCGCTGTTCATCGCCAGCGTCGCGACCCGGTCGCCGGGGCGGACACCGAGCGCCAGCAGCACGCGGGCGAGCCGCCGCGCCCGCCGCGCGATCCCGGCATAGTCGGTGCGCGCCAGAGAACCGTCGTCGCGGCGCGACACGATTTCGCTCGCCCCGTGATGGCGCGCGGCGTGCTCGATGATCGACGAGATCAACAGTTCGCGGCGCTGCATCAGCCCCTGCATCGGCGGTCCCCTCCCCATTGCCGGGCGGCTGGCATAGACTCGCGCGCCCGATCGCTTTCGCCTCCGCGCCATCTGTCCCGATCGCGGCTTTGTTGGCAAGCCTCCCGCCGGTATGGCCGTCAGGCCGAAGGGGATCGCGATGCGCTACGCCGTCTATTATGCGCCGGCCCCCGCCGATCCTCTCTGGCGCTTCGGCTGCGCGGCGATCGGCCGGGATGCGCTGCGCGGCGCGCGGGTGGACTTTCCCGACCATCCACTGCTGCGCGGCGCGCCGCTGGAGGCCTGGACCGCCGAACCGCGCCGATACGGCTTTCACGCGACGCTGAAGCCGCCGTTCGCGCTGACGGAAGGCGCGGGCGTAGCGGCGCTCGTCGAGGCGATGCGCGCCTTCGCGGCCGGCCAGGCGCGGTTCGAAGCCGGCCGGCTGCGCGTCGCGGCGATCGGCGCCTTCGTCGCGCTGACGCCGGCCGCGCCGGCGCCGGGGCTCGCGCGGCTCGCCGATCGCTGCGTGGAGGCCTTCGAGGGGTTCCGCGCGCCCGCGAGCGCACAGGAGCGCGCGCGCCGACTGGAGAGCCCGCTCACCCCGCGCCAGTTCGAAAACCTCGACCGCTGGGGCTACCCTCACGTCTTCGCCGACTTCCGCTTCCACATGACGCTGTCCGGCCCGCTCGGCGAGGCGGATCGCGCGCGCTTCGCGGAGGCGATGCGCGACCTCTACGCGCCGATCGACCGCCCGCTCGTCGTCGACGCGATCGCCCTGTTCCATCAGGCGGAGGAGACGGGCGCGTTCGCCATTCTGGAGCGGTTCGATTTCTCCGGGGGCGGCTAGCGTTCAGCGCTCGTGCTTGTCGAGGAACGCCTCGATCGTCATGGCGCGGAAATCGGGGAGCGCCGCGCGCAGGCGCTCATGATCCCAGTCCCACCAGGCGAGCGCCTCCAGCCGCGCGGCGACCGCGCGCGAAAACCGCCGCTTCAGCGGCCGTGCCGGAACGCCGGCGACGATCTCGTACGCCGCCACGTCGCGAGTCACCACCGCGCCCGCGCCGATCACCGCGCCGCGCCCGATCGCGCGGCCCGGCAGCACGATCGCGCCATGGCCGATCCACACGTCATGGCCGATCGCGACCGCGGCGGCGCGGCGGCGGTCGAACAACGCCGCCTCGTCCGCCTCGCCGGGAAAATAGGCCGAGGCGCGGTAGGTGAAATGGGCCTGGCTCGCGCGCTCCATCGGGTGATTGCCGGGATTGATCCGCGTATGCGCGGCGATCGAGCAGAATTTCCCGATCCGCGCATAGATGAGCTCGGAATCGTTCGCGACATAGGAATAGTCGCCCAATTCGCACTCGGTCACCATCGAGCGCGCGCCGATCTCGGTGTAGCGACCCAGCCGGCTTTCGACCACCTGCGCCTCGGGGTGGATGAACGGGGCGATGGAGAGTGTCCTGGTCATGCGGCGATCCCGTCGGTCGGAGTCGGGCGGCCCGTCTCGCGTAGGCGCATGACAGGAGGGTGACAAGCCGGACTCCGTCACCGCGGGCGTCGGGCGGCCCACGAATGGCCGCGCGTCGCCTCCCTGGTTCTCAGGATCCTCATCACAGTGGCGGCGATCGACATGATATCCCGTCGACTGCGCACGACGATCATCGGAGGGCGCGCGGCCTAGCCTCGGGCGTCCGGCGCCGCTAGAAAGCGGCGGACCCTCGAGGCGACCTTCGCGAAACGCGGACCCAGGATGCAGGATCGATCGCAACCCTCCGACGGACCGATCGCCGCGGGGCGGCAAGCGATGGCGGCGTTCGCCGGCGCCATCGCGGCGGAGCTGCGCCACGGCCTCGCCAGCCCGCCCGATCCGCCGCGGCGTTCGGAACTGCGCCGGCCGTGTCGCCGTGCGCGAGGGCGCCGAGGCGCGGCGTAGCGCCCGCGCCATCGAGGAGCCGCAGTTGGACGATCCGGCCCAATTCATCCTGACCAATGCGAAGGTCGCGACCGCCGGGCGCGTTTTCCACGGCTGGGTCGCGATCGCGCAAGGCCGCATCGTCGAGGTCGGCGAGGGACGCGCGCCCGAACGCGGCTTCGATCTCGACGGCGACTTCGCCATTCCCGGCCTCGTCGAACTCCACACCGATCATCTGGAGCCGCATCTCCAGCCGCGCCCGAAGGTGCGCTGGGACCTCATCACGGCGATCCTCGCCTATGACGCCCAGATGGCCGCCGCGGGCGTCACGACGGTGTTCGATTCGCTCCGGGTCGGCGCTGCTTCGCACGCCGACGCTTTGTCGAAATACGCCGAAGACATCGCCTCCGCGATCGCGCGGGCGAGCGCGCACGACCTGTTGCGCTGCGACCATCTGACCCATCTGCGCTGCGAAATCGCCACGCCCGACGTCGTCGACGACACGCGTGCGTTCCTGCTCCGCCACCACGCCCATCTGATTTCGCTGATGGATCACACGCCGGGCCAGCGGCAGTTTCGCGACCTCGACAAGTTGCGCGCCTATTACGCGCGCCAGGGGCATGTCGACGACGCCGGCTTCGACGCCTTCGTCGTCGAGCGGCTCGGCATGCACGAGCAATTCGCCGCCCGCAACCGCGCCGCGCTCGTGCGGATCGCTCGGGACGCCGGGGTCCCGCTCGCCAGCCATGACGACGCGACCCTGGATCAGGTCGCCGAGGCGGTCGCCGACGGGGTCTCGATCGCCGAATTCCCGACCACGCTCGAGGCCGCCGAAGCGTCGCACGATTTCGGGCTCGAGGTGCTGATGGGCGCGCCCAATATCGTGCGCGGCGGCTCGCATTCGGGCAATGTCGCCGCCCTCGACCTCGCCTGGACCGGGCGGCTCGACATTCTTTCCTCCGATTACGTGCCCGCCAGCCTTCTGTTCGCGGCGTTCGAACTGCCGCGCCTCGCCCCGGGCGTCGACCTCGCTCATGCCTTGCGGCTGGTGACGAAGAACCCGGCGGGCGCCGCCGGCCTCGACGATCGCGGCGAGATCGCGCCCGGCAAGCGCGCCGATCTCGTGCGCCTGCGGATCGCGCTGGATCGGCCGGTCGTGCGCTGCGTCTGGCGCGCCGGCCTGCGCGTCGCCTAGGCTGCGGAACGGGCGCGCCGTGCGAGGAACTCGCCCGCCGACATCGCGGCGCGCGGCCGCGACCCTGATGGGGGCGCGCGGCGCGCGCGCGCCGGGGCGCTCGCGCGGGGCGAGGCCTCCGATCTCGTCATCGACACTGTCGGCGATCCGGAGCGGCGTGGCGAGGCGCTCGCGGCCGTTCCGGCGTAGACGCTGTCTGATCTCATCCGAACCGGTTGTTCTTCGGGAATCCTTTCGGCGGCAGGCGTCCCGACTCGGCGCGGGCGCCGATCCATTCCTTGAGATCGGCGGCGCCGACCGTCCAGACGCGCTGCGAGGAATCGCGCCAGGTCAGGCCGTCCTTCAGCCAGAACACCCGCGCGTCGGACAGGCCGCCGTCCTTGTAGCGCTGCAGCCGGACGCCCTTGCCGCGCGCCATCTCCGGCATCTGCGCGAGCGGGAAGACCAGCAGCTTGCGATTGTCGCCGATCACCGCGACGTGGTCGCCGTCGGCCGGGGTCACCACGCTGGCGGTCGCCGGCGCGTCGACGTTGATGAGCGCGCGTCCCTTGCGGGTCGCCGACAGCATTTCGTCCTGGGCGACGACGAAGCCGCGCCCGTCGCTGGAGGCCAGCAGCATTTTCGCGCCCGCCCGGAACGGCCAGACCGCGACGATTTCCGCGCCTTCGTCGAGGTCGGCCATCAGGCGGATCGGCTCGCCCTGGCCGCGTCCGCCCGGCAGTTTGGCGGCGTCCAGCGTGAACGCCTTGCCATTGCCGGCGAGCACCAGGATTTTCGAGGTCGTGTCGGCGACGAACGCGATTTTCAGCGCGTCGTCGCCCTTGAAGGCCATGCCGGCGAGATCCGTGGCCTGGCCCTTGAGCGCGCGGATCCAGCCCTTCTGCGAGACGACCACCGTCACCGGCTCGCGCTCGATCATCGCTCCGGCGAGATCGCCGACGATCACCTCGGGCGCCGCCTCGAAGCTGGTGCGCCGGCGCCCGAGCGGAGTCTCGGGGCCGTATTTCTTCCTTGTCTCGCGAATCTGGGCGGCGATCGTCTGCCATTGCTTCTTCTCGTCGGCGAGCAGCCGGTCGATCTCGCCCTTCTCCTTGAGGAGGTCGGCCCGTTCCTTCTTGAGCGCCAGTTCCTCCAGCCGGCGCAACGCGCGCAGGCGCGTGTCGAGCACGTAATTGACCTGCGCCTCGCTGAGCGCGAAGCGCGCCCTCAGGACGTCCTTGGGTTCGTCCTCCTCGCGGATGATCCGGATCACCTCGTCGAGATTCAGGAACACGACGATCATGCCGGCGAGCATTTCGAGCCGGCGTTCGATCGCGGCGAGCCGATGGCGCGAGCGGCGCAGCAGCACCTCGCGCCGGTGGTCGAGCCATTGCTGCAACGCCTCGGCGAGGCTGACGACGCGCGGCGTGACGCCGCCGACCAGGACGTTCATGTTCATCGGCGCGCGCGTCTCGAGTTCGGACAGCTTGAACAGCGATTCCATCAGCGTCGCCGGCTCGACCGCGCGCGTGCGCGGCTCCAGCACGATGCGCACGTCTTCGGTCGATTCGTCGCGCACGTCGCCGAGCAAAGGCGCCTTGCGCTCGTTCAGCAGATTGGCGAGCTGTTCGATGAGGCGCGATTTCTGGACGCCGTAGGGAATTTCGGTGACCACCACGACCCAGCCGCCGCGGCCCGTCTCCTCCCTGACCCAGCGCGCGCGCAGGCGGAACGATCCGCGCCCGGTGCGATAGGTCTCGGCGATCGAGGCGCGCTCGTCGATGATGACGCCGCCGGTCGGGAAGTCCGGGCCCGGCGCGAAGGCGAGCAACTGTTCTGCCTCGGCCTTCGGGTGCGCGATGAGATGGAGCGCGGCGTCGCAGAGTTCGGCGACATTGTGCGGCGGGATCGAGGTCGCCATGCCGACGGCGATGCCTTGCGCGCCGTTGGCGAGCAGGTTGGGGATCGCCGCGGGCAGGACGACCGGCTCGCGCGAATCGCCGGAATAATTGTCGCGCCAGTCGATCGAATCCTCGTCGATGCCGTCGAGCAGCAGCCGCGCGACATCGGTCATCCGCGCTTCGGTGTAGCGATAGGCGGCGGCGTTGTCGCCGTCGATATTGCCGAAATTGCCCTGGCCCTCGACGAGCGGGTAGCGCGAGGCGAAATCCTGGGCGAGCCGCACCAGCGCGTCGTAGATCGCCTGGTCGCCGTGCGGATGGAACGAACCCATGACGTCGCCGACGATCTTGGCGCATTTCTTGAACGCGGTGCCGGGATCGAGCTTGAGGATGTGCATGCCGTAGAGGATGCGCCTGTGCACCGGCTTCAGCCCGTCGCGCGCGTCGGGCAGGGCGCGACCCATGATGGTCGAGAGCGCATAGGCGAGATAGCGCTCTTCCAGCGCGTCGCGCAGGCTGATGTCGATCGGCGCCTGCGGCGACGGCGGCGGCGGGGGAGGGGGAGCGGCTCTGGCCATGGCCGGAGGGGTAGCCGACGCGATGAGTCGGGGCAAGCGTCACGCTGCCGGGCTCAGGCGGCTCCACCGGGCGCGAGCGGCCGCGCCTCGATCACCACGAAGGCCTGGGCGAGCGGCGGCTCGTCGGTGATCGTCAGGTGGATGAACGCCTCGCAGCCCTGCGGTGTGAGCGCCGCCAGCCGCGCCGCCGCGCCGCCGGTGAGGCGCATCGTCGGCTGGCCCGAGGGGAGGTTGACCACGCCCATGTCGCGCCAGAACACGCCGCGGCGCAGGCCGGTGCCCAGCGCCTTGGCGCAGGCCTCCTTGGCCGCGAAGCGCTTGGCGTATGAGGCGGCGCGCCCCGCTCGGCGTTCCGAGCGTATGCGCTCGGTCTGGGTGAAGCAGCGCAGGACGAAGCGTTCGCCGAACCGCTCGAGCGTCTGCGCGACCCGCTCGATGTCGCAGAGGTCCGAGCCGATCCCGAGGATCACGGCCGCTCAGCCCGCATTGGCGCGCCCCTCGTCCATCGCCATCCGCATCGCCTTCACGCTGTGGGCGAGGCCGATGAAGATCGCCTCGCCGACGATGAAATGGCCGATGTTGAGTTCGACGATCTCGGGCAGGGCGGCGATCGTCCGTGCGCTCGAAAAATCGAGCCCGTGACCGGCGTGGCATTCCAGCCCGAGCGCGCGCGTCTGCGCGGCCGCGGCGCGCAGGCGGGCGAATTCGCTCGCCGCGCGCTCCGGCCCGCCCTTGTCGAGCGCATCGCACCAGGCGCCAGTATGCAGTTCGACGATCGGCGCCGACAGCGAGGCGCTGGCTTCGAGCGCCTCCGCGGATGGCTCGACGAACAGCGAGACGCGGATTCCCGCCCGGGTCAGTTCGGCCACGAAAGGTTTGAGATGGCCATGGCCGCCGATGACGTCGAGCCCGCCCTCGGTGGTGCGCTCGGTGCGCTTTTCCGGGACGAGGCAGCACGCATGCGGCTTGATCCGCAAGGCGATGTCGAGCATCTGCTCGGTCGCCGCCATCTCGAAATTCAGCGGCCTGGAGATCTCGCGCTTCAACCGCGCCATGTCGTCGTCGCGAATGTGGCGGCGGTCTTCGCGCAGATGGGCGGTGATCCCGTCAGCGCCCGCCTCGATCGCGATTTTCGCGGCGCGGATGGGATCGGGCGCCGCGCCGCCGCGCGCGTTGCGCAGGGTCGCGACATGGTCGACATTGACGCCGAGCCGGAGGCGGGTCACCTGTCGCTGTCTCCTCTCTGGCGTCAGGCCGCCCCGACGCTCGCCCGGCTGCCCGGCTTGACGGCGGGCAGGGCGGCGAGTTCGGGCGGCAGCGCGTCGGGCGGGTAGGCGGGAATGTCGAGCGTGGCGAGCGCGACGCGCGCGACGCCTATGTCCGCCCTGCCGCCCGAGCGGTCGATCAGGCAGGCGGCGCCGACCACGATTCCTGGATGTTCGGCGATCGCGGCGAGGCATTCACGCGAGGACAGGCCGGTGGTGATGATGTCCTCGACCATCAGCACGCGGGCGCCCGGCGCGATTGCGAAGCCGCGTCGCAGCTTGAAGACCCCCGCCTCGCGCTCGACGAAAATCGCCTTGGCGCCGAGCCAGCGCGCTGTCTCGTAGCCCGGCACGATTCCCCCGAGCGCCGGCGAGACGACGACGTCGATCGGGCCGAACGCCGCGCGCGCCTTGCGCGCGAGCGCGCGGCACAGCCGCTCGGTGCGGGCGGGATCCTGGAAGACGAACATCTTCTGCAGGAACACCGGCGAGCGCAGTCCCGAGGAGAGAATGAAATGGCCCTCCAGCAAGGCCCCGGCGGCGCGAAATTCGTCGAGGACTTCGGATTGCGTCGGGGCGTCGGAGTCGATCATACCCCTTCATAGCAGGGCGCGGCGTCGCGCCAAAGCGCGCCGTTGCGTCGCGCGCGCGGCCGTGCTGATGATCGCGCCCGAGCGAGCCGAAGCCGGAGCGCCGCCATGCGTGAATTCGAGTCCGCCCGCCTGCGCCGATCCCCCGACGCGACCGCGCCCGACGGGACCGCGGTGCGGCTGCTGCTCGCCCTCGAGCGCGGCAGCCTCGCCCATTTCGAACTGCCGGCCGGCGCCGTCTCGCATGCGGTGACGCACCGGAGCGTCGAGGAGATCTGGTATTTCCTCGGCGGGCGTGGCGAAATCTGGCGCGGCGCCGGCGGCCGCGAGAGCGTGGTCGAAGTTCAGCCCGGCCTCGCGGTGACGATTCCGCTCGGCACGGCGTTCCAGTTCCGGGCGACGGAGGAGGGCGCGCTGACCTTCCTCGCCATCACCATGCCGCCCTGGCCCGGCGCCCAGGAGGCGATCCAGGTCGAGGGGCCGTGGACGCCGACCGTCGACGACGGCTAGCCGCCCGGCGCGCCGCCCGCTAGGGTCCGCCGCCCGAATCCTGGAAAATCCCATGCCTCATTTCACCGCCTTGGCGACCTTGCTCGCCGTGCTGTTCTACGCGACGCTCGGCGCGCCGGTGGGCCGGGCGCGCGCCAGATCGGGCATCAGAGCCCCGACCATGGTCGGCGATCCCGGCCTCGAACGGGCGGTCCGCATCCAGGCCAACACGCTGGAATGGATGCCGATCTTCCTGCCGGCGCTGTGGCTCGCCGCGATCACCGTCAACGATCCCGGCGCTGCGGCGCTCGGCCTCGTATGGATCGCCGGGCGCGCGCTCTATGCGCGCGACTACGCCCAGTCGCCGGAAAAGCGCGGCCGCGGCTATGCGATCCAGGCCGTCGCGGCGGGGCTGCTGTGGGCGGCGGCGCTGGTGGGCGTGGTCCGGGCGATGCTGACGGCGATGTGAGGGGCCCGGGGCGCCCTCGCGCGGCGGAAAGTTCTTCTTGTCGCCGTCCGCGCCCCGTCCTATCTGTCGGCGCCCCGGCGCCGACGCCTCGCCGGACGGTCCGGAGCCGCCGGTTTAGCTCAGTTGGTAGAGCAACTGATTTGTAATCAGTAGGTCGCGGGTTCGATTCCTGCAACCGGCACCAGTCAAATCGCTTTGGCGGCATAGTTCTTCGAGCATAGCCGGTGGCGGGCTTTGCCGGGCGGTCATCCGGCCCCGCGGCCGGGGCGGCGCCGCCGTCGCCCGCATCGGCACGGTCGGTCACGGAAGATTGAAGCGCGACCAGCGGATTTCGGAACCGCCGCTTCCCATCTCTCAGCCTGTGAGCCGCGGTCGCCCGGGACGGGCGCCGCAAAGCAGGAATGGAGGGTCCGAAATGTCGGCAAGAATTCTCGCTATCGGCGCTGTGCTACTGGCGCTTTGTGCTGCGCCAGTCGCGCTGGCGCAGCAGGGCGGCGGCTATTTCAATGATCTCAGGCCGTGCCCGCCCGGCTCGCATTCGGAGAGTTTCCCGAGCGGCTCGGGCTATCGCTGCATCGCGGATCGGTAACCGCCGAGCGTCGGCCGGTTCCGCGCCGGAGCCGGCGACGACGGCCGGGACCGGAAAGTCTCGCGAGGATGGTCTGGCTCCCCGAGCAGGACTCGAACCTGCGACCATTCGATTAACAGTCGAATGCTCTACCAGCTGAGCTATCGGGGATCACGCCGGGCGTGCGCGCGTATAGCACGAAAACCCGCAATGCGAAGCGCGAAATTCGGCGCGCGCCCGCGGCGGTGTTGCGCGCGCGCGCCGGCGGCGCCACGATCGCCCCATGCTCGACCTCGGCCGCCGCCCGGAACTGCTGACCCCCGTCGAAATGGCCGCCGCCGACCGGATGGCGATCGCGGCCGGCGCGTCCGGCATAGGGCTGATGGAGCGCGCCGGCGCGGCGGTCGCCGCGGCGGCGACCCGGCTGGCGCGCTCGGCGGGGCGGGTCGCGGTGCTGTGCGGGCCCGGGGGCAATGGCGGCGACGGCTTCGTCGCCGCGCGGCTGCTGCGCGCCTGGGGCTACCGGGTCGAACTCGCGCTGCTCGGCGAGCGCGCCGCTTTGCGCGGCGATCCGGCGCTGGCCGCCGCCCGCTGGGACGGGCAGGCCGGGTCCGCCGCCGGCTTCGACCCGACCGGCGCCGATCTCGTCGTCGATGCGCTGTTCGGCGCCGGCCTTGCGCGCGACCTCGACGGCGAGGCGCGCGCCTGCGTCGGGCGGATCAATGATTTCCAGGCGTCGGGGGACCCGGTGCTGGCGGTTGACGTGCCCTCTGGGATCGACGGCGCGACCGGCGCCGAGCGCGGCGCTTCGGTGCGGGCGAGCGCCAGCGTCGCCTTCTTCCGCCTCAAGCCGGGCCATCTGCTGCTGCCGGGCCGCGCGCGCTGCGGGCGGCTGATTCTCGCTGACATCGGCATTCCCGACGCGACGCTCGCCGCGATCGCTCCGGCGACCTGCGCCAATGTGCCCGCCGCCTGGCGCGCCGCCGTTCCCGTCCTCGCGATCGATTCCAACAAATATGCGCGCGGCGCCGCGCTCGTGCTGACCGGCGGCGCCAGCCACACCGGCGCCGCGCGGCTGGCGGCGCGCGCGGCGCTGCGCTGCGGCGCCGGACTCGTGACGCTCGCCAGCCCGCGCGCGGCGGTTCGGGTCAATGCGGCGCAATCGACCGCGGTGATGGTCGCCGGCTTCGACGGCGCCGCCGGGTTCGCCGAACTGCTCGCCGATCGCCGGCGCAACGCGATCATCATGGGCCCCGGCGCCGGCGTCGGGCCGGCGACGCGCGCTCTGGTCGAGACGGCGCTGGCGACGCGAGGCACGGGGGGAGCGCCGCGCGCGTTCGTGCTCGACGCCGACGCGCTGACGAGCTTTGCCGGCGAGGCGCCCGCGCTCGCCGCGCTGACCGGCGGCGGCCGGATCGACGTTGCGATCACGCCGCATGACGGCGAGTTCGCGCGTCTGTTCAAGGGCCAGTCGGAAGTCACTGACCAAAAATCAAAACTTTCCCGCACACGTGCCGCCGCGGCATTCCTCGGCGCGGTCGTGATCTCCAAGGGCGCCGACACGGTCGTGGCGGAGCCGGGCGGTCGCGCGACGATCGGCTTTGATCTGCCGCCGACGCTGGCGACTGCGGGTTCGGGCGACGTGCTCGCGGGCCTGCTCGGCGGACTGCTCGCCCAGGGCATGCCGACCTTCGAGGCGGCGAGCTGCGCGGTCTGGCTCCATGGCGCCTGCGCGCGCGCGGTCGGGCCCGGCCTGATCGCCGAGGATCTGGCCGAGGCGCTGCCGGGCGTCCTGCGCTCGCTGTCGGTCTGAGACGCCCGGCCGTTCAGGCCGGCTCCCTGGCCTCCGCCGCCTCCCGGGCCAGATAGTCCTCGAGCCAGTGGATGTCGTAGAGCCCGTTCTGGATGTCGGTGTTGCGCACCAGCGCGCGGAACAGCGGCAGCGTCGTCTCGACGCCGTCGACGATGAATTCGTCGAGCGCCCGGCGCAGCCGCATCAGCGCTTCGGTGCGGGTGCGGCCGTGGACGATCAGCTTGCCGACCAGCGAATCGTAGAAGGGCGGGATGACATAGCCCTGATAGACCGCCGAATCGACGCGCACCCCGAGTCCGCCGGGCGGGTGGAAATAGGCGATCCGGCCGGGCGAGGGGACGAAGGTGCGCGCGTGCTCGGCGTTGACCCGGCATTCGATCGCCGCGCCCGTGATCCGCACGTCCTCCTGCGCGATCGACAGCGGCGAACCCGCCGCGATCTTGATCTGCTCGTTGACCAGATCGATCCCGGTGATCATTTCGGTCACGGGATGCTCGACCTGGATGCGGGTGTTCATCTCGATGAAGTAGAACCGCCCGTCCTCGTAGAGGAATTCGACCGTGCCGACGCCGATGTAGTTGAGTTCCGCCATGGCGCGCGCCACCGTCGCGCCGATCTCCTCGCGCTGGCCGGCGTTCAGCGCGGGCGAGGGGCCTTCCTCCCAGATTTTCTGGTGCCGGCGCTGGAGCGAACAGTCGCGCTCGCCCAGGTGGATCGCGCGCCCCTGGCCGTCGCCGAGCACCTGGATCTCGATGTGGCGGGGGTGGGCGAGATATTTTTCCAGATAGACCGAATCGTCGCCGAACGCCGCCTTCGCCTCGGCCTTGGCGGTCGAGATGGCGCCGGAAAGCTCTTCGGCGGTCTGGGCGACCTTCATGCCGCGCCCGCCGCCGCCCGCCGCCGCTTTGACCAGCACGGGATAGCCGATCCCGGCGCCGATCCGCAGCGCCTCCTCGTCGTCGCTCACCGCGCCGGCCGAGCCGGGCACGCAGGGGATGCCGAGCCGCGCCGCGGTCCGCTTGGCCTCGATCTTGTCGCCCATCAGCCGGATGTGCTCGGGCCGCGGGCCGATGAAGGCGATGTTGTGCTCGCCGAGTATGTCGGCGAACCGGGCGTTCTCGGACAGAAAGCCATAGCCGGGATGGACCGCGTCGGCGCCGGTGATCTCGCAGGCCGCGAGCAGCGAAGGAATGTTGAGATAGGAATCGCGCGCCATCGGCGGCCCGATGCAGACGCTCTCGTCGGCGAGCTTGACGTGCATCGCCTCGGAATCGGCGGTCGAGTGGACGGCGACCGTGGCGACGCCGAGCTCCTTGGCGGCGCGCAGAATCCGCAGCGCGATCTCGCCGCGATTGGCGATCAGGATCTTATCGAACATCGCGACCGCCCTCGAGCGCTGCGCCCGGCGCCATCACTCGATGACCAGCAGCGGTTGGCCATATTCGACCGGCGATCCGTCCTCGACCAGGATTTCCAGAACCTTGCCGGCCCTGGGCGCGACGATTTCGTTGAAGGTCTTCATCGCCTCGACCAGCAGCAGCTTGTCGCCGGCCTTCACCAGGGCGCCGAGTTCGACGAACGGCCTCGCTTCCGGGCTCGCCCTGAGATAGGCGGTGCCGACCATCGGCGACTTGACCGAACCGGGATGATCGGCGGGCGCGACCGGGGCGGCGGCGGACGCCTCGACCGGCGCCGGAGCCGGGGCGTAGCCGACCGGGGCTGGCGCGCGCCGCTCGCGCGCGACCCGCACCCTGAGGCCGTCGTGCTCGATCTCCACTTCGCTGAGATCGTGATGGCCGGCGATCTTGGCCAGCGCCGCGACGATCGAAAGATCGACCCCGCCCGAGAATGGCTCGCCGGGCGCGGTGGCCAGTCTTTCCTGCAGCTTCTTCATGCCGGTTCGCTTTTCCCGCCGAGGGACGCGTCCTATAGCCCGGCGATGCGCCTAAATAAAGGGTGGCCGCGGCGCGGAAGGGCCAGCAGGCTCACCGGACGTATCGCCGGCGCGCCGCCGGCGCCGTCGGTCTGGCCGACGAATCGTCGAAACGCAAAAAAAAAACGAATCGCCCGCGCAACCCGGGACCGGCGGCGGCGTTCGATCGGATCGGGGCTGCGCCGGGGTCTGATGTCGAAAGAAATCGCGCAAGGGATCCGGGCGGGCGCACCGCCCGGCCGGGACCGGCGGCGCCCCGGAGAAGAGCCGGGCGACCCCTCGGTCTGGGGCTTCATGGCCGGCGGCGGCGAGATGGGCGCGATGATGCGTGGTCGCGACTGGGCCGCGACGCCGCTCGGCCCCGTCGATTCCTGGCCGCAGTCGCTGCGCACCTCGGTCAGCACCTGCCTCGAATGCGCGTTTCCCATCCTGGTGTGGTGGGGACCCGATCTCGTCATGCTCTACAATGACGAATACCGGATGATTCTCGGCTCGAAGAAGCACCCGCTCGCGCTCGGCGCCTGCGGAAGGGATGTGTTCCCCGAACTCTGGGGCGTGATCGGGCCGATGCTCGACCAGGTCCTCGCCAAGGGCGAGGCGACGCGCTCGCGCGACCTGCTTCTGGTGATGAACCGCTACGGCTATGACGAGGAGACCTATTTCTCGTTCTCCTACTCGCCGATCCGCGACGAGACCGGCGGCATCGGCGGCATTTTCACGCCGGTGTTCGAGACCACCCGTCACGTCGTCGGCGAACGGCGGCTGCGCACGCTGCGCGACCTCGCCGCCGGACGGCGGCCCGACAGCGTCGCGGCGGCATGCGCGGCCGCCGCCGGAATCCTCGCCGGAAATCCTCATGATCTGCCGTTTGCGCTGCTCTACGGGGTCGACGAGGCCGGCGCCAAGGCGCGACTGCTCGGGGCGGCCGGAATCGTCGCCGGCGCGCCGGCCGCCCCGTCGAGCGTCGATCTCGCCGCGGACGATGCGCCGGGGAGCTGGCCGCTCGGCCGGGTCGCGCGGCTGGGGACGCCCGAGCTGGTCGGGGCGCTCGGCGCGCGCTTTGCGGCGCTGCCGTGCGGGGCCTGGCCGGCGCCGGCCGATCGGGCGCTGGTCCTGCCGATCGCGATGCCGGGCGCCGCGCGGCCGACCGCGATTCTGGTCGCGGCGGTGAGCCCCCGGCGCGCGCTCGACGACGAGCATCGCTCCTTCTTCGATCTGGCGGCCGGCCAGATCGGCCAGACGCTCGCGGAGGCGATGGCCTATGAGCAGGAGCGGCTGCGCGCGCAGGCGCTCGCCGAGATCGATCGCGCCAAGACGCTGTTCTTCTCCAACGTCTCGCATGAGTTCCGGACGCCGCTGACCCTGATGCTGGGCCCGCTCGAGGATCTCGCCGCGGAGGGGCCGAAGCGGCTGCCGCCGGCCGAGCGCGCGCTGGTCGACCTCGCCCACCGCAACGCCCGGCGCCTGCTGCGGCTGGTCAACGCCCTGCTCGATTTCTCGAGGATCGAGGCGGGACGGATGAAGGCCGCCTTCGAGCCGGTCGATCTGGCCGCCCTGACCGCCGATCTCGCCTCGAATTTCCGATCCGCGACCGAACGGGCCAGACTCGCGCTGCGCGTCGAGGCGCCGACGCTGCCGCTGCCGGTCCATGTCGATCGCGACATGTGGGAGAAGATCATCCTCAATCTGCTCTCCAACGCGTTCAAGTTCACCTTCACCGGCGAGATCGGGGTCGAGGTCGGCGCCTCGGCCGACGGCGAATGGGCCGAGGTGGTCGTCAGCGACACCGGGCTCGGCATTCCCGAAGCCGAGCTGCCGCATCTGTTCGAGCGGTTCCATCGCGTGCCGGAGGCCAAGGGGCGTTCGATCGAGGGCTCGGGGATCGGACTGGCGCTCGTCCAGGAACTGGTCAGGCTGCATGGCGGCCATCTCAGGGTCGCCAGCCGGATCGGGCGCGGCAGCGCGTTTACGGTTCGGATCCCGTTCGGAACGGATCATCTGCCGGCCGATCAGGTCGAGGCGGCGCGCTCCGCCCAGTCCGGACTCGCCGCGCGCGGCTTCGTCGAGGAGGCGCTGCGCTGGCTGCCGGACGAAGACGGCGCCCCCGAACGCCCGGCGGCCCTGCCGGTCCCGGAGGCGCCGGAGCCCGGGTCCGCCGTGGTCGGGCGCGGGCGGCGGGTGCTCGTCGCCGACGACAATGGCGACATGCGCGAATATGTCCGGCGCCTGCTCGAGGGCCGCGGCTACGAGGTCGATGCGGCGCCGGACGGCGCCCGGGCGCTCGCCGCGGCGGCGCGGCGTCGGCCCGATCTCGTCCTGTGCGACGTCATGATGCCGGGGATCGACGGCTTCCAGCTGCTGCAGCGGCTGCGCGCCGACCCCGCGACCCGCGACGCGCCGGTCATCATGGTTTCCGCGCGCGCCGGCGAGGAGGCCAAGATCGAGGGGCTCGAGGCGGGAGCGGACGACTACATCGTCAAGCCGTTCTCGGCGCGCGAACTGTTCGCGCGCGTCGATTCGGCGATCCAGCTCGCCGAGGCGCGCCGCGGCGCGGCCGCGGCGATGCGCGAGGAGAGCCAGCGCATGCGCGGGCTGTTCGAGCAGGCGCCCGGCTTCATCACCATCCTCGACGGGCCCGACCACGTGTTCGAGTTCGCCAACCAGAGCTATCGGACGCTGGTCGGCGATCGCGAACTGATCGGCCGGCCGGTTCGCGAGGTCTTTCCCGAACTCGCCGGCCAGGGCTATTTCGAGCTGCTCGATGGGGTCTACCGCAGCGGCGAGCGTTTCGTCGGCCGCAAGATGCCGATCGCGTTCGAGGATCGCGGTCGCGGCGAGCCCAACACGGCGTTTCTCGACTTCATCTATGAACCGGTGACCAACGCCAGCGGCGCGGTCACCGGCATTTTCGTCGAGGGCTACGACGTCACCGAACGCGTGCGCGACGAGCGCCATCTCAACCTGCTGATCGACGAACTGAACCACCGGGTCAAGAATACGCTCGCCATCGTCCAGGGCATCGCCCGCCAGACCTTCCGCGGCGAGGGATCGACCGCGGATCGCCTGGCCGCGTTCGAGGGACGGCTCGCGGCGCTGGCGGCCGCCCACGGACTGCTGACCCGCGCGAACTGGGTCTCGGCGGATCTCGAAGCGATCGTGGTCGAGACGCTGGCGGCGCTCGGCGTGCCGGCCCAGCGGTGGAGCGTCGATGGGCCGCCGGTCCGTCTCGAGCCCAAATGCGCCGTCACGCTGGCGATGGCGTTCCATGAGCTGGGAACCAACGCCAGGAAATATGGCGCGTTCTGCGTCGATGAAGGAGCGATAGCGGTGAGCTGGATGATCATCCCGAACGGACCGCGCCCCGACATCCACATCCGCTGGGAGGAGCGCGGCGGCCCGCCCGTCGCCATGCCGACCCGCCGCGGGTTCGGCTCGCGGATGATCCAGAGCGCGCTCGCCAACGAGCTCCACGGACAGGTGCGCGTCGACTGGCGGCCGGCCGGACTGATTTGCGAGATCCACGCGCCGCTGCCGATGGCCTCGGCCGTCCCCGCTCCCCGAGGGGCCCCGCCATGATCGATCTGACGGGCAAGAGGATCCTCGTCGTCGAGGACGAGCCGATCGTGGCGATGATGGTCGAGGACATGCTCGCCGACCTCGGGGCGCTCGCCGTCGGACCCGCCAGTTCGCTCGCGGGCGCCGCGCGGTTTCTGCGCGATGGCGGCTTCGACGCGGCGATCCTCGACCTGAACCTCAACGGCGAGGGGACCGAAGCCGTCGCGATGGCGCTGCGCGACCGCGGCGTGCCGTTCATCTTCGCGACGGGCTATGATTCGGGCAGCGTCAGGGATCTCGGCGAGTCCGGCGTCCTGCAGAAACCATATCGGCTCGAGCAGATGGCCGCGGCGCTGGCCCACGCGCTCGACGAGCGCCAGCGGGCCCGGCGGTCCGCGGGCGGGCGCCGCGGTTGACTGGAGACAGGGCAGGTCAGCCCGGCCGCGCCCACACGCTGATGTCGTGGAACGCCGCCCCGCCGAACGGGGCGACGGGGTCGTCGCCGGTCAGGACGTTGATCCCGCGGCCGTCGAGATGGGCCGCGCCCGGCCAGACGCCCTCGCAGATCAGCACGCCGCGACGCAGCCCGTCGAAGATCCTGGCGTGGACCCGAATCTCGCCGCGCGCGTTGCCGAGCCGCACGATGCCGCCTTCGCCGACGCCGATCCGGGCGGCGTCCTCGGGATGAACCAGGACCGTCGGGCGCCGCTCGCGCCCCAGCGAGGTCGGCGTCTGGGTGAAGGAGGAGTTGAGGAAACCGCGAGAGGGCGAGGTCGCGAGCCGGAACGGATGGCGCGCGTCGGCCGCCTCGGTCGCGGCCCAGTGATCGGGCAGGCTCGGCATGTCGCGCCAGGGCCCCATCAGCCCGTCATTGGCGAACGGGGTCGTCGCCCAATCCGCCCTGAACCGGAACCGGCCGCCGGCATAGGCGAAGCCGTCGAGGAAATGGGCGTCCTCGAACGAGGGCTGGGCGTCGAGCCATTTATTCGCCTCGAGATCGGCCAGCGAGCCCCAGCCCGACGCCTCCAGCGTCCAGTCGATGATCTCGCGCGGGCTCATCTGGAAGCCGCGATGCTGGGCGCCGAGGCGGGCGGCGAGCGCGCAGACCAGCGCGTGGTTGGACCGGCATTCTCCGGGCGGATCGACCGCCTTGGGGCCGAACATCACATATTGGTGGCCGCCGCCCTGGTAGAGGTCGTCGTGTTCGAGGAACATGGTCGCCGGCAGCACGATGTCGGCCATCCCGGCGGTCTCGGTCATGAACTGCTCGTGGACGCACACGAACAGGTCCTCGCGGGCAAAGCCGCGCCGCACCTTGTCCTGCGCGGGCGCGACCGCGACCGGATTGGTGCTCTGCACCAGCATCGCCTTCACCGGCGGGCCGCCGCGCAGCGCCGCCGGCTCGCCGCACAGGACCGCGCCGACGCGCGACTGGTCGAGCATCCGCGCCTCGGGGTCGCGGACGTCGAGGCCCTCGATCAGCGTCTTGCGCCAGTGGTAGATCGCCGCATTGTTGTGGAAGGCGCCGCCGCCCTCGTGCGCCCAGGCGCCGGTCACGACCGGGATGCAGGAGGCCGCGTGCATGTTGGCGGCGCCGTTGCGCTGGCGCGAAAAGCCGTAGCCGAGCCGGAAGTAGCTGCGCTTGCGCGCGCCGACCAGCGCCGCGAAGGCCTCGATCTCGGCGACTTCGAGGCCGGTGATGGCGCTCGCCCAGACCGGATCGCGCGCGGCCAGATGCGCCTCGAGCGCGGCCGGATCGTCGGCGTAGCGCGCCATATAGGCGCGGTCGGCGCGCCCGTCGCGAAACAGCGCGTGCATGACCGCGCAGGCGAGCGCGCCGTCGGTGCCCGGGCGCAGGCACAGCGCGAGATCGGCCTGTTTCATGGTGTCGTTGCGATAGATGTCGACGACGACGATTTTCGCGCCGCGCTCCTTTCGCGCCCGCATCGCATGGGTCATCACGTTGACCTGGGTCGCCGCCGCATTCGTGCCCCAGATCACGACGCAGTCGGCCCTGGCCATCTCGCGCGGGTCCGGCCCCATCATCCGGCCGGTTCCGGCGATGAAGCCCGTCCAGGCCGGATTGATGCAGATCGTCGAATAGAACCCGGAATAGCGCTTGGCGTGGGTGAGGCGCTTGATGCCGTCGCGCATCACCAGGCCCATCGTGCCCGCGTAATGATAGGGCCAGACGCTTTGCGCGCCGAATTCGCGCTCGACCTTCAGGAACTGATCGGCGACGATGTCGAGCGCGTCGTCCCAGGAGATCGGTTCGAACCGGCCCGAGCCCTTCGGTCCGACCCGCCGCAGCGGCCGGGTCAGCCGGTCGGGATGGTGGATGCGTTCGGCGTAGCGCGCGACCTTGGCGCAGATCACGCCCGCGGTATAGGTCTGGTCCGCCGCGCCGTGCAGGCGGCCGATCCGCGCGCCGTCGATCACCTCGACGTCGAGCGCGCAGGCGGACGGGCAGTCATGCGGACAGACGGAAGGGCGGCGGACGATGGTCGCCGGTGCGTTCATGGCTCGGATGCCTCGCGCAATAGGGTGCAAGGCGCGAACCTATCACCGGACGCGCCGCGGCGCGAATTCGGCGGCGCGGCCGTCTCGGCGCGATCGGCCCGGGCTCGGCTAGCGCTGCGCGCCGTCGGCTGCCGGCGCCGGCGAACCCTCGGCGAAATAGCGTTCGTGGGACGGGCGGAAGCGGTCTTCGCCGTCGATCGCGCTCGCGCGACCTTCGCGCAGCAGGAGCGGCGCAGGGGGCGCCGCATCCTGCTGGGCACGCAGGGCGGCGCTGACGTAATATCTCCATACGCACGGATCCGTGCCGGCGGCGGCGGCGCCGATTCCGACGGCTGTCAGTCCCGCCGCGAGCGAGAGCTTGATGGGGGTCTGCATGGTCTTCCTCCCGCGCAACTCTCCGGTTGCTGTCGTGGCGGCGACGGGTCTCGGGCGGGATCGCGCGATTCCTCACCGCGAATCTGTAATAGACCTGCGTTGTGACGCCATCAAGGCGCCGCGCGACGGATTTCGCGAATCGCGCCGGTCGCCTCGACGCCCGCGGCTAGCCTGAGGCCGCCACGATCGCCTCCTCGACCTCGCGCAGCCGGTCCTTGCCGAAATAAATCTCGTCGCCGACGAAGAAGGTCGGCGCGCCGAACGTCCCGCGCGCGACCGAGCGTTCGGTCGCCGCGGCGAGTCCCGCCTTGACCGCGGGCTCGGCGGCGCGGGCGACAAACCCGGCGCCGTCGAGGCCGCGCGCATCGAGCGCGCGCACGAGCGTTTCCGGATCGTCGAGCTTGGCGCCCTCTTCCCACATCAGGCAGAACAGCGCCTCGATGGTCGGCATGAACGCCGGATCGTCGGCGAGCGCGAGGATCCCGCGCATCAGCTGCAAGGTGTTGACCGGAAAATGCGGGTTCATCTTGAACCGGCCGAGCCGGTGGCGCGCGATGAAGCGGCGGATTTCGAGCCGGTCGTAGGCGAGCTTGTTGGCGATGTCCTTGAACGCGACGATCGGCGCCTGGTTGTTGGTCGCCTTGAACACGCCGCCGAGCAGGATCGGGACGTAGACGAAGGTCGCCCCGGTTCGCTGCTCGATTCCCGGAATGACCCGGTGGGCGAAATAGCAGTTCGGGCTGCCGAAATCGAAGTGATGCTCGACCCGCGGTCGTTCGTTCGCCATCACCAGGCCTCCATCCACGGCCGCAGGTCCATTTCATGCGTCCAGGCGCTGCGCGGCTGGCGATGCAGCATCCAGTAGGCCTCGGCGATCGCATCGGGATCGAGAATGCCGTCCTGCGGCTTCAACGCGGCCCGGTCGGGGAAATTCTCGCGGATCCACGGCGTGTCGATCGCGCCGTCGATGACGACATGGGCGACGTGGACGCCCTCCGGCCCGAGCTCGCGCGCCATCGACTGGGCGAGCGCGCGCAGCGCATGCTTGGCGCCGGCGAAGGCGGAAAATCCGGGACGGCCGCGCAGGCTCGCGCTGGCGCCGGTGAACAGAATCGTGCCGCGCCGGCGCGGCGCCATCCGCCGCGCCGCCTCGCGGCCGGTCAGGAACCCCGCGAAACAGGCCATTTCCCAGACCTTCCGGTAGACCCGCGCGGTCGTCTCGCGGATCGGGAAATTGACGTTGGCGCCGATGTTGAAGACGAACACGGCGAGCGGGGCGACCTCGCGCTCGATCGTCTCGAACAGTTCGACGACCTGGTCCTCCTCGCGCGCATCGACGCCGAAGCCGCGGGCGCGCCCGCCCTCGGACTCGATCCTGGCGACCAGCGGCGCCAGCTTGTCGCCGTTGCGGCGCACGACGCAGGCGACGAGCCCTTCGCGCGCCAGCCGGCGCGCGATCGCCCCGCCGGTGGCGTCTCCGGCGCCGACGATCAGGGCGGATCCCTCCTCATTCATGCCGCGCGCCTCCCGGACAGGACCGGACGCCAGATTCTCACGGATGGCGCGAGCGGGCAAGGCGTCGCCGCCGGGCCGCGCGCGCTATCCCTTCCGGAACGGCGCGTGCTCCTCGTAGACCGCTATCGTCTGCTCGACCGCGACGCGCTCGCGCGCGAGATATTCGGCGACCGCCTCGCCGAGGCGCCGGTCGGCGAATGCGTGCAGCGAACAGGTCGCAACCGGGCGATAGCCGCGCGCCAGCTTGTGTTCGCCCTGCGCGCCCGCCTCGACGCGCTTCAGCCGGCGCTGGATCGCGAAGTCGATCGCCTGATAGTAGCAGACCTCGAAATGCAGGAACGGACGTTCCTCGATCGCGCCCCAGTTGCGCCCGTAGAGCGCATCGTCGCCGATGAAGTTGATCGCGCCCGCGATGTAGCGCCCCTCGCGCCGCGCCATCACCAGCAGGATCCGGTCGGCCATCGACGCGCCGATCAGGTCGAAGAACCTTCGGGTCAGATAGGGGCGGCCCCATTTGCGCGAGCCGGTGTCCATGTAGAAGGCATAGAAGGCGTCCCAGTGTTCGGGCTTCAGCGCGGCCCCGGTGACCCATTCGATCGTGACGCCGTCGGCGAGCGCCTCCCTGCGTTCGCGCTTGATGGTCTTGCGTTTGCGCGAGGCGAGCTCGGCGAGGAACGCGTCGAAATCGGCGTAGCCGGGATTGACGAAGTGGAACTGCTCGCCGGTCCGCCGGACGAATCCCGCCGCCTCGAGCGCCGCGCTGTCGCGCGCGTCGGCGAAGGTGACGTGAATCGACGACGCTTCGGCCGCATCGCACAGGCCGCGCAGGCCGGCGATCAGCGCCGCGCCGGCGCCCGCGGGCGCGTCGGCGGCGACCAGCAGGCGCCGCCCGGTCGCCGGCGTGAAGGGAACGGCGACCTGGAGCTTGGGATAGTAGCGCCCGCCCGCCTGCGCGTAGGCCTGCGCCCAGCCGTGGTCGAACACATATTCGCCCTGCGAATGGCTCTTGACGTAGGTCGGCGCCGCCGCGACGAGGCGCTCCGTCTCGTCCTCGATCAGGACATGCATCGGCGTCCAGCCGGAGCGGCCGCCGACCGAGCCGGATTGTTCGAGGGCGAGCAGGAACGCGTGGGTGACGAACGGATTGAACCGTTCGCCGCCGGCGGCCGCCTCGTCGAGCCCGGGGGGATTGGCGCAGGCGTCCCAGCTGGCCGCGTCGACCGTCGCGATGGCGCGGGCGACGCGGGCCGTGAATGGGGCAGGGGCCATGGGAACTCGCCGTTGGTTCGCGCTCACCTTGAACGCCCGGAACCGGGCCGCAATGCGACAAATGGCGGCGGGCGGCCTCACGGCTCGGGCCGCCTAGACGCCGGGCTCGCCTTCGAACACGATCTGGTCCGCCCATTGCGCGGCCCGGCGCTTCTGCGCGTCCGTGCGCACGGTCCAGGCGATCACCGGCGTGGCGGCCAGCGCGCGCAACAGGAACGGCGTCGCATTGGGCAGATCATCGACGCAATAGGACAGGAAGTCCGGGCGGGTCAGGGGATAGTGGAGAAACGCCTCGAAGGCCATCTTCTGCTCTCCGGTCAGGGCGCGCCAGTCCTCGCCCTCATAGCGCGCCTCGGCGACGACGCCCAACGGGCAGGGCTCGCCCGCCGGCCCTGCCGGCGGCGCGCGCGCGCGCAGATGGGCTGTGATCGCCGGATCGAAACTCTTCAGCGCGAGCGGCCCGGGATAGCCGGCGGCGATCGCGGCGACGCGCTCGGCGAGGCGCGTGTCGCCGTCGAAGCCGCTCTTGATCTCGCAGACGACCGGCGTCCGGCCGGCCACCCGGCGCAAGAGATCGATGAAGGTCGGAATGCGCCCGGCGCCGTCCCGCATGCCGATTTCGCCGATCTGGCGCGCCGTCCTGAGGGCGAGCGGGCCGGTCGCCAGGGTCAGCCGGTCGAGCCTGTCGTCGTGGAAGACCATCGCCTCGCCGTCCGCGCTCGCCCGCACGTCGCATTCGATCGCAAAGGCGCGCGCCATCGCGGCGTCCGCGGCGTCCAGCGTATTCTCGACGACGCCCAGGCGCGCGTCATGGAGCCCGCGGTGCGCGATCGGACGGGCCGTCAGCCAGGCGGGAGCTCGGCCTGCCATCTCAGGCGACTTCGAACGTGGCTTCGACTTCGGCGATCGCGTCGAGCGGCAGATGGGCGACGCCGACCGTGGTGCGCGCGTGGCGTCCGCGTTCCCCGAAAACGGCGGCCATGAGGTCGGAGGCGCCGTTCATCGCCTGCGGCAGCGCGTCGAAGCGCGAGGCGACGGCGAAGAAGCCGCCGAGCCGCACGACCCGGACGACGGCGTCGAGATCGCCGAGCGCGGCGGCGGCCTGGGCGAGCAGATTGACGGCGCACAGCCGCGCCGCCTCGCTCGCCGGGCCGAGCGGAGAATCCGCGCCGAGCTTGCCGGTGTGCGCCGGCGCCAGCCTGCCGTCCGGCCCCAGCGGCAACTGGCCCGAGATCACCAGCATCGGCCCCAGCCGGACACAGGGAACATAATTGGCGATCGGCGCGACCGGCGTCGGCAGCGCGATCCCGAGGGCGCCCAGACGCGCGGCGATCTGGCTCATGACGTTTCCTTTATTTGGCCATAGCGGGAAGCTAGGCGCTGATCTCGATCCTGCGGCGCAGGACAGTCTACGTCACCCGGCCGACGTTGCAATGAAGGCGCGACCGCCTTATGCCGCGGGGAAGCGGACGACCGGCGCGGTCGTCGACTGGAGCCCGATCGATGAAGCTGATACTGGCCCTTGCCGCGGTCGCCGTGACCGCCTGCTCCCTGGGCGCGCGGGCGGAGGCGGTCATGCCGCTCGCCGCGCATCGGGCGGCCTACCAGATCAGCCTCGCCAAGGCCGCCGGCGCCCAGGCGCCGGTGGCGGCGCGCGGGTTGATCGCCTATGAGTTTCATGGCTCGGCCTGCGAAGGCTATGCGGCCAACTTCCGCCAGGTGACGGAGCTGCAGCGCGGCGAGGGCGCTCCGATCTCGTCCGACACCCGGGCGGTGACCTTCGAGGACGGCAAGGCCAGAAGCCTCAGGTTTCGCATCGACACCACGCTCTCCGACAGTCCGGAGCCGCCGATCGACGGCAGCGCGACGCGTTCGGACGCCGGCGAGGTCGACCTCGACCTCGCCCAGCCCAAACAGGAGAAGCTGGACCTCGGCAAGGACATTTTGTTTCCGACCCAGCACATAGCCGGGATCATCCAGACCGCAAAGTCGGGCGGAAGCGTGCTGGAGGCGCGGGTGTTCGACGGTTCGGACACCGGCGAGAAGATTTTCGACACGCTGAGCGTCATCGGCAAGGAGGAGACCACCCCCGGCGCCGACGCCGACAAGGCGGAATCGCTGAAGGCGCTGCGTCGCTGGCCGGTGGCGATCTCCTACTTCGATGCGGCCAAGAGGGACGCGGCGCCCGAATATGTGCTGTCGTTCGACCTCTACGAGAACGGCGTTTCGGGGAGCCTGAAGCTCGACTACGGCGCGTTCTCGCTCGCCGCCCAATTGACCGAGCTGGAACTGCTGCCGACTCCCCCTTGCGCGAAATGACCGCCGCACGGCTTCAACCGCGCGACTTCGGCGGGCTTGCCGCGAACGCCAGACCGCGGATCACCGCCGCGGCGCCGAATTTCTCGCGCAGCGAATCGATCGCCTGCTCGCGCGCCTTCTCCCGGCCGGCCGCCTGATCGACGAGATCGCCCCGATCGGCCGCATCCGCGGCGACGAAATCGGCGGTGGCGACGCCGAGCAGGCGGAACGGCGCGCCGTCCATTTCGCGTTCGAGCAGGCCGCGCGCGGCGAGGAAGAGCCGGGGGGCGAGCTGGGTCGGCTCGAGCCCCGAGCGGCAGCGCGTGCGCAAGCGGAAATCGGCGGTCCGCAGCTTCAGCGTGACGCTCCTGCAGGCGAGCCCCTGTTTCTTCAGCCGCGCGGCGACGCGTTCGCACTGCTCCAGCAGGGCGCGGGTCAGCAGTTCCCGGTCGGCGGTGTCGTTCTGAAAGGTCGTTTCGCCGGAAATGCTCTTGGTCTCCCGCTCGGGCGTCACCCGGCGATCGTCGAGGCCGTGCGCCAGGCGCCAAAGGCGCACCCCTTCCGCGCCGTGGCGGCCCCGCATCGTCGCCTCGTCGAGCCCCTGGATGTCGCCGATGAGAACGAGGCCCGCCTGGTTCAGCCGGCGCTGCGCGACCTTGCCGACGCCCCAGATCCGGCCGACGGGCAGCGGCGCCAGCGTCGCGACCGCCGCCGACCGGGCGATGATCGAATAGCCGCGCGGCTTGTCGAGATCGGAGGCGAGCTTGGCGAGGAACTTGCAGTCGCTGAGGCCGACCGACACGGTCACCCCGATCTCGCGTTCGATGGTGCTGGCGAGCCGCGCCAGGATCACGGCCGCGTCGGCGCCGTGAACGCTCTGGCAGCCGGCGAGGTCGAGAAACGCCTCGTCGATCGAAACCGGCTCGACCAGGGGGGTCAGGGCCTCCATCAGGCCCCTGATCTGGCGGCCGACCCGGGCGTAGCGGTTCATGTCGGGCGGGACGACGGCGGCGTGCGGGCACAGCTTCAAGGCCTGGAACATCGGCATTGCCGACCGGACCCCGAACGTGCGCGCGATGTAGCAGCAGGTCGAGACGACGCCGCGCCGTCCGCCTCCGCCGACGATGACCGGCCGATCGCGCAGATCCGGATGGTCGCGCTTTTCGACCGCCGCGTAGAACGCATCGCAATCGACATGGGCGATCGTCAGACCGCCGTCCCGCGGATAGGCCAGCAGCCGCGGCGAGCCGCAAGCGAGGCAGCGCGCCGGGCGCTCGCCCTGCGAATCGGCGAGGCAATCCCGGCACAGGATCGCGCGGCCGGCCGGCGGCGTCGGTCCGCTCATGGATCGAAGCCCTCCGGCTCCCGAAGGGCGGCATGCGCGCGCGCGACATCGTCGGGGCTGCGGCCCGCATCCCGGGCGAATTCCACCAGCAGCGATTCGTCCGAGACGAGATAATCGAGGATCGCCGCGAGAAACCGCGGCTCGGCCGCGGCGGTGCGAAGATTGTGCGGCCCGAGGCCGGACAGGGCGAGGAACCGGCTGAGCCGCTGCTCGTCCGCGGCGAGCCAGCCGAGCGCGGCGATCGCCGTCCGCGCCGCAAATTCGGCGCCCGCCCCGGCGCCGGCGCCCGCCGTCCGTTTCATCATTAAGATTTCCCTTTCGTCAACGCCTCCGCTTTAAGTTCGCAATTCATCTCCGCTCGGCTATGCTCGGCGACGCGCCGAGGCTCGATCTGGAACGCGAAATGGCCAAGACCGTGCTGATCGTAGAAGACAACGAGCTCAATATGAAGCTCTTCAACGATCTCCTGGAATCCAAGGGCTGTCGGATCGTTCAGACGCGCAACGGGGTCGAGGCGGTCGAACTGGCGCGCCTCCATCGGCCCGACCTCATTCTGATGGACATCCAGCTCCCTGAAATCTCGGGGCTCCAGGTCACCCAATGGCTGAAGGACGACGAGGAATTGCGGTCGATCCCGGTGATCGCCGTGACCGCCTTCGCGATGAAGGGCGACGAGGAGAAAATCCGCCAGGGCGGCTGCGAGGCCTATCTTTCCAAGCCCATTTCGGTCGCCAAGTTCTTCGAGACGGTCGACCATTTCCTGAAAGACAAGTGATCCGATGACCGCCCGCATCCTCGTCGTCGACGACGTCCCGCCGAACGTCAAACTGCTCGAGGCGCGGCTGACGGCGGAATATTTCGACGTCCTGACCGCCTCCAGCGGCGCCGAAGCCCTTTCGATCTGCGGCGAAGGCAGCTGCGACGTCGTGCTGCTCGACGTCATGATGCCCGGGATGGACGGGTTCGAGGTTTGCCGCCGCATCAAGACCAATCCGGCGACCGCGCATCTGCCCGTCGTCATCGTCACCGCGCTCGACCAGCCGGCCGACCGGCTGCGCGGCCTCGAAGCGGGCGCCGACGATTTCCTCATCAAACCGCTCGACGAGGTCGCGCTGGTCGCGCGCGTGCGTTCGCTCGTCCGCCTCAAGGCGGTGATCGACGAATTGCGCAGCGGCGCCAGCAAGGCGCTGCCGCCCGGTCCGCGCGACGCCGTGTTCGCGATGAGCGCCGACGACGGCCGCAAGGGGCGGATCCTGCTCGTCGACGACCGCGCGAGTTCGTCCGGGCAGATCATCAAGGCGCTCGACGCCTCGCATGAGCTCGCCGTCGAAACCGACCCGCAGCAAGTCCTGTTCCGGGCGGTCGAGGAGGATTTCGATCTGTTCATCGTCAGCCTCGGGCTGGAGAGCTACGACGGCTTGCGGGTCTGCAGCCAGATCCGGTCGCTGGAGCGCACCCGGAATCTGCCGATTCTGGCGATCGCCGAGGCCGACGACCGCGTCCGCGTGCTGCGCGCGCTCGACCTCGGCGTGAACGACTATCTGTCCCGGCCGATCGACCGCAACGAACTGGTCGCGCGCGTGCGCACGCAATTGCGCCAGAAGCGCTACGCCGACAGCCTGCGCGACAAGGTCCAGCAGTCGATCGAACTCGCCCTGGTCGACCCGCTGACCGGGCTGAACAACCGCCGGTTCCTCGACAATCACCTGGCCGCCATGCTCGAGCAGGCGCAACGTCGGCGCGCGCCGCTGTCGCTCATGATATTCGACATCGACCACTTCAAGCAGGTCAACGACACGCACGGCCACGATTGCGGCGACGAGGTGCTGAAGGGCTTCGCCGACCGCCTCCGCCGGATCATCCGCGGCGGCGACCTGCTGTGCCGACTGGGCGGCGAGGAATTCGTCATCGTCATGCCCGACTCCCCGGTCGAGGTCGCCGCCAAGGTCGCCGAGCGAACCCGGTCGGCGATCCAGGGCGAGCCGTTCGTGATCGACGGGACCGGGCGAACGATCCCGATCACGGTCTCCGTCGGCGTCGCCGGTCGCGGCCGCGACAGCGACGCCGAATCGCTCTACCGGCGCGCCGATCAGGCGCTCTACCGCTCCAAAGCGGAAGGGCGCAACCGGGTGACCGCCGACGCCGCCTGACGAGAATCCGATCGACCGACCGCAGGATGCGCCGGACCCCGCGCCAGGCCGGCGTCGGACCCGGCCGGGCCGGGCGCGCGCCACGGCGTCGAGCCGGGTCCGGCGGCCGCTCCGCCAACATCGAGCCGCGCGCACGGCCCGGCCCTGCGGCGGCGGGCGCTCAGCTTCGCGTCTCTCCAGCCGATCGCTCATCCCCTTGCCCCCTTGCCCCCTCGGGCCGCCGCTCGCGCCTGGACGACCCAGGTCCGCGTCTGCGCCCCTCGTCCGACAAATCCTTTCGGAAATGAAATATCTGGAAATTCATTTCTCGGCCGATCGAGGCAAATCAGAGGGTTGCAGGCAAAAGGAAGCCGGCGCCGGGCTCTGCGGCGCGCCGCCGTCGAGCGCCCCGCGCGCGGCGGCGCCCCGGGCCGCATCGCCCGACAAGTCCTTTCGGGGCGGAAATATCTGGAAATTCATTTCTCGGCCGATCGAGGCAAATCAGAGGGTTGCAGGCAAAATGAAACCGGCGCGGGGTCTGCGGCGCGCTGCCGTCCCGCGCGCCGAGCCGCGTCGCCCGACAAATCCCCTTCGGCGTGGAAATATTCGGAAATTCATTTCGCGGCCGATCAAGAGAAATCAGAGGGTTGCAGGCAAAATGAAACCGGCGCGGGGCTCTGCGGCGCGCCGCCGCCCGGCTCGCCGCGCGGCGCGGCCCGCTCCTCGTCCTCATCGACCCCGCGGCGAGTTCGTCGAGCCTTGCGGCCCGCAGGGGGACATGCCCCCGGCCGGATCGACGCCGTCGGACTTCCCGCTCGATCGCGATGTCGGGGGCGGCGGCGCGGGGGTCGGACATGGCGGGGCTCATGCTGAGGGGGCGAATGATGAGACCATAGCCCATCTTTTGGAATTTAGGAAGAACTATCTCAGATTTCTATTTTACAGGCGGTCCCGGCGGCGCGGACGGAGCGCCGGATCGGATCGGCGGTTGCCGACAGCGCGGCCCGCGCCGCCGGCATCGCGAGCATGGCCCGGACCAGCGCTGCGCGTTCGCGTCGAGACGCGATCCAGCGGCCGGGAACCTGCAGGAGCGCGACCCGCCGGCCGGGCTCGTCCTGGCGTCGTCGCGGGGCGGGAATGGCGCAAAGCCCGAGAGGGCGCGCCGGGTCGGAAGGAGCGCGTTCAAGGCCGAGATCGCCGGAATCCCGCCGGCGATCGCCGCGAATCCTCGCCCTGCGTCATCTCGCCGATTCGGCCGCGTCGACGCATCGGCGGCGCCGGCGGAGCGCGCTTAACCCTTTCTGTTTAGGTAAATAAAGGCTTTCGCGCGCGGATCGCTCTCTAATGATTGCTTTCCTGATCGGTCCCTGTAACGTGATCACGGCGGCGCTCGTCGAGCCCGCGCGAGACACCCTGCGGAGTGCTCAGGTCCGCCGCATCTCCTGGGTCCGTGGGGTCGGCCGGCTTGGAAATGGCTAAGGAGTGGCCTCCTCATAGCTGTTTCCGGCCGGCCACCTTTTCTCGCGATTCCGCTCGTCCGGCCGCGCGGCGCCGATCGCTTCAATAGCGCCGGATCAGGCTGACCAGCTTGCCTTGAATGGCGACCCGGTCGGGGCCGAAAATCCGGGTTTCGTAGGCCGGATTGGCCGCTTCGAGCGCGATCGAGGCGCCGCGCCGGCGCAGGCGCTTCAAGGTCGCCTCCTCGCCGTCGATCAGCGCGACCACGATATCGCCGGTCTCGGCGACGTCCTGGCGGCGGATGATGACGGTGTCGTCCTCGAATATGCCGGCCTCGATCATCGAATCGCCGCGCACCTCCAGCGCGAAATGGTCGCCGCTGCCGAGGAATTCCGGCGGCATGCTGATCGTGTGCGTGCGCGTCTGGATCGCCGCGATCGGCGTGCCCGCCGCGATGCGGCCCATCATCGGCACCGCCACCGAGCGATCCTCGTCGGACCGCGTCGAGCGGCTGGCGGGGCGCACCCGGCCCAGATTGCCCTGGATCACGCTGGGCGAGAACCGCTGGGCGCGCGGCGCGGCGACCGTCGCCGATTCGGGCAGCCGCAGCACTTCGATCGCGCGCGCCCGATTGGGCAACCGGCGGATGAAATTGCGCTCCTCGAGCGCGAGGATCAGCCGGTGGATCCCCGATTTCGAGCGCAGATCGAGCGCCTCCTTCATCTCGTCGAACGACGGCGGAACGCCGGCCTCCTGCAGCCGCTCGTGGATGAACCGCAACAATTCGCTCTGCTTCTTGGTCAGCATCGGGCGCCCCTCGGCGAATCCGTGGCCGCGAATCGCCGCCACGGTCTTGAAAACGCGGCCATTTTCACGCCGGTCGCTAAACAAATCATGAACGGACGTTATCCGTTCATGCTGTGTTCCGCAAGCGGTTCGGCGCGGCCGCGCGGATTCCGCGCCGCGCCGCTCCTGCCCGCAGCCGCGCGCCGCCGGGCGCCGTCGCGTTCAGCCGATCGCCAGCTCGACCCAGGCCGGCGCATGGTCGGACGGCTTGTCGAGCGCGCGCAGGCGCTTGTCGACGCCGGCTGCGCGCAGGAGATCGGCGGCCTGCGGCGAGAGGAGGCAATGGTCGATGCGGATGCCGTTGTCGCGCTGCCAGGCGCCCGCCTGATAGTCCCAGAACGTGTAGGGGCCGGCCGAGTCGGTGGTCGCGCGGAGCGCGTCGGCGAAGCCGAGCGCCAGGCATTCGCGGAATTTCGCGCGCGTGCGCGGCAGGAACAGCGCGTCGGTCCGCCACTGCGCCGGATCGGCGGCGTCGCGCGGCTCCGGGATGACGTTGAAATCGCCGGCGAGGACCAGCGGCTCCTCGAGCGCGAGCAGGCGGCGGGCATGCGCGGTCAGCCGGTCCATGAAGGCGAGCTTGTAGTCGTATTTCTCGCCCGGCGCCGGATTGCCGTTGGGCAGATAGATGCTGGCGAGCCGGACCACGCCGTCGCCGGCCGGAATGATCGCCTCGATGTAGCGCGACTGGGCGTCGGACTCGTCGCCCGGCAGCCCCCGCACGACCTCGAACGGGCGCTTGGCGAGGATGGCGACGCCGTTGAACCCCTTCTGCCCATGGGTCGCGACATTGTAGCCGAGGTCCTCGACCTCGGCGCGCGGAAACGCCTCGTCGAGGCATTTGAGCTCCTGCAGGCAGAGGGCGTCGGGGCTGGTCTCGCGGAGATAGCCGAGGAGGTGGCCGAGCCGCTGGCGGACCGAATTGACGTTCCAGGTGGCGATGCGCAGGGCGCTCTCCCAGTCGATCCGCGGCGCGGACGCCGATCGGCCCGACAATGGCGGGGATCGCGCGCCGATTCAATCCCAGCGCCGCTGCGCCCACATCCATTGCTCCGGCGCTTCGCGGATCAGCAGTTCGAGAGCCGCCTGGAGGTCGCGCGTGGCCGCGGCGACGTCCTCGTCGCGCCTGCCGGTCCGCGGCACGGACACGTGAACGACCCGCACCGAAAATCGCACGCCCGAAAGCCGCTTGATTCGAAACACATGGAGCGGCGCATTCAGCGAACGCGCCACCAGCGCGGGAAACAGCGTCGAGGAGGCCGGCCGGCCGAAGAAGGGCGTCGAGATTCCGCGCGAATCCCGCTGATCGGCGAGCAGGGCGGTGCAGCCGCCCTCGCGGGCGTAGCGCAGCAGGGCGCGCGCGGCTTCGGACGATTTCTCCAGCAGTCCCCCGGGATAGAGCGGCGCGCGGATCGCGTTGACGTAGCGATCGACGAAGGGATTGGCGATCCTCTGATAGACGCCGGCCGGCCGCCAGCCGAGGGGAAGGCCGAGCTGCGACGCGATCTCCCAATTGGCCATGTGCAGGCTGCAGGCGACGACGCCGCCGCTGCGCGCGCGCAGCGCCTCGAACGCCTCGGGATCCTCGATCAGGACCCGATCGGAATCGACGATCTCCCTGATATGGAAGAACTCGGCGAAGGTGCGGCCGAGATTGTCCCACATGCCGAGCGCGATCCGCTCGATCTCGGCGGCCGACTTTTCCGGATAGGCCTGCCGCAGATTGGCCAGGGCGCGCCGGTGGCGGCGCAGCCGCGGCGCGACGACCCGCCAGGCCGCCCCCGACGCGCGCGACGCCGTTTCCAGCGGCAGCGCGCGGACGATCCCCGCGACGGCAAGAAACGCAACATATTCAAGCCTGTGGAGCAGACTCTTGGCAACGCTCATCCAGGGGCGATCCGGCCGACGACGCGCCGACGGCGCCTGATTGCCGGCCGGTGCGCCCGCCGTCAAGCCTGCGCGGACGCGGCGCCGGGGTTGCGCCGGAGCGCCTTCATGCTATCTAGCCGCCCGATCGAGCCTGCAACAGACCCTTCAGGAGCGTGCGCTCATGAAATTCACCCGCCGCGAGGCTCTGGCCTTCGCCGCCGCCGGTCTGACCGCCGCGAGCGCCGCCGCCCAGGACGCCGATCCCCAGAACACCCTGATTCTCGAGACCAGGAGCGGCAAGGTCACGATCCGGTTGCGCCCCGACCTCGCGCCCAAGCACGTCGCCCAGATCAAGGCCCTGGTGGCGCGAAAATTCTACGACGGAATCGTGTTTCATCGGGTGATCGCCGGGTTCATGGCGCAGACCGGCGATCCCACGGGAACCGGCCGCGGCGGTTCGGATCTGCCCAACATTCCCGCCGAATTCACCCCGACGCCGTTCCAGCGGGGCACGCTCGGGATGGCGCGCGCCGGCGACCCCGATTCGGCCAATTCCCAGTTTTTCATCTGCTTCGCCGACTCCCCCTTCCTCGACGGCAAGTATACGGTGTTCGGCGAGGTGACCTCCGGCATGGATGTCGTCGACAAGATCAAGAAGGGGGACGGGGCGAGCGGCCTCGTCGCCAACCCGGACCGGATCGTGACCCTGCGCCTCGCCGCCAGCCCGAACTAGCGCCGCAGCCCTGCCCATCGATCAGCTCGCACAGAAGGATTTCTGCCATGGCCGAACAAGGCAATACGCTGACCCTGGAGACCAGCAAGGGCCCGGTCGTCATCGAAATGCGGCCCGAATTGGCGCCCGCTCACGTCGCGCACATCAAGCGCCTCGTCTCGGAAGGCTTCTACGACGGAATCGTGTTCCATCGCGTCATCGACGGCTTCATGGCGCAGACCGGATGTCCGCACGGCACCGGCTCGGGCGGGTCGCGCTATCCCAACATCAAGGCCGAGTTCAACGCCGAGCCGCATGTGCGCGGAACCGTCTCGATGGCGCGCGCGCAGAGTCCGGATTCGGCCAATTCGCAGTTCTTCATCTGCTTCGACGACGCCAAGTTCCTCGACCGGCAATATACCGCCTGGGGCAAGGTCGTCTCGGGGATGGAGAACGTCGACAAGATCAAGCGCGGCGAACCGGTGCGCGACCCCGACAAGATCATCAAGGCGAGCCTGAGCTGACGGACGGAGGGCGGCTTCGCTCCCCGCGGCCGGAGCGAATGACGGCCGCCCGGAGATTCGATGCGCGTCGACCAGTTCGATTTCGACCTGCCGCCGGAGCGGATCGCGCTGGCGCCGGCTTGCCCGCGCGATTCGGCGCGCCTGCTGGTGGTCGGCGCGGACGGGGCGCTCGCCGATCGCCGCGTCGGCGATCTCCCGGATTTCATTCGTCCCGGCGATGCGATCGTGGTCAACGACACCCGCGTCATCGCCGCGCGGCTGCGCGGGATCAGGACGCGCGGCGGCGGCGGCGCCCGGATCGAGGTCACGCTCGCCAAACGCGTCGATGAACGCCGCTGGCGCGCCTTCGCGCGCCCCGCCAAGAAGATCGAGCCGGGCGAGACGATCCGGTTCGGCGCGGCCGGCCAATCGGGCGCCGGCGAGCTCGGCGCGCTCGACGCCGAAGTCGAGGAAAAGGGCGAAGGCGGCGAGATCCTGCTCGCCTTCGCGCTGCCCGGCGCGGCGCTCGACGAGGCGATCGAACGGCTCGGCGCCATGCCGTTGCCGCCCTATATCGCGGCGCGCCGGGCGCCCGCGGAGCGCGACCGGACCGACTATCAGACCCTGTTCGCGGTCGAGCCCGGCGCGGTCGCGGCGCCGACCGCCGGCCTGCATTTCACCCCGGAGCTCGTCGCCCGGGTCGAGGCGCGCGGCGCGAGCGTGCACAAGATCACGCTCCACGTCGGGGCGGGGACGTTCCTGCCGGTCAGGACGCAGGACACGGCGGACCATGCGATGCATGCGGAATGGGGGCGGATCGACGCGCCGACCGCGGCGGCGCTCAATCGCGCCCGCGCCGAAGGCGGCCGGGTCGTGGCGATCGGCACGACCAGCCTTCGGCTGCTCGAAAGCGCGGCGGACGAGGCGGGACGGATCGCGCCGTTCGCGGGGGAGACGGCGATTTTCATCACGCCCGGCTATCGCTTTCGCGCCGTCGACGCCCTGATGACCAATTTTCATCTGCCGCGCTCGACCCTGTTCATGCTGGTCGGCGCATTCGCCGGTCTGGATCCGATTCGCCGCGCCTATCGCCATGCGATCGAGGCGGGCTACCGGTTCTACTCCTACGGCGACGCCTGTCTGCTGACGCCGGGCCGGGACCGCGATCGATGAGCGGGAACTGCGCCGGAGCGCCGGCATGACCGATGGTTTCGCATTCGCCGTCACCGGCCGCGACGGGCCCGCCCGCGTCGGCGAAATCACAACGCCGCGCGGCGCGATCCGCACGCCCTCGTTCATGCCGGTCGGGACCGCGGCGACCGTGAAGGCGATGTATCCGGGCGAGGTCCGCGCGCTCGGCGCCGATGTCGTCCTCGCCAACACCTATCACCTGATGCTGCGCCCCGGCGCCGAGCGCATCGCCGCGCTCGGCGGGCTGCACCGGTTCATGAACTGGCCGCACCCGATCCTGACCGATTCCGGCGGCTTCCAGGTGATGTCGCTGGCCAAGCTGCGCAGGGTCGACGAGAACGGCGTGATCTTTCAATCCCACATCGACGGCGCTCCTCACCAACTGACGCCGGAGCGGGCGATGGAGATCCAGCGCCTGCTCGGCGCCGACATCCAGATGCAGTTCGACGAATGCGTGCGGCTGCCCTGTTCGGACGAGGAGGCCGAGCGGGCCATGCGGCTGTCGCTGCGCTGGGCGGAGCGCTCGAAGGCGGCGTTCGGCGTCCAGCCGGGCAGGGCGGCGTTCGGCATCGTTCAGGGCGGCTCGGTCGCCGCGCTGCGCTTGACGAGCGCGCGCGAACTGACGGCGATGGATTTCTCCGGCTATGCGATCGGCGGCCTGGCGGTCGGCGAACCGCAGGGCGTGATGCTCTCGATGATCGAAACCGTCGAGCCGCATCTGCCGATCGACCGGCCGCGCTACCTGATGGGCGTGGGAACGCCCGACGACATCCTGCACGCCGTCGCGCGCGGGATCGACATGTTCGATTGCGTGATGCCGACGCGGGCGGGGCGGCACGGCCTGGCGTTTTCGCGTTTTGGCCGGATCAACCTGCGCAACGCGCGCCACGCCGACGACCCGCGGCCGATCGATCCGCAATCCGATTGCGCCGCCGCGCGCGACTATTCCCGCGCCTATTGGCATCACCTGGTCAAGGCGGGCGAGATCCTCGCGATGATGGCCCTGACCGCGGTCAATCTCTCGTACTATCAGGATCTGATGGCGGGGTTGCGCGCCGCCATCGCCGAGCGACGACTGGCGGATTTCACCGCCGAAGCGCGCGCCGGCTGGGCGCGCGGCGACGCGGCGACTTGATCAACCGATCTCAATTGTACGACTTGCGCGAACAAAAAAGGCAAAGCATCGGCTCGCGCCGCGCTTTGCCTGATTGCACCTGTCCTTGAATTGCGAAGCCGGTCTTCGGCGCCTTCCTATGCGCGCAGGCCTTGCGCCTCTGCTCGTAAGACCGGTAGACGCCCCGTCCTCCCACAGACTCGGCAGCCAAGCGACGCCGCTGGAACGGCGTCGGCCTCCTTTTTCGAACGCGCCGACGCTAGTCGAAAAAATGGGCACTGTCACCACGATATGAGGCGCCGCGATGCAATTATTTGCCGATCGCCGAATCCCCGGGACGCGCCGCGCCGGCAGCCGTCTCCGGCTGCGCGGCGGATCGGCCGCGCGATGCGCAATGCGCCTAAATTCTAGGCGCCGAGCGTCGGTCGCCGCGGCGCGGCCGACCTTTCCTGCGCAACGCCGTTCGCGTAAAAGCGTCGCCGGACAACCGGCGAACGGGGAACGGACATGACCGCCATCGTGGACATCAGCGCCAGGGAAATTCTCGACAGCCGCGGCAATCCCACCGTCGAGGTCGAGGTCGCGCTGGAGGACGGATCGCTGGGTCGGGCGGCGGTTCCCTCGGGCGCGTCGACCGGCGCCCACGAGGCGGTCGAACTGCGCGACGGCGACAAGGCGCGCTACGGCGGCAAGGGCGTCCTGAAGGCGGTCGAGGCGGTCAACCGCGACATTTTCGAAGCCGTTTCGGGACTCGAGGCCGAAGAGCAGATCAAGATCGACGAGGCGATGATCGCGCTCGACGGCACGCCCAACAAGTCGCGGCTCGGCGCCAACGCGATTCTCGGCGTTTCGCTGGCGATCGCCAAGGCCGCGGCGGAGGCGTCGAGCCTGCCGCTGTACCGCTATGTCGGCGGGACGACCGCGCGCGTGCTGCCGCTGCCGATGATGAACATCGTCAATGGCGGCGTCCATGCCGACAATCCGATCGACTTTCAGGAATTCATGATCCTGCCGGTCGGCGCGCCCTCGCTGCGCGAGGCGGTCCGCTGGGGCGCCGAGGTCTTCCACACCCTGAAGTCGTCGCTCAAGAAGGCCGGACACAACACCAATGTCGGCGACGAGGGCGGCTTTGCGCCCAACCTTCCCTCGGCCGAGGCGGCGCTGGACTTTTGCCTGAAGGCGATCGAGAGCGCCGGGTTCAAGCCGGGCGCCGACATCGTCCTCGGCATGGATTGCGCGGCGACCGAGTTCTTCAAGAACGGCGCATATGTCTATGAGGGCGAAGGGAAAACCCGTTCGATCGAGGAGCAGGCGCGCTATCTCGCCAAGCTCGCCGACGCCTATCCCATCGCTTCGATCGAGGACGGCATGGCGGAGGACGACTGGGAGGGCTGGAAAATCCTCACCGACCTGATCGGCGCCAGGCGGCAGCTGGTCGGCGACGATCTGTTCGTGACCAACGTGACCCGTCTTGCCGAGGGAATCCGCAGAGGCGTCGCCAATTCGATCCTGGTCAAGGTCAACCAGATCGGGACGCTGACCGAGACCCTCGCGGCGGTCGACATGGCCCATCGCGCCGGCTACACCGCGGTCATGTCCCATCGCTCCGGCGAGACGGAGGACTCGACGATCGCGGATCTTGCGGTCGCCACCAACTGCGGCCAGATCAAGACCGGCTCGCTCGCGCGGTCCGACCGGCTGGCCAAATACAACCAGCTGATCCGGATCGAGGAGGAGCTCGGCGCGCAGGCGCGCTATGCCGGACGCGCGGCGATCAGGTCGCTCTGAGCGGGGCGGCGGCTGCGATCATCTTGCGGAAGCGCAACCGAAAATTAACCAGCCGCGCGACAAGGTCGCGGGATGGTTGTCCGGACCCGCCTGCGCGCCATCCTGTTCCCGCTGGTGTTTTACGTCGTGCTCGGCGTCGCGAGCGGCTATCTCGTCTGGGACGCGTGGAACGGTCAGCGCGGCCTGAAGGCCAAGGCCGAATATGCGGGCCAGACCAAGGCGCTCGGCGAACAATTGCAGGCGTTGCGCGTCGAACGCGAGGGCTGGGAGCGCCGGGTCGCGCTGATGCGCTCCGACGCGGTCGACCGCGATCTGCTCGACGAAGAGGCCAGGGCGGTCCTTGATCGCGTCGGCAAGAACGACCTCCTCGTGTTCACCGGGCCATAGGCCGCAATCGGCCGGTCATTGCGCGGCCCCCGCGGCGTGGCCGCGCGTCCATTCCTCGCGCTCGAAATCCTCGAAGGCCGAAATCATCGCGCGATAGCTGCGCTCGGCGACGGATTCGGCGAGCCCTTCTTCGCGCGCGACGGCCTTGACCCCGGCGATCACCGCCTCGACGCGCGCCGGCGCGCTGACCGCGGCCGGGTTCGCCTTGAAACGCCCGGCCTCGGCGACATAGCGTCCGCGTTCGGCCATCAGCCGGATGATCTGGCGATCGAGCCGATCGATGTTGGCGCGCACTTCGGCGAGGCTCGCGCAGCATTTTCCCCCGTCGATCGACGGGCTGCCCCAATAGGCCGGCGGGTCGGCGGGCTTCTCCGCGCTTTGCGCGGCGGTCGGGCCGAGGGCTGATACAAACAGGACCGCGACGACGAACAGACATGGCTTCATGGGAAGGCCTCGATCGGCCGGGCCGGGCGAGAGGCCCGCGCGGCGATGGTGGGGGAGCGCGATGCGGCAGTTCCTGTTCGATCCCTTCAACGGTCCGATCCGGCGCGCATCGCCGGCGATCGGCGTGTGCGGCTTTCTGCCGGCCATCACGTGCTATAGCCTCGTCGCGCCGCTCCTCGCCAGTCTCGGGTTCAATTCGCACTCTGGCGTGATGGCGGTGCGGCGGGCCCGCCTTTCAATGCCCGGCGGCTTCGTGCTATGCGGTCGAAGGTCGGCGAGGGCTTCGCGCCGACGCCCAAGCGCCTGCGCCAATCTCACAAGGGCCCGCCATGACACAGAGCGCCGCTGTCGCCGCCAACGAGCGGACCCGGTCCAATTCGTTTTTCTCGGCCCCGCTGGCCGAGGCCGATCCGGAAATCGCCAGCGCGATCGAACTCGAACTCGGCCGCCAGCGCGACGAGATCGAACTGATCGCGTCGGAGAACATCGTCTCGCGCGCCGTGCTCGAAGCCCAGGGCTCGGTGATGACCAACAAATACGCCGAGGGCTATCCGGGCCGGCGCTATTACGGCGGCTGTCAATATGTCGACATCGCCGAGCGGCTGGCGATCGAGCGCGCCTGCCGGCTGTTCTCGTGCCGGTTCGCCAATGTCCAGCCCAATTCCGGCAGCCAGGCCAATCAGGGCGTGTTCCTGGCGCTGCTGGAGCCGGGCGATGCGTTCATGGGGCTCGATCTGGCGGCCGGCGGCCATCTCACCCATGGCTCGCCGGTCAACATGTCGGGACGGTGGTTCAGGCCGATCGCCTATGGCGTGGATCGCCAGACCCATCGGATCGACATGGATCAGGTCGAGGAACTCGCCCGCCAGCATCGGCCCAAGGTGATCATCGCCGGCGGCTCGGCCTATGCGCGGCACTGGGACTTTGCCCGCTTTCGCACGATATGCGACGCGGTCGGCGCCTATTTCGTCGTCGATATCGCCCATTTCGCCGGGCTGGTCGCCGGCGGCGCGCATCCCTCGCCGTTCCCGCACGCCCATATCGTGACGACCACGACCCACAAGACGCTGCGCGGGCCGCGCGGCGGCATGATCCTGACCGACGACGAGACGCTGGCCAGAAAGATCAATTCGGCGATCTTTCCCGGCCTCCAGGGCGGCCCCCTGATGCATGTGATCGCCGCCAAGGCGGTCGCCTTCGCCGAGGCGCTGACCCCCGAATTCAAGAATTACGCCCATGCCGTGGTCGCCAACGCCAAGGCGCTGGCGGCGACGATCGCCGCGGGCGGCTATGCGATCGTTTCGGGCGGCACCGACAATCACCTCATGCTGGTCGACCTGCGGCCCAAGGGGCTGACCGGCAAGGGCGCCGAGGCGGCGCTCGGGCGCGCCCGCATCACCTGCAACAAGAACGGCGTGCCGTTCGATCCGGAAAAGCCGGCGATCACCTCGGGCGTGCGGCTCGGCTCGCCGGCGGCGACGTCGCGCGGCTTCGGCGCCGCGGAATTCCGCCGGGTCGGCGAATTGATCGTCGAGACGCTCGACGGGCTGGCCGCGCATGGCGAATCGGCGAATTCTGCCGTAGAAGCGCATGTGCGCGCCGGCGTCGCCGAATTGACCCGGCGCTTTCCGATCTACTAATCGGCGTTCGCGCGCCGGCCCGCGCCGGCGGCGACGCGGGCGGTCGGCTCGCGGCCGGGCCGACCGGCCCGCGCCGGACAGGAGACTGTGCATGCGTTGCCCCTATTGCGGCAGTCTCGAAACCCAGGTGAAAGATTCGCGTCCGACCGAAGATTCCTCCTCCATCCGCCGCCGGCGCATCTGCCCCGATTGCGGCGGCCGGTTCACGACCTTCGAGCGCGTGCAGTTGCGCGAACTGACGGTGGTCAAGAAATCGGGCCGGCGGGCGCCGTTCGACCGCGACAAGCTGCAGCGCTCGGTCGAGGTCGCGCTGCGCAAGCGCGCGGTCGCCGCCGACCGGGTCGAGCGCATGGTCAGCGGCGTCGTGCGCCAGCTCGAGAGCCAGGGCGACGCCGACATTTCCACCGACCGGATCGGCGAACTCGTGATGGAGGGGCTGAAGAGCCTCGACGACGTCGCCTACGTCCGCTTCGCCTCGGTCTACCGGAATTTCCGCGAGGCGCGCGATTTCAACGCGATCGTCGGCGAGCTCGAGGCCGAGCCCGAGGAGGCGGCCAAGGCGCCGGTCAAGACCCGAAGGTCGCTCGCGGAGCCGCGATGAGCGTGCGCGCGGGCGTGGAGGACGAGCGGCTGATGGCCGCCGCCCTGGCGTTCGGGCGGCGCAGCCTCGGCCTCTGCGCGCCCAATCCCTCGGTCGGCGCGCTGATCGTCCGCGACGGCGCGCTGGTCGGGCGCGGCGTGACCGCGCCGGGCGGGCGTCCGCACGCCGAGAGGAACGCGATCGACGAGGCGGGCGCGGCGGCGGCGGGCGCCACGCTCTACGTGACGCTGGAGCCGTGCCTGCACCACGGCCGCGGGCCGCCCTGCGCGCAGGGAATCGTCGCAGCCGGGATCGCCCGCGTCGTCAGCGCGCTCGAGGATCCCGACCCGCGCGTCGCCGGCATGGGGCATCGCCTGCTGCGCGAGGCGGGCCTCGACGTGTCGGTCGGGATCGGCGCGCGCGTGGCGCGCCGCGATCACCGCGGGCACAGTCTGCGCGTGGTCGCGGGGCGGCCGATGGTCACCCTGAAGCTCGCGCGCACCGCCGACGGCTTCGCCGCCGCCGCCGGCCGCGCGCCGCGCCTGCTGATCACCGGCGAGGCGGCCAATCTGCGCGTGCAGGTGATGCGCGCGATGCATGAGGCGATCCTGGTCGGCGTCGGCACGGCGATCGCCGACGATCCGCTGCTGACCGTCCGGCTGCCCGGCGCCGTCGGCGACCCCCGGCCGCTGCGCGTCGTTCTCGATTCGCGCCTGCGCCTGCCGCCGGCCTCGCGGCTGGCGGCGACGGCGCGCCGGACCCGGACGCTGGCGATCGCGACCGCCGCCGCGCCGGCGGCGCGCGCCGCCGCGCTCGAAGCGCTGGGGGTCGAGGTCGAGCGCGTCGATTCCGACGCGCAGGGCCGGGTCAGTCTGACGGGCGCATTGCGTGCGCTCGCGCGGCGCGGCGTCACCCGCGTGCTCGGCGAAGGCGGGCCGACGCTCGGCGCGGCGCTGATCGCCCAAGGGCTCGCCGACGAAGTCGTCCTGTTCACCGCGCACTCGCCGCTCGGCCGGCCCGGCCTCGCGGCGCTCGATCCGGCGGCGCTGGCCGCGCTTGACGATCCCAAGCGCTATGCCGAAATTGAACGCGATCAATTCGGCGCCGACGAGATGCGCCGGCTGGAAAGGCTCGACTGACATGTTCACCGGCATCGTCAGCGACGTCGGCGAGGTCTTGGAGGCCGAGGCGCGCGGGCGGCTGCGCCGCCTGCGCATCGGCTGCGGCTACGACCCGGCGAGCCTCGATCTCGGC
>JBEKZS010000130.1:0-21598 GCA_049509635.1 Roseiarcus sp.
GCGACGATCGAGGACGCCGGCGTGCTCGACCATATTGCGGCGGCGCTGAGAGGCCGGGGGATCTGACGCGGCGCCCGCCGCGCCGGCGCGCGGTTCACGGCGACTTCAAGAGATCGACCTGTTCGCGCAGCCACAGATCCTGACGCGCGGTCGCCTGTACCTCGCAGCGCGATGCGGCGATCAGGGCGTCGGGAGAATTCCCGCGCGCGATCCGCTCGAACGTGCATCGCTTCAGCTTGGCGACAGCGAACTCCCGCTCGGCCTCGCGCAGCGCCTGTCTGGCGGCCCCGTCCGCGACCAGCGCGGTCAACCGCAGGTAGTCGCGATCGAGCGCCATGTTCCAGACGAGAAATTCGCGGTTGCTGCATTGCCGTTTCGCCGCCGCGGTCGCCGCTTCGGCGGCGCATCCCGCCTCGACACGACCGATGCAGGCGTCCGCGTCGCTCTTTGCCGCGGCCGCCTGGGCAAGGCAGGAATCGACGAGCTCGACGTCGGCCGCCACGGGCTGGCCCGGAATGACCGCCCCAGCAGGCGGCGCGGCGAGCGCCAGCAGGACGAAGAGCGCCGCGGCGGCGGCGATCGGGGATCGGCGCCGGGCGACATGGCGAGTCATGTCAGGGATGACGATTCGCGACAGTCGGGCCATGACCGAGGGCAACACGGAGCGGGAGATCGGTCAATCGGGAATCCTGAGAGCTCGGTGATCGCCGAATTGTTCGCCCAGGCGCAGCGATCGCCCGCCGCCCGGTACCGTGCCCGGCCGACGGCTCACGCGGCGGCGGCTGATCCGCCCGCCGCGAGCGCGAGCGCGCGCGGCTTCGTCTCGCGCGAACCCGAAGGCTTGGCGGCGGTCGGCGCGCGCTTGGCGGGCGCCGGCGGAACCCTCTCCGTCCCCGCGCGACAGTCGGCGTCGAAGGCCGCCTTGGTCTGGCCCGCCGCCTTGATCGCCGCGACGTTGGCCCGGTATTCGGCGGCGCATTCGGCCTTCGTCCTGCTGACGATCGGCGCCTCCCCGGCGCCCGCGGGCGGCGCCGGCGCGACGAAGCCGAACGCTGCGGCCGTGAGAATGACGATGAGAACGCGCATGAACCCCCCGAGCACGCGGCGCGCGGCCGACCGCGTCGCGGGCCGCCAGCGTGTTTCACGCCGGCGGCGTCGTCAAGGCGCCGCGGCGACCGCGCCACAACCGGGTGCGGGTCGAGATCGGGCTCGCGCGGGACGATCGAACATTGCCGGCGCCGGTCGCCTCGCGCTATCGATAGACGCGCGGCCGCGGGGTCCGCGCGCGCGAGGCGCGGCGGACACAGGGAAGGGGACCCCATGCTGTTCGGCAAGACGATCGTCGTGACCGGCGTCTCATCTGGAATCGGCGCGCGCGTCGGCGAACTGGCGCTCGCGCTCGGGGCCGAGGTCGTCGGTCTCGACGTCAAGCCGCCTTCCGCGCCGATCGGCGGCTTCATTTCGGTCGACATCGGCTCGCCGTCGGCGGCCGCGGCGGTCGAGGCCAAACTGCCGCGACGCATCGACGCCCTATGCAACGTCGCCGGCGTCTCCGGGGTCTCGGGCGCCGCGAGGACGCTGGCGGTCAATTTCTACGGGCTGCGCGCGCTGACGGAGGCGCTCGCGCCGCGGCTGCGCGAGGGCGGCGCGGTCGTCAACGTCGCCTCGATCGCCGGCTACGGCTGGCGCGCCCGGCTCGAGCGCGCGAAGGCCTTCGTCGCCGCGCCGGGCTTTCCCGACATGGGCGCGCTGCTCGCGCGCCATGAAGTCGCCGACGCCGAGGGTTATCCGCTGTCGAAGGAGCTGCTGCTGCTGTGGACCCGGCGCGCCGCCCACCAGCCGCTGTTCAAGGATCGCGGGATCCGCGTCAATGCGGTCAGCCCCGGCCCGGTGACGACGCCGATCCTCGGCGAGTTCCGCGCGATCTTCGGCGATCCGCGGGTCGACGACGACATCGCCCGGGTCGGCCGCGCGGGCTCGCCGGCCGACGTCGCGCCGGCGGTCGCGTTCCTGTGCTCGGACGGCGCGCGCTGGATCAACGGCGCCAACCTGCCGGTCGACGGCGGGCTCGAGGCGTCGATCCACGCGAGCGCGCTTGGGTTCTGAGCGCCGCTTGGTCCTGTTCGCCCCGACGCCCGGGGAGCGCCAAACAAATTGTCGATTCGTTCGGGGCGCGCCATGGAAATCGACATGGGTTGTCCGACGCGCCGCGCGGTCGGGGGCTGTCGACCGTCCGTCGGGACGCCCGGGCGTTCATCGGCTTGGCCTTGGGGCGCCGGGGAAATGTTCGGTGTGGGTCTCGCCGGTTCGGCCGTAGTAGAGCACCCGCCGTCCCGGGAAGGAAACCAGGTAACCGGCGCAGCCCGCGCCGGCGACCTTGGCGCAGAAGCCGGGATAGGTGTAGCCGGGCGCCGACGCCTGGGCCTCGCCGATCGCCTGCCTGACGATTGCAGCGTCGAAACGCTCGGCGACCGGCGCGGTCGGGGTCGCCTTCAATTCGATCGCCTCGCCGTCCGGCAGGTAGTAGACGGCGGTGGCGCGGCGCAGATCGATGGCGTAGCCGTCGAAGCCGGCCTCCATCAGCGCGCCGACGATCTGCGGGAAGGTCATGGCGCCGGACTCCGCCCCCTCCAGGCAGGAATGGGCGAGGTCCTTCCAGTTCGCGGTCATGTCAGCATCCTTTCGTTCTTGGGGTCGAAGCGGCCGTCGTCAGTCGACGGGCAACGATTTGAGGCCGCGTTTCTCGACGATCTCCCGCAGGATGCGGAACAGCGCCGCGCGGTCTTCCGGCGCCAGGGAAGCGAAGAATTCAGCATCGTTGGCGTCGGCCAGCGCCGCCAGTTCGGGCACGAGGTTGCCGCCGGACGGGGTGAGGGCGAGGGTCTGCGCCCTCCCGTCCTCGAGGTCGGCCAGGCGGACGAGCAGCGACTTGGCGATCAGCCGATCAGCCAGCTTGGTGACGGCGCCGCGGGTCATGCCCATGCGTTCAGCCAATCGGCTCGGGGCGATGGGCTGCACGTCCAGCAATCGGCGCATCAGCGCCCATTCGGCGACCGTCACGCCGGTGGCCTCGACCTTGCGGGCGAAAGCCTGCGATGCATGGTTGGAGACATGGCGCAGCCAATATCCGAGGTGGTCGGTCAGGTCGGAAACGGGTGGGATGGATCGCATGGGTCCTCACTGATTGACTAGGAAATTATCACACGAAAGTTTCCTTGTCAACTGTCTTCGGGCGCCCGCAGCGCGCGGGCCGACGTGACGACGACCGACGCCAATCCGGCACTGAGCCACGGCGCTCCGATCGTCGCCTATCGGACCTATGGCGCGCACGATTTCGTCGGCGATCTGCGCCATGACGGCGGCTTCGGTCTCGGTCCATGCCCCGAAACGGGTGTGGCCGGAGGGTCACGCGGACGCCGTATTTTCGACATCACGCCACCGTGACCGCGCCCGGGCATTGCCATTCGGCCCGACGCATCCGAAAAACGAATCGCGCAGTGGATTCGTCCCTACGGCGTTCGTTAACGCGGCTGTGCTGAATTGCCTGACTTCCCTCGTCAAAGGACCTGAAATGCGCCGGATCGTTCAACTGGGGCTCGGCGTCGTCGCCGGCCTTTTCCTCACCTCGGCGGTCGCGCAGGCGGCGCCCGACATCAGCATTTTCCTCTACCCGAACGGCGCGAACGGGCGCCCGCTCGCCTCGCCGATCCCGCGCGAGACGATCAGCTACAACGGCCCCTATACGCCGGGTTCGATCCTCATCAACACCAGCGAGCGGCGGCTCTATTTCGTGCTCCCGGACCACCAGGCGATCAAATACGGGGTCGGCGTCGGCCGCCCGGGCTTCGAATGGTCCGGGGTCAGGCACATCGCCGACAAGCGTGAGTGGCCGGACTGGACGCCGCCGGCCCAGATGCTGCGCCGCCGCCCCGACCTGCCGCGCCATATGGAAGGCGGCATCGACAATCCGCTCGGCGCCCGCGCGATGTATCTGTCGGGCACGCTCTATCGCATCCACGGCTCCAACGAACCCGACACGATCGGCCAGGCGGTCTCCTCGGGCTGCATCCGGATGACCAACGACGACGTGATCGATCTCTACAATCGCACGAGAATTGGGGCCAACGTCATCGTCCTGCGCTGAATCGACCGGACGGCGGCAAATTCGAGGCGTCGCCCCGGCGGGCGGCGCCTTTCCTTTGCGCGAGGTCTCGCTTAGATGTTGGGGCATGAACGCCCACGCGCCCGTCGCCGCCGGCCCGGCCCTCGTCGATCCCTTCGGCCGGGCGATCACCTATCTGCGCGTCTCGGTGACCGACCGCTGCGATTTCCGTTGCGTCTATTGCATGTCCGAGGACATGAATTTCCTGCCCAAGCGCGACGTGCTGACGCTCGAGGAGCTCGACCGCCTCTGCTCGGCCTTCGTCGCGCTGGGCACGAAAAAACTCCGCATCACCGGCGGCGAGCCGCTGGTGCGGCGCGGCATCATGCGGCTGTTCGGCTCGCTTTCGCGCCATCTTGCGAGCGGCGCGCTCGACGAGCTCACGCTGACCACCAACGGCTCGCAGCTCGAACGCCACGCGCGCGAACTCGCCGATTGCGGGGTCCGGCGCGTCAACGTCTCGCTCGACACGCTCGACCCGGCGAAATTCCGGGCGATCACCCGCTGGGGCGACCTCGCCAAGGTGATGGCGGGGATCGACGCCGCGCAGGCCGCGGGGCTCTCGGTCAAGATCAACGTTGTGGCGCTGAACGGCGTCAACGACGAGGAAGCGCCCGCCATGGTCGAATGGGCGCATGCGCGCGGCCATGAACTCACCTTCATCGAGGTCATGCCGATGGGCGAGATCGACGGCCAGCGCGCCGACCAATATCTGCCGCTGTCGCGGCTGCGCGCGGAACTCGCGCAACGCTTCACCCTGGCCCCGTCGAGCCATGCGAGCGGCGGCCCCGCGCGCTATTTCGACGTCGCCGAGACCGGCGGCCGGCTCGGCTTCATCACCCCGCTGACCCATAATTTCTGCGAGGGCTGCAACCGGGTGCGGGTGACCTGCACCGGCACGCTCTACATGTGCCTCGGCCAGGAGGACGCGGCCGATCTGCGCGCGCCGCTGCGCCAGTGCGCCGACGACGCCCCGCTGAACGCGGCGATCCGCGCCGCGATCGCGCGCAAGCCGAAGGGACACGACTTCATCATCGACCGGACGGGCCGGCCGCCGGCGGTCGGGCGGCACATGAGCGTGACGGGGGGTTGACCCCGCCTTCGAGCCGGGTCCGGAACCCTTGAGCCATCTGCTCCACAGAACCGCCGGCATCACGCCGCCGCTCGCCGTCGGCGGCGCCGGCGTCGAACTCGTCGACAGCGCCGGCAATCGCTATCTCGACGCCTCCGGCGGCGCGGCGGTGTCTTGCCTCGGCCATGGCCATCCCGACGTGCTCGCGGCGCTGCGCCGCCAGCTCGACGCGCTCGCCTACGCCCATACCGGCTTCTTCACCACCGAGGTCGCCGAACGGCTCGCCGACCGCCTCATCGAGGACGCGCCGGCGGGCCTCACCCACGCCTATCTCGTCAGCGGCGGTTCGGAGGCGGTCGAGGCGGCGCTCAAGATGGCGCGGCAATATTTTCTCGAGACCGGCCAGCCGCGGCGCCGGCACGTCATCGCCCGGCGCCAGAGCTACCACGGCAATACGCTCGGCGCGCTCGCGACCGGCGGCAACGCCTGGCGGCGCGCCCCATTCCAGCCGCTGCTGATCGAGACCCGCCACATCGCGCCCTGCTACGCCTATCGCTTCCAGGCGGAAGGCGAGAGCGAGGCGGCCTATGCCGCGCGCGCCGCGCAGGCGCTGGAGGACGAAATCCTCGCGCTCGGTCCGGAGACGGTGATGGCCTTCGTCGCCGAGACGGTCGTCGGCGCCACCGCGGGCGCCGTCCCGCCGGTCGCCGATTACTTCAAGCGCATCCGCGCGATCTGCGATCGCCACGGCGTGCTGCTGATCCTCGACGAGGTGATGTGCGGCATGGGCCGGACCGGCACGCTGCACGCCTGCGAACAGGACGGCGTCGCGCCCGACCTGATGACGATCGCCAAGGGGCTCGGCGGCGGCTACCAGCCGATCGGGGCGGTGCTGCTGAGGCGGCGCATCTTCGAGGCCTTCGCCGGCGGCTCTGGCTTCTTCCAGCACGGCCACACCTATATGGGCCACCCGATGGCGGCGGCCGCCGCGCTCGCGGTCCAGGAGGTCATCCGGCGCGACGGCCTGCTCGCCAATGTCCGGGCGATGGGCGAGACCTTGCGCGCGCGGCTCGACGCGCGCCTGGCCGATCACCCGCATGTCGGCGACGTCAGGGGCCGCGGCCTGTTCCTCGGCGTCGAACTGGTCGCCGACCGCGCCTCGAAGGCCCCGTTCGATCCCGCGCGCAAGCTGCACGCCAGGATCAAGCGCGAGGCGATGGCGCGCGGGCTGATGGTCTATCCGATGGGCGGGACGATCGATGGGGTCCGCGGCGACCATGTCCTGCTCGCGCCGCCGTTCATCGTGACCGCGGCGCAGATCGAGGCGATCGTCGAGCGGCTCGGCGATGCGGTCGACGCAGCGGTCGCCGCCGCCCGATGAGGTCGGCGGGGTCTCGACCTCGACCGGAATCTTGGCTATGAGCGGTCGTCGACCGCGGCGGCCGATACCCGATCGGGGTTCTCGAAGCGAGCAGGCCGCGCGGCGTCGGGGGGAAGGATGAAATACCTGCTGCTGCTGGCGCCCTGCATCCTGGCGGTGCTGACGCCGCTGTACAACGGCGTGCAGCCGGCCCTGTTCGGCATCCCCCTGTTCTACTGGTTCCAGCTGCTGCTGATCCCGGTATCGGCGCTGGCGATCTGGGCGGCCGACCGCGTCGGCGGAGCGCGGCGATGATCGACAATCTCAACTGGACCGCGACGCTCGTTTTCGTGTTCTTCTTCGCGGTGGTCACCGTGATGGGCTTCGCCGCGTCGCGGTGGAAAGCGGGGGATCTCGATCATCTCCACGAATGGGGGCTCGGCGGCCGGCGCTTCGGACCCTGGATCACCTGGTTCCTGCTCGGCGGCGATCTCTACACCGCCTATACGGTGATCGCGATCCCCGCCCTCGTCTATGCGATCGGCGCCTATGGCTTCTTCGCCGTCCCCTATACGATCGTCATCTATCCCTTCCTCTACCTCACCATGCCGCGGCTGTGGGCGGTCACGCACCGGCACGGCTACATCACCGCGGGCGATTTCGTGCTCGGTCGCTACGGCGACAAATGGCTGGAGCTCGCCGTCGCGCTGACCGGCATCCTCGCCACCATGCCCTATATCGCGCTCCAGCTCGTCGGCATGGAGAAGGTGATCCAGGCGCTCGGCTTCCACGGCGAGGGCCTAATGGCGCATCTGCCGTTGACGATCGCCTTCGTGATCCTCGCGCTCTACACCTATTCGAGCGGGCTGCGCGCGCCCGCGATGATCGCCTTCGTCAAGGACATCATGATCTATGTCTTCATCATCGCGGCGGTGATCGTCATCCCGATCCAGCTCGGCGGCTTCGGCGCGATCTTCGAGGCGGCGGGCAAGGTCTACGAGGCCAAGGTCGCCGCCAAGCCGGGGCTCTCGGCCGGACTCGTGCTGACGCCGGCGCAGATCGGCCCCTATATCACGCTGGCGATCGGCTCGGCGATGGCGCTGTTCATGTACCCGCATGCGCTGACCGGCACGCTCGCCGCCTCCAGCGGCCAGGCGATCCGGCGCAACACGATGACCCTGCCCGCCTATTCCTTCGTGCTCGGCCTGATCGCGCTGCTCGGCGTGATGGCCCATGCGGCGGGCGTGAAAGTCGCCAATCCGCAGGACGCGGTGCCGCAGCTGGTGCTGAAAGCGTTTCCCGACTGGTTCGCCGGCTTCTCCTTCGCGGCGATCGCGATCGGCGCGCTGGTGCCCGCCGCGGTGATGTCGATCGGCGCCGCCAACACGTTCACGCGCAACGTCTGGAAGCCGTTCGTCGATCCGCAGGTGACGCCCAGGGGCGAATCGACGATCGCCAAGCTGGCGTCGCTGATCGTCAAGGTCGGCGCGCTCGCCTTCATCCTGTTCATCCCGACGACTTTCGCCGTCGATCTGCAATTGCTCGGCGGCGTCTGGATGGTGCAGATCTTCCCGGCGATGATCCTGGGGCTCTACACGCGCTGGTACAGCGGGCCGGCGCTGCTGGTCGGCTGGGCGGTCGGCATGATGCTCGGCACGACGCTGTCCTGGGGCGCGACCGCCTGGGTCAACGTCCACCCGTTGGCCTGGGACATCCCCCTGCTCGGCAGGCTCGACCTCGGCCTCGGTTTTGCCGCCTATAACGGCCTCACCGCCGTCGTCGCCAATTTCCTCGTCGCGACCGCGCTGTCGGCGGTCTGGAAGAGCGCGGCGCGCGACCAGACTGCGGCGGGGGACTACGACGACCGGGCCGTGCCGGCGGAATAGCGGGGCGGCGTGGTCGAGGAAATTTTACCCCGGCCTCTCTCACGCCACCCGGCGCCGCTTTGACGTCTGTCCGCTCGCGACCGGGCGCGCCTCATCGACCGGTCCGGCGAGCCGACCGCGCCTCAGGTCCGGCTGGAAATATAGGTATGGAGCGCCTGGTGCTCGATCTCGATCTCGCGCACCCGGTGCTTGACGATGTCGACGATCGAGATGACCGCGACGCATTTGCGCCCGTCGACGACGGGGACGTGGCGGAAGCGGCCCTTGGTCATGATCTCCATGACGTCGTTGACCTTGGTCGTCTCCTCCACCGTGACGACCTTCTGGGTCATGTGGCGCGAGACCTTGTCGTCGAGCGCGTCCTTGCCGCCGGCCGAGACGGCCCGGATGATGTCGCGTTCCGAAATGATGCCGAGCACGTTCATCTCGTCATCCGCGGCGACCACCGCGCCGACGCGCTTCTCCGCGAGCAGATGCGCGACCTCCATCAACGTATGCTCCGGCCGGGTCGAATAAACGTCGCGCCCCTTGACCTTGAGTATCTGCGCCACCGTCATGATGCTGCCCTGCTCTGACCGCGACATCGCTTCCGGCCGCGGCGCGCGCAAGAGTGCGTCCGTTGGCGGACGGGATCAAGCCCAAATTTGCGGCCGCCGGCGCCCCGCCGGCGCGCGCCGCGCGATCACGAAATCGTGCGGAGTCGCTGGCGCGGCGGGAGCGGTCAAACCGCTCCGCGAGCCGCCGGCGCGGCCCTGTGCTATGAGGCGAGGCGGCTTTCCGGCCGCGACCGGCGCAAGGAGCGGGATATGAGCGAGGGAACCTTCGATCACGGGCTGCAGCTTCGCTCCCTGATCAGGAACAGCGGCGAACTCGAACTGTCGCTCGCGCGGGTCGCGACGCCGAAACCGGCGTCCGACGAGATCGTCGTCAAGGTCGAGGCGGCGCCGATCAACCCCTCCGACATCGGCCTGCTGCTCGGCGCGGCCGACGTCGCGACCGCCAAGCTGTCGGGAACGGCGGACAGTCCGGTCACGACCGCGACCGTGCCCGCGCCGTCGATGCGCGCGATGGCGAGCCGGCTCGACGTGTCGATGCGCGCGCGCTGCTCGGCCGGACGGTGGCGATCATCGGCGGCGCGGCCTACTCGCAATATCGCTGCGTCAAGCTCGGCGAAACGCTCGTCGTCCCGCCCGACGCGACGCCTGCCGAAGCCGCCTCCTGCTTCGTCAATCCGCTGACCGCGCTCGGCATGGTCGAGACCATGCGACGGGAGGGCCATACCGCGCTGGTTCACACCGCCGCCGCGTCCAACCTCGGCCAGATGCTCAACAAGATCTGCCTGAAGGACGCGATCGGCCTCGTCAACATCGTGCGCGGCGCCCGGCAGGCGGAGATCCTGCGCGCGATCGGCGCAAACCACGTCTGCGATTCCTCGGCGCCGAACTTCGCCGAGGATCTGGTCGAGGCGATCGTCGCCACCGGCGCGACGCTCGGCTTCGACGCGGTCGGCGGCGGCAAGCTCGCCGGGCAGATACTCGCCGCGATGGAGGCCGCCATCAATCTGAAGACCAAGGCGTACAGCCGCTACGGCTCCTCGGTGCACAAGCAGGTCTATATCTACGGCGGCCTCGATCTCGGGCCGACCGTCCTGAACCGGAGCTTCGGCATGAGCTGGGGACTCGGCGGCTGGCTGCTGTTCCCGTTCCTGCAGAAGATCGGCCCCGCCGAGGGGCGCAAGCTGCGCGAGCGCGTCGCCGCCGAGCTCAAGACGACATTTGCCAGCCGCTACACGCAGGTGATTTCCCTGCAGGAGGCGCTGAAGCCGGAAATCATGGCGGCCTATGCGCGGCGCGCGACCGGCGAGAAGTTCCTCATCGCCCCGCACAAAGCCGGGTGACCGCCGGTCGGGCGGCCGGTCAGCCGCGGGCGAGCTTCTGGCGCCAGCGGGTCAGGCGGCGCACGGCCTTGGGCGTCGGCGCCTGGAGATGGGCGAAGAACGCCTGCGTGCAGGCCTCCCAGCTGAACCGCCGCGCGAAAGCGCGCGGCGCGCCGGAGTCGTCGGCCAGCCGCAACGCCGCCGCGATCGCGCGGCCGATGTCCCGATCCATCGCCACGAACCCCTCGCCCGCGCCGTCGGCGAACAGGTCGGACGGTCCCGGCGCCGGGATCGCCGCGACGCGCAGGCCCGCCGCGCAGGCCTCGAGCAGCACCAGGCCGAACGTGTCGGTCGTCGAGGGAAATACGAACAGATCCGCCGCCGCGTAGCAGCGCCCGAGCGTCTCGCCCGAAAGCGCGCCGAGAAAATGCACGTCGGGATAGTCCTTCTTCAGCGCCGCCAGATCGGGGCCGTCGCCGATCACGACCCGGCTTCCCGCGGTGCGGACGTCGAGGAACGCGCGCAGGTTCTTCTCGACCGCGACCCGCCCGACATAGAGCAGGATCGGGCGCGGGAGCGCGGCATAGGCGGGCAGGTCCTTGCCGTAGGGCCGGAACAGGGTCGCATCGACGCCGCGCGACCAGCGAACCAGCCGCCGGAACCGCCGCGCCCTCAGCTCCTGTTCGATCGAGGCGGTCGCCACCATGACCGCGCCGGCCGGCGCGTGGAATCGGCGCAGCGCGGAATAGGCCGCCATCCGCACCGCGCCGCGCAGGATCGGCGGCGCGCGCGCGGCGAGATATTCCGGGAACCTCGTATGATAGGCGGTCGTGAACGGGAGCGTCCGATTGAGGCACAGACGCCGCGCCGCCCAGCCCAGCGGGCCCTCGGTCGCGATGTGGATGAACTCCGGCTTGAATTCGCGTACGGCCCGCTCCAGCCGGCGATAGCCGAAGAATTCCAGCTCGACCTCCGGGTAGAACGGCGCTGCGAAGGTCAGCGGCCGGCTCGCGTCGGGGCCGACGATGCGCGCCTCATGGCCCAGCTTCGCCAGTTCCGCGGCCGTCGTCTCCAGCGTCCGGACGACGCCGTTGATTTGCGGTCGCCACGCGTCCGAGATGATGAGGATTTTCACGAGACGATGCTTCGGCCGATCCGCGGCGCTGAATTGGGGATTTCAGCGACCCATTTCGACGGTCTATGATGGCGGGCGCGGTTTTGCAAACGGCGGCGATCGCCGCCGACCCGCGCGGCTCGCCCGCCACGCGGCCGGCGTTCCCGCTTGTCGAGGCCACGAGGAGGTGACGGCCATGGACCTTGCCCGTCTGGTGCGAACGGCTCTGACCGCGGCGGCGCTCGCCGCGGCGGCGATCCCGGGCATCGCTCCCGCGCGCGCCGCCCAATGCGGCGACAGCGGCGAGGGATTCGACCCCTGGCTCGCCGGCTTCAAGCAGGAGGCGGCGCGTCAGGGGATTTCCGCCGCCGTCGTCGAATCCGCGCTGGCGGACGCCGCCTATGACGCCTCGGTGATCTCGCACGATCGCGGCCAGAGGGTCTTCCAGCAGGGTTTCGCGCAATTCTCCGCCCACCGGATCACGCCCTACGCGCTGAGGAAAGGCAGGAGCCTGCTGCTGCGCTGGGCCGGTCCGCTGCGCCGGATCGAGGCCCGCTACGGCGTCCCCGGCGCGGTGCTGGTCGCGATCTGGGGGCTGGAGACGGGCTTTGGCGCGAGCTCGGGCGAGTTCCCGACCTTCAGCGCGCTCGCGACGCTCGCCTATGATTGCCGAAGGGCCGAGCGCTTCCGCGCCGAATTGCTCGACGCTCTGAGAATCGTCCAGCGCGGCGACCTCGAGCCCGCGCAGATGCGCGGCGCCTGGGCGGGCGAGATCGGCCAGACCCAATTCATGCCCTCGTCCTATCTGAAATATGCGGTCGGCGCCGACGGCGGCCGAGGCGGCGATCTCATCGACAATCCCGCCGACGCGCTCGCCTCGACCGCGAACTTCCTGCAAGCCAATGGCTGGCGGCGCGGCGCCCGCTGGGACGAGGGCGAGCCGAACTTCGCCGCGCTGCTGGAATGGAACGCGGCCTCGGTCTACGCCAGGACGATCGCCGCCTTCGCCGACCGGCTGGCGGCTGCGGCCGGCGACGAGGCCCAGTAGCGCCGGGCGGCCGCGGCCAACCCGGCGGCGGGATGGAAGCGCCGGCGCGCCAATTGTTCGCCCGGCCGCCCGCTTAGCCCCGCGTCGCCAACCGCTTCAGCACGGCGTCGGGCCCCGCATAGGCCTCCTGGCGGTCGACGCTCCAATAGCGCAGTTCGTCGAGCGGGATCGGCGCGCCGGTGATCGCGCAACGCACGAATGCGCCCGGGCGGGTGACGCGGAAATCGCCGTCGAGATATTCGACGCGCGCCTCGCCGGCGGCGGTCGGCTGTCGATCGAACCGGTTCATGACGGGACCCATCGGGCTCCAGATGCGGCGCCGGCGCGGCGACTTCCCTTGTCGCGCGCGGCGCATTCGGCCTAATCTGATAGCGCGAATGAACCGACAAGGCGAGCCCCGGGGCGCTGGTTCCCGGCGCCCGAGGAGAGGCCGACGCCCATGCAACTGGATTCCACCATCGCCGCGATCGTCACCGGCGGCGCCTCGGGGCTCGGCGAGGCGACGGCGCGCAAGCTCGCCGCCGCCGGCGCCAGGGTCGCGATTTTCGACGTGCAGGCCGAGCGCGGCGAAGCGGTCGCGCGCGAGATCGGCGGCCTGTTCTGCAAGGCCGACGTCACCGACGAGGCGAGCCTCGACGCCGCGCTCGCGGCGGCGCGCGCCGCCCACGGCGTCGAGCGCGTGCTGGTCTGCTGCGCGGGAATCGGCCCGGCGCGGCGGACCGTCTCGAAGAAGCGCGAAACCGGCGAACTCGTCGCCCATGACGTGGCGATGTTCCGGCGCACGGTCGAGATCAACCTGATCGGCACTTTCGCGCTGCTCGCCAAAAGCGCGGCGGCGATGGCCGCGCTGGCGCCCGTCTCGGCCGACGGCTTGCGCGGCGTCATCGTCACCACCGCCTCGGTCGCCGCTGAGGACGGCCAGATCGGCCAGGCCGCCTACGCCGCCTCCAAGGGCGGCGTGCTCGCGCTGACCCTGCCGGTCGCGCGCGACCTGGCGGCGTCCGGCATCCGCGTCAACACGATCCTGCCCGGCCTGTTCCACACCCCGATGTTCGACGGCATTCCGGAGGAGGCGCGCAGCGTCCTCGCCGCCTCGGTGCCGTTCCCCTCGCGGCTCGGCCGGCCCGACGAATACGCCGATCTCGTCGCCGCGATCATCGCCAACGACATGCTCAACGGGACCGCGATCCGGCTCGACGGCGCGCTGCGGATGGCCCCGAAATAGCCCGGCGGCGTGGGGCCGCGGCGGGCCGGGGCGGGGTTTTCCTTGACACGCCGGATCGCCGCTTCCTATATGCGGCGCTTCCGGCGACCCCTAGGGGCGCGCCGCGGGGCGGGGTAGCTCAGCTGGTTAGAGCAGCGGAATCATAATCCGCGTGTCGGGGGTTCGAGTCCCTCTCCCGCTACCAACGGCTTCTTTAATTTTATCAAAGTGATTCTAAATCAGCCGTCGTCAGTGGCCGACCTGGCGCGCGCGCCGATCGCCAGGCGCCGGTAGAGATCGGCGTAGGCCGCCGCGCTGCGCTCCAGACTATAGTCCCGCCGGACGCTCGCAAAGCCCCCGTCCCAATCGGCGGCCGGGCCGCTCCAGACGCGCTCCAGCGCGGCGCCGAGGCCGGCCGCGTCGCCGGGCGCCGCCAGGGCGTGATCCGGGATCGGCAGCAGCGCGACGTCGCCGCCGCGCGTGGCGACCACCGGCACTTCGCAGAACAGCGCCTCCAGCAGCGTCATCGGCAGCGCCTCGCCGTAGCGCGAACCGAGCATCACCAGGTCCATCGCCGCGATCAGGGCGCCGACCTCCGCCACGGCGCCGAGCGGCAGGACCTTGTCCGCCAGCCCGGCGGCGGCGGCGAGGCCGCGCAGTTCCCCATTGCCGGCGTCCATGCCGCGCCCCGCCAGCACGAGGCGCGCGCCCGGGCGCTTCTGCGCGAAGCCGGCGAAGGCGCGCAGCGAGGTCGGGATGTCCTTCTGCGGATCGTAGCGGCCGACCAGGCCGACGGCGATGTCGGCGTCGGCGAGCCCGAGCCGCGCCCGCGTCGCGCTGCGTCGCTCGGGGTCGCGCCGGAAGTCGGCGCCGCCGACGCCGTTGGCGATGACGAGGCCGATATCGGCGCGGTAGCCGTGCGCCTCATGCAGCGCGCGCGCCGATTGCGCGCAATAGACGATCCGGTCGGGCAACCGTCGCGAGCCGAGCGCGAGCACGCGATCGACCGCGCGCAGCACCGGCTTGGCGCGCCAGGGGGCGAGCGTCGTATTGTGGATCGACCAGACGATGGGCGTCCCGAGCCCGGCGGCGGCGACCGTCAGCAGATTGCCGTAATAGAGCCAGCCCTGCACGACGTCGGGCCGCTCGGACCGCACGAGCGCGCGCAATCGGCGCAGCGCCGGCGCGAGCCGCGCGAGCGAGCGCGCGTGGCTCGACAGGTCGAAGCCGAGCTCTGCGACGTCATGGCCGGCGAAATCGAAGAAGATCCGGTCCTGCATCACGACGATGCGATGCGAAACGCCGCCGCCGGCGTTCGCCAGGCCGTGCAGCATGCGCTCGGCGCCGCCCTGGTCGAGGGTCGGCGCGACGTGCAGCACCTTCAGCGTCGCCCCGGGCCCGTCGCGGGACGCGATGGACGCCATCGGCGCGCCGGCGCCCGTGAGGTTCGCGAGCGGGCCGGGCACGTTATGCCGCAGCGGCGGACATCATGCGAGGACCGGCGCGCGGTCCGCGTCCGCGCGGGACGCGCCGGCTTCGAGGCTGAGGCGAATCAGCCGCCCGCATTCGAGGAAATCCTCCTTGTGCGGCGAACTCGCGCGCCAGGCGAGGCCGATCTCGCGCGCGGGCTCGGGCGGCGGAAAGCGGATCAGGCGGACCGCGGAATGGCGCGTCTCGAACGCGGCGGCGATCTCGGGCAGCAGCGTGACGCCGAAGCCGTTGGCGACCATCTGGATCAGCGTCGATATGCTGCTGACCCCGAACGTGTCGATCGCCTCGCCGCGCCTGAGGTCGCAGAAGCTCAGCGCCTGGTCGCGCAGGCAATGGCCTTCTTCCAGCAGCAGCAAGGTCTCGCGAGCGGCGACGTCCTCGACCGAAAGCAGCGGCCTCGATGCGTCGTAGGTCTCCGGCGTGGCGAGCAGGAAGGGATCGCGGAACAGCGAAAGCGTCTCGACGCCGGGCGCCTCGAGCGGAAGGGCGAGCAGCAGCAGATCGAGCTTGCCGTCGAGCAGCTCCGACAGCAGCGCGCGCGTCGTCGTCTCGCGCAGCTTCAGTTCGAGATCGGGATAGGCGGCGCGCATGGTCGGCAGCAGGCCCGGCAGCAGATAGGGCGCGATCGAGGGGATGACCCCGAGCCGCAGCGGCCCGCGCAGCAGCCGGTCGCGCTTCTGCATCCGGTCGATCAGGTCGCGCACCTCGTTGAGAATGCGCTGGCCGCGCCGGGCGAATTCGTCGCCCTCCGGCGTCAGCGAAACGCCGCGCCGCGTGCGCTCGACCAGCGCGGCGCCGAGCTTGGCCTCGAGCTCGGCGATCTGCATCGACAGCGCGGGCTGGCTGACCGCGGCCTCGCCGGCGGCGCGGCCGAAATGCAGATGGCGGGCGAGCAGGTCGAAATAACGCAATTGGCGCAAGGTCAGTTCGATCATCAGCGCGGCTTATCGGCTCTGGCATGAAATATGAGTTGACCTGATTGTCCACTGTTCATAGCTTCCGCGCAATCCCCGATCCGCCTGCTTTGCCGGACCCCGATCAGGCGGAAAGGGCCCGCGGCGTCGTCCGCCTCAGGAAGGAAGCCAGCCCATGTCCAACGAACGCTTGACCACGACCGCCGGCGCGCCGGTCGCCGACAATCAGAATTCGCTGAGCGCCGGCCCGCGCGGCCCGCTGCTGCTGCAGGACTACCAGCTGCTCGAGAAGCTCGCCCACCAGAATCGCGAGCGCATCCCGGAGCGCACCGTCCACGCCAAGGGCTGGGGCGCGCACGGGACCTTCACCGTCACCCACGACATCACCCGCTACACCAAGGCGAGGATTTTCTCGGCCGTCGGCAAGCAGTGCCCGATGATCTCGCGCTTCTCGACCGTGGCGGGCGAGGCCGGCGCCGCCGACGCCGAGCGCGACGTGCGCGGATTCTCGCTGAAATTCTACACCGAGGAAGGCAACTGGGACCTGGTCGGCAACAACACGCCGGTGTTCTTCGTCCGCGACCCCTATAAATTCCCCGATTTCATCCACACCCAGAAGCGCCATCCCAGGACCAACCTGCGCTCGCCGACCGCAATGTGGGACTATTGGTCGCTGTCGCCCGAGAGCCTGCACCAGGTGACGATCCTGATGTCCGACCGCGGCCTGCCGACGAGCGTGCGCCACATGAACGGCTATGGCTCGCACACCTATTCGCTCATCAATGCGGCGGGCGAGCGCCACTGGGTGAAGTTCCATTTCAAGACGATGCAGGGCCACAAGCACTGGACCAACGCGGAGGCCGCCGAGGTCGTCGGCCGCACGCGCGAATCGACCCAGGAGGATCTGTTCGGCGCGATCGAGCGCGGCGACTTCCCGAAGTGGAAGCTGCGCGTGCAGGTCATGCCCGAACTCGACGCGGAGAAGACGCCCTACAATCCGTTCGACCTCACCAAGGTCTGGCCGCACAAGGACTACCCGCTGATCGACGTCGGCGTGCTCGAGCTCAATCGCAATCCCGACAATTACTTCAACGAGATCGAGCAGGCCGCCTATTCGCCGTCGAACATCGTGCCGGGCATCGGCTTCTCGCCCGACAAGGTGCTGCAGTCGCGCATCTTCTCCTATGCCGACGCGCATCGCCACCGGATCGGCACCCATTACGAGGCGCTGCCGGTCAATGCGCCGAAATGCCCGGTGCATAATTACAACAAGGACGGCGCGATGAATTTCCTGCCGAACAAGCCCAATCCGGACGCCTATTACGAGCCGAACTCGTTCAGCGGCCCGAAGGAGACGCCGCAATACCGCGAGCCGCCGCTGCGCATCTCGGGCGACGCCGACCGCTACAGCCACCGCGTCGGCAACGACGATTACAAGCAGCCGGGCGACCTGTTCCGCCTGATGCCCGCCGACGCCAAGGAGCGCCTGATGGACAATGTCGCGGCCGCGATGCACGGCGTGCCGCGGGAGATCGTCGAGCGCCAGGTGATCCACTTCCACCGCGCCGACCCCGCCTATGGCGCGGGCGTCGCCAGGCGGATGGGCGTGCCGGCGCCGGTCGAGGCGCAGGCGGCCGAATAGGCGCGAGGGCCGGCCGAAGTCGTTCGGCCGCCTGGATTCCTTCGCCGCCTGGCTGTCCGCAACGTCGGAGCATGGCGACCCGAGGCGCCGGCCTCCCGGCGTCGCCGTTCGCGGCTGGCCGCTGCATCGCACCATGATTCGGCCGCACGCCCGCCCCGTCCCCTTGCCAGCCGTCGCCGCGCAAGCCAAAAGGCGGCGATGCTGCACATCAACGAGCTGACCTATCGCCTCGGCGAGCGCCTGCTGATCGACCGCGCGACCGTCGCGCTGCCGACCGGCGCGCGCGTCGGGCTGGTCGGGCGCAACGGCGCCGGCAAGACCACTTTGTTCCGGCTGATCGCGGGCGAGATTGCGCCCGAGGCCGGCTCGATCGCGATTCCGCGCCAGACCCGCCTGGGCCGGGTCGAGCAGGAGGCGCCGGGCGGCGAACAGACGCTGATCGATTTCGTGCTGGAGGCGGACAGGGAGCGGGCCGCGCTGCTCGAGGAGGCCGAATGGGCGCCCGATCCCATGCGGATCGCCGAAATCCAGACCCGGCTTGTCGACATCGACGCCCATGCCGCGCCCGCGCGCGCGGCGAGCATCCTCAACGGCCTCGGCTTCGACGAGGCCGCGCAGAATCGGGCCCTGTCGGAATTTTCCGGCGGCTGGCGGATGCGCGTCGCACTCGCCGCGGTGCTGTTCTCGGCGCCCGACCTGCTGCTGCTCGACGAGCCGACCAACTACCTCGATCTCGAAGGCGCGCTCTGGCTCGTCGACTATCTCAAGACCTATCCGGCGACGACGATCGTGATCTCGCATGACCGCGACCTGCTCGACGACGTCGCCGACCACATCCTGCATCTCGAGCGCGCCAAGCTCACCTTGTGGACCGGCGGCTATACGAGCTTCGAGCGCCAGCGCCGCGAGCAGCAGGCGCTCCAGGGCAAGGCGGCCAGGAAGCAGGAGGAGAAGCGCGCCCATCTGCAATCCTTCGTCGACCGCTTCCGCGCCAGCGCGGCCAAGGCGACCCAGGCGCAGTCGCGGCTGAAAATGCTCGCGCGGATGGAGCCGGTGATCTCGATCGTCGACGAGACCGTGCTGCCGTTCCGCTGGCCGCCGCTGCGCAAGCCGCTGAGCCCGCCGATCGTCGCGATGGAGCGGGTCAGCGTCGGCTATGGCGCGCGCGTCGTGCTCTCCAGGCTCGACCTCACGTTGTCCAACGACGACCGGATCGGCCTGCTCGGCTCCAACGGCAACGGCAAGTCGACCTTCGCCAAGCTGCTCGGCGGCCGGCTGGAGCCGATGTCGGGCTCGATCACCCGCGCGAGCAAGCTCGAGGTCGGATTCTTCGCCCAGCACCAGGTCGACGAGCTCGACCTCACCGGCACGCCCTACAGCCATGTCGCGGACAAGATGCGCGGCAGTCCGGAGGCGAAGATCCGCGGCCGCACCGCGCTGATCGGCTTTTCCGGCCTGCGCGCCGACACCCGCATCGGCAATCTCTCGGGCGGCGAGAAGGCGCGGCTGCTGATGGGGCTGGCGACCTTCGACGGGCCGCAGCTGATCATCCTCGACGAGCCGACCAACCATCTCGACATCGACAGCCGGGCCGAATTGATCGAGGCGATCAACGAATACGAGGGCGCCTGCATTCTCGTCTCGCATGACCGGCGCCTGCTGGAGGCCTGCGTCGACCGGCTGTGGCTGGTCGCCGACGGCACGGTGCGCAGCTTCGACGGCGACGTCGCCGACTACGGCCGCTTCGTGCTCGGCAAGACCGCGCCGAGGGAGAGCCGCAGGAAGGAGCCCGAGTCGGCGAAGGCCTCGGCGCCCGCCGCGGCGCGACGGCGCGACCTCGGGCCGCTGCGCAAGGAGATCGTCGCCACCGAGCAGAAGATGCACCGGTTCCAGGACCTGTTGCGGCGGATCGACGAAGCGCTCGCCAAATCGGGCGAGACCGCCAGCAATTCGGCCAAGGTCGTCGATCTCGCGCAGAAGCGCGGCGAGGTCGAGCGGGCGCTGATCGCGGCGGAGGAGGCCTGGCTCGCGCTGTCGTCGCAGGCGGAGGCGGCGGAGTAAGGCGCGGGCGCGCGGCGGTTGGCCGGACGCAGGGTCGTCGAAGTCCCCCGGGCGCGACCTGGCGAGCCATCCGCCCCGTTGCCGGATCGACCGACGCGTGCGCCGCCGACCGCTGGCGGCGGCCGACGGCGCGGGGGCGGCGGCGGAACGGGAATCGCGACCGGAATGCGAAAACCGTCGATATTTCCCTCAGCTCCCAAGGCGCGCATCGCGCGACGCCGTCGCAAATTCCGGATAGAGTCGTCGCACAATCCGAGCGTAGGGACGATTCGATGATCAAATTCACCGACGCCGAACCGGCGAAGGCCAAGGACGCCCCGGCCAAGCCGGCCGTCAAGGCCGAGGCGAAGCCCGCGACGGCGCCCGCCGGCGCCGTCGCGGACGGCGCGCCCGAGCCGGCGGCGCGCAAGCGCAAGAAGGGCGAACCAGCCTGACGCGCGCATCCGCCCGGAGCCGCCAAATGCGAAGAGAACGCGCAGGCGACCGCCGTTGCGGCGCGGTTGCGAAGGCCGTTCGATTCACGTAGCCTCTCGGTTCAATAGCGCCCCGCGATCGCAGCGATCGCAAGAGGAGCGCGTTGCGAGGAGGCGTGAGCGGGCATGAGCAGACCGGCCGGACTCGCGCCCGATGCGAACCACTGCGCGGCTGCGCGCGGGGGCTGCGATTCCCGCGGGCGCCGGTCATGATCGAGGCCGCGGCGGCCGCCGAGCTCCGGCCTCCGCTTCTGGCCGCGCGCGGCGTCGCCAAGAGCTTCGGCGGCGCGCGCGCCCTGCGCGGGGTCGATTTCACCCTGCGCGGCGGCGAGGTCCATGCGCTGCTCGGCGAGAACGGCGCCGGCAAGTCGACCCTGATCAACATCCTGTCGGGCGCGCAGGCGCCCGACGAGGGCGAGATCGCGATCGACGGCCGGCCGGTCCGGTTCGACGATCCGCGGGAGGCGCAGGCGGCGGGCATCGCGACGATCTATCAGGAGCTCGATCTCGTGCCGACGCTCGACGTCGCGGCCAATCTGTTCCTCGGCCATGAGCGGGTCCGCGCCGGATTTCTCGCCAAGGCCGCGATGCGCGGGGAGGCGCGCCGCCGGCTCCAGGCGATCGACGTCGATATCGACATCGACCGCCGCGTCGCGGATCTGTCGATCGGCCATCGCCAGGTCGTCGCGATCGTCAAGGCGCTGTCGGGCGCCTCGCGGGTCCTGATCATGGACGAGCCGACGGCGGCGCTGACCTCGGCGGAGGTCGACCGGCTGTTCAGGATCATGCGCGACCTCAGCGCCCGCGGGGTCGGGATCATCTATATCTCGCACCGGCTCGAGGAGGTGCCGCGGGTCGCCGACCGGGTCACGGTCATGCGCGACGGGCTCGTCGCGGGCGAGACCTCGCCCAAGGCGCCACAGGCCGAGATCGTCCAACTGCTGGTCGGCCGCCCGCTCGGCGAACTCTACCCGAAGCGCCGGACCGTGCCGGGGCGGCGCCTGCTGCGGCTCGACCGCGCGCGGTTCCGCCTGCGCCGCGAGCGCGCGGGCTGGCAGGCGCCCGAAGACGTCACGTTGAGCGTTCATGCCGGCGAAATCGTCGGCCTCGCCGGAATCATGGGCGCCGGCCGCACCGAGCTGCTTTGCGCGCTCTACGGCTCGGGCCTCGAAGGGCGCTGGGAAGGCGGCGTCGCGGTCGACGAAAAACCGACCAGGCTCGCCTCGATCCGCGCCGCGCGGCGCGCCGGCGTCGCCTTCGTCACCGACGACCGGCGCGGCGGCGGGCTGATGCTG
>JBEKZS010000131.1:0-11953 GCA_049509635.1 Roseiarcus sp.
ATCCTTAAGCTGCGCTGTGCCGCCAAGATTCATGCCCATAGTCGAGACCCCCGAAGAACCGTCGTTGGCGACAATAGACGACTCGATCCGGGATTTCCACATCCGGCGCGGGGCCGGCGCGGAAGCCCGACAGCGAAGTGAGGCGAGGACAACCAGAGAGGCGTGTCGGCCCCGCAATTTGCCGACGGGTCCTGGGTGCGTCCGACAAATGCGAGGCCAAACAAACAATTGTGGGCTAATGTCGGTGAGGGGGCGAAAGCCGTGGCGAACAGCGACGCTGGGTTGGGCGTGCACCTACTGTTTGCCGTTGGGGATCTCGGCCACCTCCGGGGGCGTTGAAGGGTTCGTGACAATAGGTCGCTTTCATGCTGTTCACCCAGATCAATTTCATTTTCGTGTTCCTGCCGGTCACGCTGATCGGCTATCTGCTGGTCGCGCGCGTCATCGCCGATCCGGCTGCGCCGCTGGTCTGGCTCGCGGCTGCCTCCCTCGTCTTCTACGCCCAGTGGAAGGTCGCCTTTCTCCCGGTGATCGTGGTCTCGATCGTCGGAAATTATTGTCTGGGGCGACTGATCGCCGGCCAGCGGAACGGAGCGGCCAGAGCCGGTGCGCTGGCGGTCGCCGTCGGCGCGAATCTGCTGGCGCTCGCCTTCTACAAATACACAAATTTCGGCATCGAGATCGTCAATCACCTCTTCGGCCGCAATTTCGCGCCGGCCAAGATCGTCCTGCCGCTCGGCATCTCCTTCTTCACGTTCACCCAGATCGCGTATCTGGCCGATGTCTACGGCGGCTATCCGAGCGAACGGAGTTTTGTGAAATACGCGCTGTTCGTGAGCTATTTTCCGCATCTGATCGCCGGCCCGATCCTGCACCACAGCGAGATGATGCCGCAGTTCGGCGCCCCGACGAGCCGGCGCTTTTCCGCGGAGCGCACGTCGATCGGTCTGACGATATTCGCGCTCGGCCTGTTCAAGAAGGCGATCATCGCCGACGGATTCGCGCTGATCGTCAACCCCGTGTTTCTCGCCGCAAGCAAGGGTGGCGTCGTATCGATGGACGCCTGGGGCGGCGCGCTCGCTTATTCGCTGCAGATCTATTTCGATTTCTCGGGCTATTGCGACATGGCGATCGGCCTTTCCCTGCTGTTCGGCATCGTGCTGCCGTTCAATTTCGATTCGCCCTACAAGGCGCGCAGCATCGTGGAATTTTGGCGGCGCTGGCACATCACGCTGTCGCGGTTCCTGCGCGACTATCTCTACATCGCGCTCGGCGGAAATCGCCGCGGTGCGCTGCGACGCAACGCTAACCTCCTCGCCACGATGCTGCTCGGCGGCCTTTGGCACGGCGCCGGCTGGACATTCGTCATCTGGGGTGGACTTCACGGCGTCTACCTCGTCGTCAATCACCGATGGACCGCCGTCGTGCGACGAGCGCCGGGCCTCGCGCGGTTCGCGGGCACGATTCCCTATGCGCTTCTCGCGCTCGCGCTGACGCAGATCGCCGTGGTCGTGGCTTGGGTCTTCTTTCGGGCCGACGGGATCGTGGCGGCGCGCCATGTCCTGGTCGCGATGGCCGGCGGCAGGGGCAAGTCGCCCCCGGGCCCCGCGCTCGTGGATATCACGCAATTGGGCTTCGTGGCGGTCGGCTATCTGATTTGCCTCTGCCTGCCCAACGTCAATTCGATGTTCGCGCAATGGCATGTCGGACTTGTCACCTACGACAACCCGCCCGCCTGGAGTCTCCCGAATTTCAAATGGAGGCTCCGGCCGGCATGGGCGGTGGCGGCGGCGTTCATCCTCGTCATCGGCGTTGTTGTCAGCGCCGTGGTGGGAGAGGGCTCCCCGTTCCTGTACTTCCAGTTTTGAGCCGCGCCGCGACCTCTGTCGCCATGGATACTCAGGCCGATCCGCCGATCAGCCGCATCTCCGGGAGCGGCGCCAGGAACTGGCCGCCGGCGTCGATGAACGCCTTGTTCCGGGAAACGATCGGCTCGGCGTAGATCCAGGCGAGGATCACGACGATGTCGGGCTCGAGGACCGCCAGCTCCGTGGAAGGCAGCACCGGGATATGGGCGCCCGGGCTGAACAGGCCCTGCTTGAGCGCGTTGTCGTCGACGATGAAACGGATCCGGGTCTCGAGCTCGAAGTGGTAGAGCAGCGTGGTCGTCGTCGTCGATGCGCCATAGGCGGCGATCGTCTTGCCGGCCGCGATCGCCGCGTCGAGATGGGCGAGCACGGCGCGCTTGCGCGACTCGATCGCCTCGAACCAGGCCAGATAGATCGGCGGCCTGGTGATTGCGCGCCGGGTCTCCTCGGCGAGCATCTGGGTGAGCCGCCCGGATCGCGCCCGCCGGCCCGTCGAGCGCGGCTGGGCGAAGCCGCGGATCGATCCGCCCTTGGTCCCCGTCCGCGCGACGTCGAACAGGGTCATGTCGTGCCGGTTGAAGAAGGCCTCGAGCGGCTGCAGCGCGTGATGGGAGACATGTTCGTGATAGATCGTGTCGAACACCATGTTGTCGATCATGTCGAGGATATACGAAACCTCGAACACGAAGGCGCCGTCGTCGGCGAGCGCGATCCTGACGCCGGCGGCGACCTCGGCCATGTCGTCGATGTGGGCGAAGACATTGTTGGCGCAGAACAGCGAGGCCGGGCCGTGCGCGTCGCGAATCTGGCGCGCGATCGCGGCGCTGAAGAATTCCGGAATGGTCGGGACGCCCTCGGCGGTTGCGGCGGCCGCGATCGCGCGCGCGGGATCGATTCCCGCGACCCGCATGCCATGGCTCTTGAACGCCTTCAGCAGCGAGCCGTCGTTGCTGCCCATCTCGACGACGAGGCTGTCCCTGGCCAGCCCGAGGTCGGCGACGCAGGCGGCGGCGTATTTGCGAAAATGTTCGACGAGGCCGAGCGAGACCGAGCTGCGATAGGTGTAGTCGCGGAACAGCACGTCGGGGTCGACGACGTCGAGGTTCTGCAAATGGCCGCAGGCGCGGCACAGATAGCAGTCGAGCGGGTAGAGATCCTGCGGCTCGTCGAGCCGGGAGGCCGGAACGAAGGCGTCGCCGATCGGCGACGGGCGGATCGGCAGCACCCGATCGAATTCCCTGCCGCCGCACAGCCGACAAGCCGTCTTCCGTGTCACGTGTTTCATCAGGTCCCTTGCCCTGGAGAGTGCGCGCTCGCCGCCGCCCCGGCCGCAGACGAGGCTGCGACGTTTAGAACAAGCGAGCGAATTTACAAGCCGGCAAAATTCTTCGCCACCTCTTCGGGCCATATCGCGGAGACGCCGCCGTCGATGAACAGGCTCTGGCCATTGATGAACGAGGCTTTCTCGCTGCACAGGAAATCGAGCGCATTCGCCGAATCCTCGGCGCGGCCCGGCCTGCCGAGCGGAACGAGCCGGTCGTAGAGCGCGAGCAGCGGCGCATTGGCTTGATAGAAATGACGCGACTCCTGCTTGACGTAGGTGAGCGGCATGATCGCATTGACCCTGACGCCGCGCCGCCCGAGCGTCCCCGCATAGTAGCGCACCATGCCGTTGAGGCCCGCCTTGACCACGTGATAGCCGACCGGCTGGGAACTGCCGACGAATTGCGCATAGACCGAGCTGACGACCCCGATCGCACGGTCGCCGTCGGTGACGAAGGAGTCCGCGAAGCCTTCGATCAGATCGCGCGACGCGTTGAGGCCGACCTGGATCTCACCGGCCCAGGGATCGCCCTCGCCGCGAAATCGCTGGCAGAGCGCGAGATAGCGAATCGGGCCGCCGATCGCGCGGGCGCGATTCCATACGTCCTCATAGCCCGCCCGCGTCTCGAGATTCACCGCGATATGGCGCACGCGGGCGTCGCCGGCGTGGCGGTCCGCGGGGCGGCGGGACAGCACGGTGACCTCGCAGCCGCGCGCGAGGAACCGGTCGACGACCACCAGACCGAGCCCGCGCGTGCCGCCGACCACGACGGCGTGGCCCGCGCTCATGCCGCGGCCCCGCGACGATCGGCGACGCGACGTTCGAGCGCGGCCTGATAGGCCGATGCGGCGCCGGCGTCGCCGTCGGGCGGCGCGAAATCGGCGAAGACCGTGCCCTCCGGCCGGAACGGCCCATTGGTGATCTCGTGCACGACGAGGATTTCCGACCGGATGATCAGCGTATGGAAGAACGGCTCGGACATCCGGTAGTAGAAGGCGCCCTCGCCGCCCGGCGCGCAGAGCGGGATCACGCGGGTTATTTCACCGGCATCGTCGAACACGACGATGTCGACCGCCCCTTCGACGATATGAAACGCCTCGCTCTTGCTCGGATGCTTGTGCGGCCGGATATAGGAGCGACGGTCGATGGCGATCACCATCTCGTGCAGGAGATCGCCGCTGTCGGGATGGGCGTTGATCCGGGCGCGGCCCTTCGCCGTGCGCGCGACCGCCGCGCGCAACGCGGCGATGTCCTGCGGGCCGATGGTCGAGATCGGGCCCTGCGCAACGAAGACTTCCGGAGACTTCTGGGTCAGCGTCATCGCGGCCTTCCCGTCAGGATCGATCCCTCGGCGCCGGCATAGATCGAATGAAGCCCGACGCCGCGCGCGGCGAGCGGCGCCAGCCTGGCGCGCACCTTGGGCTCCGAGGCGGGATTGATCGCCAGCAGGCAGGTCCGCACCGTCGGACTCTCGCACAGTTCGATGGACGACGTCACGCGCGTGGCGAGGCCGGGCGGCAGGAGGCCGAGCTTGTCGGGATCGTCGTCGACCGTCGCGCCGATGAAATCGGCGAGTCCCAACGCGTTGACGAACATGATCGCCTGATGCCCGAGCCCGAACAGGGCGACCCGGTCGCGCGAGGGTCCCGAAAGTTCGGCGAGACGCTGCTGCATGAAGGCGCGGGTTGCGGGATAAGCGGCGCGATAGCTTGCGAACAGGGGATCGGGGCGGCCGGACTGGATCGTCTCCCGCCGCGGCCCGAAGGCCTGCGACCGCCGGGCGACGATGACCAGCGCGTCCTCGAGGAGCCCTGAATACCGCTTCAGCGCGACGACCTGATAACCCGCCCGCTCGACCATTTCGCGGAACGACGCTTCCACGAAGTAACAGACATGTTCTTCCCAGGGGAAGGCGTAGTCTGCGGCGGCGAGAAATTTCGCGCTGTCCGGAATTTCGAGGAGGAGAACGCCGTCCGGACTGAGAAGGGCCCCGAGCGCCTGCAGGCTCGCGATCGGGTCGTGGCAATGTTCGAGCAGATAGCGGCATGACACGATGTCGGCGCGTCCGACCTTCTGCGCCAGCCGCCCAAGCCGGCCGGATTCGAGGCGCGCCTGCCAGGTCTCGAGATAGGGGAAACCGCCGGCGAGGCTCGCGCCATCCTCGGCCGTCGCGAGATCGGGCGCCTCGGTCCGCATCCCCTGGAGCGCCAGACGGTCCAGCAGCGGGGCCTCGAATGGGCCCAGACCCAGCGCGAGGCCGGCCGCAGGCGCGCGCCCGGCGTCCTTCAGCAGCGCCAGTACGGATTCGACGAGATCGTCGAGATGGGCGTGCGGTTCCGTGTAGCGAATCCACGCCGCCTCGGGCGTCACCGAGGCAACCGCGGGAGGCGCGCGCAATTGGATGAGGCCGCAGGTCCGGCAGGCCGCGAGGACGAGCGGCTGACGCGGCAGTTCCCGGCGCTCCGCCGAAAAGCGATTGCACACCGGCAAGGCGCCGAGGTCGAGCGCCCCGCCGTCGAGCGCCGCAGCGCAGCAGCGGCAACGGCCGACCTCGGGCTGACGCCATTCCTGTCGGTCGACCGCTCCCCCCAAACTGCGATACTCCCGGCGCGTCTTCAATGAGCCGCCCCGCGATCGCCGGGCCGATCAAGTCTCTTCAACATCGCCGTCACGTGGTGTCAAGCGTGGGTCGCGCGGGTTCGCGCGTGGCGCCGGCGCAACGAAGCCCTCGGGTGTCGCCCGCGCCGCCAGTTTGCTAAGGATCGTTCGCAGTCGCGACGGCAATGCGCCCGCCACCCGCACGCGCGCGCCGCTGTGACCGCTTGGAGCTGAGCGATTTCAATCCACGAGGGCGATCTTGGGCCACAGGGCGCGGGCGAAGATGACGCGCGCTTCCGACGGCGATGGCGAACGACGCGAGAAGGCGAAGCCGAACTCATGACAATCGCCGGCGCCGCGCCGCAGCGAGCGATGTTGGTCTACCTCGGGCGGAGGGGCTCGATGCCGCGCTTCACCTTCGAGGCCATGCGCGCGGCCAGCGCGCTCCCCGGCGTCGAGGCGACCGTCCTGGTTTCCCGGCAGAACGAAAGCTTCGGCTCGTTTGCCGAGTTCGGCGGCGACCTGGTGGCGGTGGACACGTTTTCCAGCAACGGCGGCGCGCTGCTCGGCGCCTGGCGCATTCCGCTGCTGCGCCGGCGGATCGCCCGCGAAATCCGGCGCCGGCGGATCGGCGTCGTCATCGAACTGATGCCCCACGTCTGGTCGCGCTGGCTGATCCCGACGATAAGGGCGGCCGGCGCCCGCTATTTCGTGATCGCGCATGACGCCCAGGCGCATCCCGGCGACGTCACGAGCCTCGCGAAGGGGATGCTGGACGTCGCCGTCCGTCGGGCCGACCGCGTGATCACGCTGAGCGAGGAAGTCGCCGTCCGTCTCCGGGCGGAGGGACGCGTCGCGCCGGAGCGGATTTCCAGCCTGTTCCACCCCGATATCAGCTATGGCCCGCCGGCGCCTCGCCCGCCGAGGCGCCGCGACGAGGCGCTTCGTCTTCTCTTTCTCGGTCGGATCATGAGCTACAAGGGGCTTCCGCTGTTTGTCGGCGCGCTCGAAGCGTTGCGCCGCGTCGGGCATCTGGTCGAAGCGGGCGTTTTCGGCGAGGGGCCGCTGGGCGCTGAAGCCTCGCGGCTCGACGGTCTCGGCGCCGAAGTGGTCAATCGCTGGCTGTCGGAGGACGAGATCGCGTCGATCCTGCCACGCTATCATGTCATGGTCGTCTCTCACGTCGAATCGAGCCAGTCGGGCGTCGTCGCGACCGCTTTCGGGGCCGGCCTCCCTGTCGTGGCGACGCCGGTCGGCGGCCTGCCGGAACAGGTCGACGAGGGGGTGACCGGCCTCATCGCGGCTGCTGCATCGGCGGACGCTCTGGCGGCGGCGATTGCGCGGCTCGTCGTCGACCATGACCTCTATGTCGCCCTGTGCGAGGGGGTCACGGCGCGCAGCGCGGGGCGCTCGATGAAGCGGTTCGTGAGCGCCTGTCTCGACCTGGACCGCCCATGACGCCGTCGGCAGAGTCGTCGCCGGCGTTCACAGCCACCCCTCGGCCGGACATGTTGGGTGCGCCGGCGCGGAACCTTCTCCGCGCGGCGCGTGCGGCGGCGCCGCCGGGTCAGGGCCGATCCGCCATTTCGCTCGCGGCGGGAGCCAGTCGTCGATGAACGCTCTCCCCCCGATCAGCGTCATTCTCCCCGTCTACAATCATGCGGGCTTTTTGGACAGGGCGCTCGGCGCGCTGCTCGTCCAGGCGATCGCGCCACTCGAGATCATCGTGATCGACGACGCCTCGACCGACGACAGCGCCGCGGTCGCCGAGCGCTGGCGGCTCCGGTTCGAGCCGGCGACCCGACTGCGCATCCTGCGGAACGCCGTCAATCTCGGGGTCAACCGCTCGCTCAATCGCGGGCTCGAAGAAGCACAAGCCGCATATGTCGTGTGCACCGCCGCCGACGACTGGCTGCGGCCACGATTTCTCGCTGCGATGGCCGCGGCTGCCACGCGCTTTCCCCATGCGCGCCTGCTGACCTCGACGCTCGTCGAGCATTTCGAAAGCGCGGATCGGACCTTCCAGCATGGACGCGATTCCGAGCAGGGTCCGTGGTACAGCGAAGGCGAGGCGTTCTTCGATCCGGCCGAAGTGGACGCCCTCCTGCGTCGCGGCCATGTCGCCATGCCGGTGAGCGCATCGATGATCCATGCCGCGACGATCCGTGATCTCGGCGGATTCGATCCCCGCCTGAAGTGGCACGCGGACTGGTTCGTCTCGATGGCGATCGCTCTGCGATTCGGGTTTGCGATCATCCCGGAGCCGCTCGCGGTCTTCCGGATCGCCGCGGGCACCTTTTCCGGCGATAACGTGCGCAGCGGGACCCGTCAGGATCCCGTCTGCTCTGCGATCTGCGAGAAACTGGCGGGCGCCGAATTCGCGGACGTCAGACGCCAGCTTCTCAGGACGCCCTCGCCGTTCGCGCCGTTTGTGCGGTACATGATCGCCGCTCTCGCGCGGCGTCCCCGGGACTGGGACTTGCTGGCGAGCGTCGCGCGCTGGTGGCTGGGGGAGATGCTGAAGGGCCGGCGTCCCGGGCGCCTGCGCAGGTTCGTCGAATCCTTTGGCGTCAGCACGGCGCCCCGGCGGCGAAACGGATCGGGTTGACTGTCCCGCCGCTTGGCCGTGCAGACGCGGATGGGGTTGAAGCAGACGCCCTGGGCGTCGGCCATGGTTGCGTCGACCGGCGGAACGACAGTCCGGCGCGAGATCGTCGGGTGTCGGGAGCCTCCCCGCTCCATGTCTTGCCGCTGTCGCGGGCCTCTCTCGCCAATGCCGGGCTGCCTTCCTGCCCGGGCGGACCAACAGGTTCTCTCCGAATCAGGATTTTCGCGCCAAGGCGAGCCCCGCGCCCGCCCCCGCCAGCACGATTCCCGTCAGCCGATTTCGCAGCCTGGCATTGACCGCCAGCGCCCTGCCGAACCGCGCCGCGAGCAGCGCCCAGGCTCCGTCGAGCACGAGCGCGATGACGAGGAAGGTCGTGGCGAGGATCGCGAGCTGCCGCGGCGCTCCCGCCGCCGGCGCCACGAACTGAGGCAGGAAGGCGCCGTAGAACAGCAGCGTCTTGGGATTCGTCAGGGATACGAGGAAGCCGCGCAGGTAGATCGCCCTGATCGATCGCGCTTCGGGTCCGGCGGCCGGATCTCGCGGCGGCGCGCGCCAGGCCTGGATCCCGAGATAGAGGAGATAGGCGACGCCGACCCAACGGATCGCCTCGAACCAATCGGCGAGTTCCGCCAGGAACGTCGTCATGCCCAACACCGTGAGCGCGAGTTGGGCGACCATCGCCGAACTCGTTCCGGCGACCGTCAGCAAGCCGTAGCGAGGGCCGTGGGCAAGACTGTTGGCGACGATGAGCGCGACGTTCGGGCCGGGGATCAGGATCAGCGCGGCGGTCGCCAGAACGAAAGCGGCGTAGAGATGAGGCGACATCAGGGTCTTTCGGATCCCCGCTCCAAGCCCCGCCCGCGGCGCCGTCCAGCGCGAGACGATTCAGACTCGAATCGCTCGATTCCGGTCGCGGGCCCGAGGGGAGCTCGAAAATCCGCGGAGCCGAACCGGCGTGCCCATCGCTCGCCCTTCGCCCGCCCGCTGGTTCGGATCGACGCGGCGTGCGGCCCGCCGGGCCTCGCTCAGGCCGCCTCCTCGACGTCCGGCTCCGCCGCGCCCGGCGTCGCCGCTTCGGCTTCGACCTTGACCCCGCGCCGCTGGCCCCTCTGTAGCTGCTGGTCGATCGCCTTCAGAGCCTCGCTCTCGGTGAGCCTCTGCACGACCGCGACCTCGCGAGCCATCCGGTCGAGCGCAGCCTCATAGAGCTGCCGCTCGGAATAGGATTGTTCGGGCTGCGCCTCGGAGCGATAGAGGTCGCGCACGACCTCGGAGATCGCGGCCAGATCGCCCGAATTGATCTTGGTTTCGTATTCCTGGGCGCGCCGCGACCACATCGTGCGCTTGATGCGGGCACGACCGAGGAGGATGTCGAGCGCCTTCTTGACCGCCTCCGGCTCGGCGAGCTTGCGCATGCCGACGCCGGACACTTTGCCGGTCGGGACGCGCAAGGTCATCTTGTCCTTGACGAAGGTGATGACGAACAGTTCGAGGCGGAAACCGGCGACCTCCTGCTCCTCGACCGCGACGATCTGGCCGACGCCGTGAGCGGGATAGACGATGAATTCGTTGGTCTTGAAACCATGCCGATTGGCGGCGCTCTTCGCGGTCTTCTGGGCGACAGTCTCGTCCTGGGCGCCTTGCTTCTCCAAATTGGCGGACTTCGCCGGCCGCGCGCTCGGGGCGGCCTCCGTCGCGACCGGATTGGGCTGACTCGAGTTCCGCTGGCTATCGCCGTGCGCAGGCGCCTTGTTCTGAATTGTTTTTGCTTGACCTGTGACCGGCAATGTCTCGTGTCCCTTGTTGGCGCTTTCGGATTTCTTGTTGGCAACGCGATCCATGGCCGGCCCCGCGGCGCGCGCCGGAGCGAGGCCCGCCGGCTGAACGGCGACCTTCGCCTTCGCCTTCGCCGCCGCCTTGGACTTGCGCGGCTTTGCGACCGCTTTCACGGGCGCCGGGATCCGGCCCGATTTGGCCCGAGCCGACTTGCTCTTGGCGGCGGCGCGCGCGCGGGGGGCGGCTTTGCTCGCCTTGACCGCCGCCTTCTTGGCGGAGCGGACCGGCTTGGCGGACCTCGTGGCGATCTTGGCGGTCTTGGCTTTGCCGGCCGCGTTGGATTTGGCGGTCGCCCGGACCGGTTTCGAGGCCCGGATCGAGGTTTTCTTTGGCGCCTTCTTGCGAGCCGACATGGCCAACCCTCTCCTCAAATCGAGCCTCGCCGCCCGGCGATCGTCCGACGGTGCTGGCGGCTCGAGCGCTTTTCGACGCGAAACTTTCGCCTTGTCCGACGGCGCCGCCCGAACGCCTTCGCCGACGCTCCAAAAGCCGACGGCGCCCGGCCACCTCGGCCAGGACGCCGCGCGCTTCGCGGCAAAACATCATTAAAACATCGTTTATCACAAAATGCATGAAAAATCAAAGGCGGCGTCGAGATTTCGCGAGCCCTTCGACTTTATGGTTAATTCTGAGAAGCCGAATAGACTCGACCGCGAAATCAGTCGCCCGGACCCGGCTTCGGAGAGAAAAACGTGTCCAGCTTGCCCGGTCGCCCGTCATAGTCCTTCGCGTCGGGTTCAGGCTCGCGCTTGGTCGTGATGTTCGGCCAGACCTTGGCGTATTCCGCATTGAGGCGAAGCCAGCTCTCCAGGTTCGGCTCGGTGTCGGGCTTGATCGCCTCGGCCGGGCATTCGGGCTCGCAGACGCCGCAGTCGATGCATTCGTCGGGATGGATGACGAGCATGTTCTCGCCCTCGTAGAAGCAATCCACCGGGCATACTTCGACACAGTCCAGATATTTACACTTGATACAATTCTCGATCACGACATACGTCATAGACGGGTCCTCGCGGCGGTCTTGTCGTCGATTGGCGAAGCTTGCGCCCGCGGAAACCGGCCCGCGCGCGACCCATCGGTACTTTCCTTGGAGTTGGCGCGCAATAGACCTCCGGAGAAATGGTCGCCGAATCGCGCTAAAAATTCATGGGCCGCGGCAGCCGAGGGCCGGCCGCCGGCCGCCGCGGCGCGCTCGCGCCCGATATTTGGCCGCGCCGTTCATGGGAATAAAGCCTTCGCGATCAAGGCGAGGGCGCTCGTCCGGGCGCCGGCGCGCGGAACCCCGCCTTCGGCGACCCGTCCGCCGCGGCGCCCGGAGCGCGTCGTCAATCGTCCTTGTCTTTGGCCTCCATCCGCAATTTCAGCGCGAGCAGCTTGGCGAACGGGGAATCGAGGTTGATCGGCGCTTCGCGGCGAGGGACGGCGGCGACCGGCTCCGGTCTCCGCTCGCGACGGGGGCGCTCGTCCCTGCCGGCCCCCGGAACCGGCGCGGTGCGCTCGCCGGAGTCTGGCGACGCGCGACGCGCAGCCTCGGACGACCGGCCGGCTCCCCGTCCCGAACGACCCCGTCCCCGATCCTCCCCCTGCCGGGATTCGCCCTCTCCGGCGACCCGCGTCCGCTGCGGCGGCGTGGTCCTGGCGGCCCGCCGGCCGCCCGCCTCGGCGGCCTCGTCGCGACGACCAGGCTGCGCTTCCGGCTGGCGCGGGCGCGCGGTCGCCCTG
>JBEKZS010000132.1:0-11911 GCA_049509635.1 Roseiarcus sp.
CATCGGCAATAGCGGCAGCCAATACCAGCCGAGCAAGCCCCAGCGGCTGTTCTGCGCCTCGACGATGGCGGAGAGATTGAGCGAGCCGACGCACAGCAGCACGGTGATGAAGACGAAGCCGATGGAGACTTCGTACGACACCATCTGCGCGGCCGAGCGCAGCGCCGCCAGGAACGGATATTTCGAATTCGACGCCCAGCCGGCCATGATCACCCCATAGACCCCGAGCGAGGAGACGGCGAACAGATAGAGCACCCCGACGTTGATGTCGGCGATCGCCCAGCCGGCGTCGAGCGGAATCACCGCCCAGGCGGACAGGGACAGAATGACGGCGACGAACGGCGCCAGGACGAACACGCCCTTGTTGGCGCCCGCGGGAATGACCGGCTCCTTGAATATGAACTTCAGGAAATCGGCGAAGCTCTGCAACAATCCCCACGGACCCACCACGTTCGGTCCGCGCCGCAAATGCACGGAAGCCCAGATCTTGCGCTCGGCGTAGATGAAATAGGCGGTGGTGACGAGCAGGCAGACGAGCAGCACGACGCTCTTCAGCGCGGCGACGAGGATGGGCCAGAGCCAGCCATGTTCGATCATCGGGGCTACTCCGCGGCCTGCAGCCGTCGCGCCTGGGCGAGCGCAGAACATTCCGCCATGGTCCTCGACGCGCGCGCGATCGGGTTGGTCAGGTAGAAATCGCCGATCCCGGTGATCAGCGGCGCCTTGTCGAGCGCGCCGCCCTGCGCGGCCAGCCCGGCGAAATCGGCCTGCGCCGGCGCGACCTCGTCGAGCCCGGCGAGGTGCGGATGGGCCGCGAACAGCGCGGCGCGCAACTGGCCGAGCGAATCGAACGGCAGTTTGGCGCCGAGCGCGTCGGAGAGCGCGCGCACGATCGCCCAGTCCTCACGCGCGTCCCCCGGCGGGAACGTGGCCCGCTCGGCGAATTGCGGGCGCCCCTCGGTGTTCACGTATATGCCCGTCTTCTCGGGATAGGCGGCGCCCGGCAGGATGACGTCGGCGCGTTGGGCGCCGCGGTCGCCGTGCGTTCCGATATAGACGACGAAGGCGCCGGGCCCGATCGCGATCTCGTCGGCGCCGAGATTGAACAGGAGATCGAGCGCGCTCGCCCCCGCCATCGCGGCCGCGTCGAGCCCGCCGGCGCCCGGCGTGAAGCCGAGATCGAGGCCGCCGACGCGGGAGGCGGCGCTCTGCAGCACGTTGAACCCGTTCCAGCCGTCCTTGATCACGCCGAGCGACAATGCGGCCTTGGCGGCCAGCGAAAGGACCGCCGCGCCGTCGGGGCGCGCGAGGGCGCCGGCGCCGAGGATGAACATCGGCCTTTCCTTGCGGGCCGGCGGATGGCCGGCGAAGGCGGCCAGGGAGTCCGGGCCGGCGCCCAGATAATTATGGGGATAGGTGAGATCGAGCTTCTGGCCGACCACGCCGATCAGGCAATTGCCCTTGAGCCAGCGCTTGCGGATGCGCGCGTTGAGCACCGGCGCCTCGATGCGCGGATTGGAGCCGATGATCATGATCGCGTCGGCCTCGTCGATCCCGGCGATCGTCGAATTGAAGATATAGGAGGCGCGCCCGAATTTGGGATCGAGCCTCGCGCCGTCCTGCCGGCAATCGAGATTGGCGACGCCGAGCCGATCCATCAGCGTCTTCAGCGCGAACATCTCCTCGACGGCGGCGAGATCGCCGGCGATCGCGCCGATGCGCCCGGGGCGGGTCGCTTTCGCCCGGGCGGCGATCGCGGCGAAGGCCTGCGGCCAGGTCGCCGGCGCGAGCTTGCCGTCGACGCGCACATAGGGGCGGTCGAGCCGCTGGGTCTTCAGGCCGTCGGCGACGTGGCGCGTCTTGTCGGATATCCACTCCTCGTTGATCGCCTCGTTGACGCGCGGGAGGATGCGCACGACCTCGCGCCCGCGCGAGTCGATGCGGATCGCCGAGCCCAGCGCGTCCATCACGTCGATCGACTCGGTCTTGGACAATTCCCACGACCGCGCGTGAAACTCGTAGGGCTTGGCGGTCAGCGCGCCGACCGGGCAGAGGTCGACGACATTGCCTTGCAGCTCCGAGGTCATCGCCTTTTCGAGATAGGTGGTGATCTCCATGTCCTCGCCGCGGCCGATCGCGCCGAGCTCCGAGACGCCCGCGACCTCGGTGGTGAAGCGCACGCAGCGCGTGCAATGGATGCAGCGGTTCATCGAGGTCTTGACCAGCGCGCCGATATATTTGTTCTCCACGGCGCGCTTGTTCTCGTGATAGCGCGAGGAATCGACGCCATAGGCCATCGCCTGGTCCTGCAGGTCGCATTCGCCGCCCTGGTCGCAGATCGGACAGTCGAGGGGATGGTTGATCAGCAGGAATTCCATGACGCCTTCGCGCGCCTTGCGCGCCATCGGCGAATTGGTCTCCACGACCGGCGGCTCGCCCTTCGGTCCCGGGCGGAGGTCGCGGACCGACATCGCGCAGGACGCGGTCGGCTTGGGCGGCCCGCCCTTCACCTCGATCAGGCACATGCGGCAATTGCCGGCGATCGACAGCCGCTCATGGAAGCAGAAGCGCGGTATCTCGGCGCCCGCCGCCTCGCACGCCTGGAGCAGGGTGTATTCGGCGGGAATGTCGAGTTCCTTGCCGTCGATGATGATCTTGGTCATACCGTTGAGCCCTTGTCCTTCGACGGCTGCCAGGGGCGGGGAACACAGGCGAGAGGGCCGCCGAGCGCCGCCAGGGAGCCCGCGCCGGCCAGGCCCGAAATCACGAGGCGCGCGGAGTCCTCATATTTGAACCGGTCCCGGGCCGCTTTCAAACCGAGGCATAGCGGAGCAAGAACGACGGCCGAAGCGCCGCCGAGCAGCAGATTGTGCGAGATGAACCGCGCGCCGTGAAACATGTCGCCCGCGCCCCAGATCATCGCGCCGCCGAGCAAGAACGTGACGACGACTTCTTTGAGAATTCCATCGCTCAACGCCCCTACTCCGCCGCGATCCGCGCCGGCTCGCCATGCGGATTGCCGGCATATTGGTCGATGCGCTTTTCGATCTCCGGGCGGAAATGCGCGATCAGCCCCTGGATCGGCCAGGCGGCGGCGTCGCCGAGCGCGCAGATCGTGTGGCCCTCGATCTGCCGGGTGACGTCGAGCAGCATGTCGATCTCCTTCCTCTGCGCGCGCCCCTCGGCCATGCGCATCATCACCCGCCACATCCAGCCCGTGCCCTCGCGGCAGGGGGTGCACTGGCCGCAGCTCTCGTGCTTGTAGAAATATGAGATCCGGGCGATCGCGCGGATGATGTCGGTCGACTTGTCCATCACGATCACCGCCGCGGTGCCGAGCCCGGAGCGCAATTTGGACAGCGAATCGAAATCCATCGGGCAGTCGATGATCTGCTCGGCGGGCACCATGCGGACCGAGGACCCGCCGGGAATGACCGCGAGCAGATTGTCGAAGCCGCCGCGGACGCCGCCGCAATGGCGCTCGATCAGCTCACGGAACGGGATCGACATTTCCTCCTCGACGTTGCACGGCCGGTTCACATGGCCGGAAACGCAGAAGAGCTTGGTGCCGAGGTTGTTGGGCTTGCCGAAACTCGCGAACCACGCTCCGCCACGGCGCAGGATGGTCGGCGCGACGGCGATCGATTCGACGTTGTTGACCGTGGTCGGGCAGCCGTAGAGGCCGACGTTGGCGGGGAACGGCGGCTTCAGCCGCGGCATGCCCTTCTTGCCCTCGAGCGATTCCAGCAGCGCCGTCTCCTCGCCGCAGATGTAGGCGCCGGCGCCGTGGTAGACGTAGAGATCGAACGGCCAGCCGTTGACGTTGTCCTTGCCGATGAGCTTTGCCTCGTAGGCCTGGTCGACGGCCGCCTGCAGGCGCTCGCGCTCGAAAATATATTCCCCGCGCACATAGACGTAGCAGGCGTTGGCGCCCATCGCGAACGAGGCGATCAGGCAGCCCTCGACCAGCGTATGGGGATCGTTGCGCAGGATTTCCCGGTCCTTGCAGGTGCCGGGCTCCGATTCGTCGGCGTTGACGACGAGGTAGGACGGCCGCGCCGGGTCGGGAGTCTTGGGCATGAACGACCATTTGAGGCCGGTGGGGAAACCGGCCCCGCCGCGCCCGCGCAGGCCCGAGGCCTTCATCTCGGCGATGATCCAGTCGCGGCCCTTGTCGATGATCGCCTTGGTGCCGTCCCAGCCGCCGCGCTTGCGGGCGCCGTCGAGGCCGAAATCGCCGAGCCCGTAGAGGTTGGTGAAAATGCGGTCCTTGTCCTGCAGCATCATGCGCCCCCGCGCCCGCCGGCCTCGGGCGCCGCATCGCTCCGGTCCGGGACCCCGCGCCCGTCGACGCCATAGAGCGTCGTCAGCGAAGTCAGGCCGCCGATCGGCGCCGATCCGATCCGGCCGGTCTGCGACCCCTTCTTCACCGGGCGGCCGGCGACGAGGTCGTCGAGCAGCCTGGCGAAATTGTCGGGGTCGAGGTCTTCGTAATAGTCATTGTTGATCTGGACCATCGGGGCGTTGCAGCAGGCCCCGAGGCATTCGACCTCGACCCAGGACAGGGCGCCGTCGGCGGTGACGTGGTTCTGGCCGCCGATCCGGTTTTCGCAGACCTTCTTCAACTCCTCGGCGCCGCGCAGCATGCAGGGCGTCGTGCCGCACAGCTGCACGTGATGCCGCCCGACCGGCGACAGGTTGAACATCGAATAGAAGGTCGCGATTTCGAGCACGCGCATCAGCGGCATGTCGAGCATCGCCGCGACGGCCTCAATGGCCGGCTTGGACAGCCAGTAGGCGTTCTGCTCCTGCGCGCGCCAGAGCAGCGGCAGCACCGCCGAGGCCTGGCGGCCGGGCGGGTATTTGGCGATTTCCGTTTTCGCCCAGGCCGCGTTCGTAGCGGTGAAGGCGAAATCGGGCGGCTGGATTTCGGCGAGGCGGCGGACGGTCATGTCAAGCAAATCCATGCATCGGTAGGGCCTCGGCGCGGCGCCGGTCGCCAGGGCGCGCTGACGCCATATGGGCAGGGACCGGATCCGTCCGGCCCGGCGAAATTCCGCCCCGGCCTCACCGATCCACCTCGCCGAACACGATGTCGAGCGAGCCGAGGATCGCCGAGACGTCGGCGAGCAGGTGCTTGCGGCACATGAAGTCCATCGCCGCCAGATGCGTGAAGCCGGGCGCCCGGATCTTGCAGCGATAGGGCTTGTTGGTGCCGTCGGCGACGAGATAGACGCCGAACTCGCCCTTGGGCGCCTCGACCGCCGCATAGACCTCGCCGGCGGGCACGTGAAAGCCTTCGGTGTAGAGCTTGAAGTGATGGATCAGCGCCTCCATCGAGCGCTTCATCCTGGCGCGCTTGGGCGGCACGATCTTGCCCTCGTCGGACGAGACGGGCCCCTGCCCGGTCGGGCCGCGCAGCTTGTCGCAGCACTGCTTCATGATGCTCGCGGACTGGCGCATCTCCTCCATGCGGATGAGATAGCGGTCGTAGCAATCGCCGTTCTTGCCGACCGGAATGTCGAAATCCATCTCCTCGTAGCATTCGTAGGGCTGCGACTTGCGCAAATCCCACGCCGCGCCGGAGCCGCGCACCATCACGCCCGAGAAGCCGAGGGCCCAGCACTCGGCGAGCGAGACGACGCCGATGTCGACGTTGCGCTGCTTGAATATGCGGTTGCCGGTCAGCAGCGTCTCGAGATCGTCGCAGACCTTCAGGAACGGATCGCAGAAGGCGTGGATGTCGTCGATCAGCTTCGGCGGCAGGTCCTGGTGGACGCCGCCCGGACGGAAATAGGCCGCGTGCATCCGCGAACCGCTCGCCCGCTCGTAGAACACCATGAGCTTCTCGCGCTCCTCGAAGCCCCAGAGCGGCGGCGTCAGCGCGCCGACGTCCATCGCCTGCGTCGTCACGTTGAGCAGATGCGAGAGCAGCCGGCCGATCTCGCAATAGAGCACCCGGATCAGCTGGCCGCGGCGCGGCACTTCGATGCCGAGCAGGCGCTCGATCGCGAGCGCATAGGCGTGCTCCTGGTTCATCGGCGCGACATAGTCGAGCCGGTCGAAATAGGGCACGTTCTGCAGGTAGGTGCGCGCCTCCATCAGCTTCTCGGTGCCGCGATGCAGCAGCCCGATATGCGGGTCGACCCGCTCGACGACTTCGCCGTCGAGTTCGAGGACCAGCCGCAGGACGCCATGGGCGGCGGGGTGCTGCGGGCCGAAATTGATCGAGAAATTGCGCAGGTTGTGCTGCGCCAGCGCCGGCTCGCCGCTCATATCTTCACCTCGACGCCGCTCGCGCGCATATGTTGCCGCGCCGCTTCCAGCGCGCGTGGGACGACATAGGTCTGCATCACCTTGGACAGCTCCGGCATGCGGCCCAACAACACCGGCATCTTCTTGAGGATGCCGGCGCCGACCGGCGAGGAATAGAACTGGTTCAGCGCGACCAGTTCGTCCTTGCTGAAGATGTCGAGCATGATGAGGACCGTCGCCTTCTCGAAGACCTCGGCGTTGTCGACCAGGGCGCTCTGCATGAACGCGCCGATGAATTCCCGGGTCTGGTCATCGCTGAGGTTGGGATTCTGGCTCTTCAGCTGCCGGGAGAGGTTCTGCGTTATCTGCGGCGCCGCCTTCGCGAACATGTCCTTCACGTTGAAGGTCTTCGCATAGGCGAGCGCCGCCGCGGCCGTGTCCGGATCATAGGTCTTCAGCTTCTCCTCGAACTGGTCGGGCGTCGTCGCCTCGACGGCGCGCGCCGCGGGGCCGCCGGCGACGGCGATGGCCGCGATGATCGCGATGCGCCGGAGGAAAGCCGCCATCGCTCAGGTCTCCGCCTTTTCGTCGCCGGGCAGCCCCGCCCCTTCCCACGGACTCAGGAAGTCGAACTGGCGAAACTCCTGGTTCAGCCGCACGGGCTCGTAGACGACGCGCTTTTCCTCGTCGTCATAGCGGACTTCCACGAAGCCGGTCATCGGGAAATCCTTGCGCAGCGGGTGGCCCTCGAATCCATAGTCGGTGAGGAGCCGCCGGAGATCCGGGTGGCCGTCGAACAGGACGCCGAACAGGTCGTAGGTCTCGCGTTCGCACCAATCGGCGGCCGGGAACACCGGGATTGCGGAAGGGACCGGCGTCGCCTCGTCGGTCGCGACCTTGACGCGCACGCGCAGGTTCAGCTTCGGCGACAGCAGGTGGTAGACGACGTCGAAACGCTTCTCCCGCTCGGGATAGTCGGCGCCGCACAGGTCGGTGAAGCAGACGAACTGGCAGCCCGGATCGTCGCGCAGGAAGGTCAGCACCTCGAGGATCCGCGCTGGCTCGGCCAGCAGCGTCAATTCGCCGAAGGCGAATTCGACGCCGATGACCGCGCCGGCTAGCGCCGCGCTGGTCCTTTCGCCGATCGTCCTGAGTGCCTCGTCCATGTCGCCCCGACCTGCATCCGCGCCGCAACGCCCGCCCCCGCCGCAGACGGTTCGCGAGGGCCGGGCGGCGAACAAGGAGCGCGCCCCGCCCAATTCCGACCCGATTTCGAACGGCCGCCTCCCGCGGCGGCGCGCGCCTCGAGGCTCTAGCGCTCGATCGTCCCCGTCCGCCGGATTTTCTTTTGCAGCATCAGCACGCCGTAGAGCAGCGCCTCGGCGGTCGGCGGACAGCCCGGCACGTAGATGTCCACGGGCACGATGCGATCGCAGCCGCGCACGACCGCGTAGGAATAGTGATAATAGCCGCCGCCATTGGCGCACGATCCCATCGAGATGACATAGCGCGGCTCCGGCATCTGGTCGTAGACCTTGCGCAACGCCGGCGCCATCTTGTTGGTCAGCGTGCCGGCCACGATCATCACGTCCGACTGCCGCGGGCTCGCGCGTGGCGCGAACCCGAACCTTTCGACGTCATAGCGCGGCATCGACAGCTGCATCATCTCGACCGCGCAGCAGGCGAGGCCGAACGTCATCCACATCAGCGAGCCCGTGCGCGCCCATTGGATGAGATCGTCGGTCGTCGTTATGAGAAAGCCCTTGTCGGCGAGTTGGTCGTTGAGGGCGCCAAAAAACGGATCATCGGCGTGAATTGGCTTGCCGGTCGCCGGATCGATGAGCCCGCGCGGCGCGGGGGCGAGGCCGCTCGCGGACGCCCTGGCGGTCAATCCCATTCCAGCGCCCCCTTTTTCCATTCGTAGACGAAGCCGACGGTCAGCACGCCGAGGAACAGCATCATCGACCAGAAGCCGAAGGCGCCGATGTCGTGGAACGCGATCGCCCAGGGGAACAGGAAGGCGATCTCGAGATCGAAGATGATGAACAACAGCGAGACCAGGTAAAAGCGCACGTCAAACTTCATGCGGGCGTCGTCGAACGGATTGAAGCCGCACTCGTAGGCCGAGACCTTTTCCGGATCGGGGCTCTTGTAGGCGACCAGGAACGGCGCGGCGAGCAGGACGCCGCCGAGACCGGCCGCAATGGCGATGAACACCACGAGCGGCAGATAGTCCGAAATGAGGCTCGGCATACGCTCTCCGAGTCGTCCGGTCGATGGGAGCGAAGCGCCGGACCCCGCTTGGCGCGAGCCCGGACCCGTGCCGACTTCGCGCCGGGAACACCGGTCGCAGGCGTATCGCAGCGCAGCGAACCATGCAAGGCGAAACGCGCGTCGAAGACGAATTGTCGCGCGGCGACCGCGTCCCGCGCGGCGCCGGCGGGTCCGGGAAACCGGCTGGATGGCGGCGGGGAAATGGCGAGAGTGACGGGACTCGAACCCGCGACCTCCGGCGTGACAGGCCGGCGCTCTAACCAACTGAGCTACACCCCCGCGAGGGAGGAGTGCCGGATAGGGCACGGCCTGTCGCAAGTCAAGCGCGAGCAACCCGCCGCCAAGCTAGAACCTGGGCGAGGCGAGCCGCCAGCGGCGCAATTCTCCAGGGCTGACGATGTGGATTTCCTGGGGCGGGATGCGCTCCGCGAGGCGGATCACGGTCGGGCTCACCCCCATTTGGGCTGCGTAGGTGGCGAGGGCGCTCACCATGTCCGCCGATGCGTAGGAAGTGGCCGGCGCCGAGGAGAGACGGCCGGGAATTCCGCCGCCTTCCTGGCTCGACATGCGGTGGATCCCGAGCCGGCTCTGCGGCGGCACGATCCGCCTGACGCCGCCCATCATCGCATAGACGCAGGCCGACATGCATTGACCCGCCGTCGGCAGCGCCAGATCGTCGCCTCCGCTGAACCGCGCGACGATGACGGCGGCGCGCAGCTTGCGCAGCGCGGCGCCCAGACGCATCGAGGCCACCACGCGGCCGCCGGGAGAATCGATGACGACGACGTCGCGGACGTTCGCGGCGCCCGACATCGATTGCAGGAAGGCGATGAAATTCTCGGGCGTATCCTCCTCGATGACGCCTTCGGCGACGATGACCCGAGGACAGCGCGCGCCGCAGGCGCGGGCGTCGAGCTGGGCCAGCCGGAAGCTCATCGCCGAGGCCTGGGCGAAGGCGAAGTCCGGGGCCACAGACCACGTCAGCACCATGACCAGTGCGAGGATCCCAATCGCCGCCCGGGGCCATCTCTCGATCATGGTTGGCTCTTTCGCATGGTGGGCGGTGACGGGCTCGAACCGCCGACCCTCTCGGTGTAAACGAGATGCTCTACCAACTGAGCTAACCGCCCGGCGCGATCCGATCCGCGTCGGGAATCCTATACCGGCGCGAGGGCGACGCAAACTTCCAGTCGTCGCGATCGCGCGCCGTCGACCTGGCGAAAAGAGGGCGACCGCGCCGGCCGCCCTGTTCTCCCGGGATTTCGCCGCGCCGTCCGTCGGGACCCCCGGCCGGCCGCCGACGGAACGATCGGCCAGGGCGCTACTTCTTGGCCGCCTTCGCCTTGTTGAGGCTCGCCTTGAGCGCCGCGCCTGCCTTGAACCGCGCGTTCTTCGAGGCGGGAATCTTGATTTCCTTGCCGGTGGCGGGATTGCGCCCCTTGCCGGCGGCGCGCTCGCGAACCGAAAACGTGCCGAATCCGACGAGCCGCACCTCGTCGCCCTTCTTCAGCGACTTGCCGATGCCGTCGAGGATGGCGTCGAGCGCGGCTGCGGCGCTCGCCTTGGTCAATTCCGCTTCCTTCGCGACGTGCTCGACGAGCTCCAGTTTATTCATTTGGCCTCTCCTGCGTTTGAACTGACGATCTGCGCGACGCCTGCGCGATTCTCGCGCGTTGCGTGCGACCGCGGCGGCACGAATCGACGCCGGCGTGCGTCCCATAGCTCCTTAATATCACGCGCAAACGCAAGCGATTGCGCCCGCTGGAGAGCCAAATACTGCCGATTTCCGGGGCTTTTGCACCATTACCATGCAGAGAGCGCCGCAAACCCGGGGGTCTTGCGGCGCTCGCGGCGAGGATCGGACCCCCCGCGGGGTCCGTGCCGGGCGGTCAATGGGCGACGACTCCGGAGACTTCTTCGTCCTTGGCTATCGCCGCGGTCGCCGCCTTGACGTCCTCTTCCCAGATGATCGGGCGCGGCTGACGCACCAGCGCGTGCTTGAGCACCTCCTCCATCCGCGAGACCGGCACGATCTCGAGGCCATTCTTCACCGAGTCGGGAATCTCGGCGAGATCTTTGGCGTTGTCCTCGGGGATCAGGACCTTCTTGATGCCGCCGCGCAAGGCGGCGAGCAGCTTCTCCTTGAGCCCGCCGATCGGCAGCACGCGGCCGCGCAGCGTCACCTCGCCGGTCATCGCAATATCGTGCCGCACCGGAATGCCGGTCAGCATCGAGACGATCACCGTCGCCATGCCCACGCCCGCCGAAGGGCCGTCCTTCGGGGTCGCGCCCTCGGGGACGTGGACGTGGATGTCGCGCCGATCGAACAGAGGCGGCTCGATCCCGAAATCGACCGCGCGCGAACGCACGTAGGACGCCGCCGCCGAAATCGATTCCTTCATGACGTCCTTCAGATTGCCCGTCACCGTCATGCGGCCCTTGCCGGGCATCATGACGCCCTCGATCGTCAGCAGTTCGCCGCCGACCTCGGTCCAGGCGAGCCCCGTGACGAGACCGACCTGATCGTCAAGTTCGATTTCGCCGTAGCGATATTTCGGAACGCCGAGAAACTCCGACACGGTCGCGGCCGCGACCACGATCTTCTTCTTCTTGGTCGTCAGCAGCTCCTTGACCGCCTTGCGCGCGAGGTTTGAAATCTCACGCTCGAGGTTGCGCACCCCCGCCTCGCGCGTGTAGCGGCGCACCAGCTCGAGCAGGGCGCCGTCCTCGACGACCCATTCCTTGGGGTCGAGGCCGTGCTTGGCGGTCGCGTTGGGAAGCAGGTGCTTCTTGGCGATCTCGACCTTCTCGTCCTCGGTGTAGCCGGCGATCCGGATGATCTCCATGCGGTCCATCAGCGCCGGCGGAATGTTCAGCGTGTTGGCCGTGGTGACGAACATCACGTTCGACAGGTCGTAGTCGACCTCGAGGTAATGGTCGTTGAAGGTCGAATTCTGCTCGGGGTCGAGCACCTCGAGCAGCGCGGAGGACGGATCGCCGCGGAAATCCATCCCCATCTTGTCGATCTCGTCGAGCAGGAACAGCGGATTGGACGACTTGGCCTTGCGCATCGACTGGATGACCTTGCCGGGCATCGAGCCGATATAGGTGCGCCGGTGGCCGCGTATCTCCGCCTCGTCGCGCACGCCGCCCAGCGACATGCGGACGAACTCGCGCCCGGTCGCCTTGGCGATCGACTTGCCGAGCGAGGTCTTGCCGACGCCGGGCGGGCCGACGAGGCACAGGATCGGCCCGGTGAGCTTGTTGGCGCGCTGCTGGACGGCGAGATATTCGACGATGCGCTCCTTGACCTTGTCGAGACCGAAATGATCCGCGTCGAGGATCGTCTGCGCCGCGGCGAGGTCCTTCTTGACCTTGGTCC
>JBEKZS010000133.1:0-11771 GCA_049509635.1 Roseiarcus sp.
GGCGACGCGTCCGGCGTCGCCGCTTCCCCTCCCACCCACAGGCGCCGATGTCCTCGCCTCCCCCGTCCGCTTCCGATCTCTTCACCGATTCGCCTTCCCTGCTCTCCGAGTCGGCGCGCATGGCCGACAGCCCCGGCATCATCGACTTCACGCTCGACAACGGCCTCAGCGTGGTGGTCATCCCCGACCATCGCGCGCCGGTCGTCACCCATATGGTGTGGTACCGCAACGGATCGGCGGACGATCCGCCGGGCAAATCCGGCATCGCGCATTTCCTCGAGCATCTGATGTTCAAGGGCACGGCGCTGCATCCGCAGGGCGAATTCTCCGACGTGATCGCCGAACTCGGCGGCCAGGAGAACGCCTTCACCGGCAATGACTACACCGCCTATTTCCAGCGCGTCGCCAAGGAGCATCTCGGGGTCATGATGGAGTTCGAGGCCGACCGCATGACCGGCCTGGTGCTGACCGACGAGATCGTGGGCCCCGAGCGCGACGTCGTGCTCGAGGAGCGACGCATGCATTGCGACGCCGACCCTGGCGCCCAGCTCAACGAGGCGGTCCAGGCCGCCCTGTTCACTCACCACCCCTACGGCGCCCCGATCATCGGCTGGAGCCACGAGATCGAGGGCCTGGAGCGCGCCGACGCGCTCGCTTATTATCAGAGGTTCTACACCCCGGAGAACGCCATCCTGATCGTCGCCGGCGACGTCGAGGCGGGCGAGGTCCGGCGGCTGGCCGAGCTCAACTACGGCAAGATCAAGCCGCGCGGCGCGCCGCCGCAGCGCAAGCGCCCGCAGGAGCCGGCGCCGGTGGCCCGCCGTCTGGTGACGCTCAGCGACGAGAAGGTCGAGCAGCCGAGCTGGCAGCGCTGCTATCTGGCGCCCTCGTTCCGCACCGCTGAGCCCGGCGAGGCCGAGGCGCTCGAAGTGCTCGCCCATCTGCTCGGCGGCGGGCAGACGAGCCTGCTCTACCGGTCGCTCGTCCTCGACGAGCCGATCGCCGTCGTCGCCGGCGCCCATTACATGGGAACCGCGCTCGACGAGACGCGGTTCTTTCTCTATGCGATGCCGACGCCGGGGGTCACGATGGAGACGCTCGACGACGCGATCGACGCGATCCTCGCGCGCTTCATCGCCGACGGCGTCGACGCCGGCGCGCTCGAGCGCGCCAAGACCCGGCTGGTCGCCGACGCCATCTACGCGCAGGACAGCCAGGCGATGCTGGCGCGCTGGTACGGATCTTCGCTGGCGACCGGCCTGACCATGGACGACATCAGGCAATGGCCGTCGCGGATCGAGGCCGTCGAGCCCGCCGCGATCCTCGCGGCGGCGCGAAAGCATCTCGACCGCCGCAAGGCCGTCACCGGCCACCTTCTGCCGCTCGAGGAGCCCGCCGGCGCGTGAAGCCGGCGACGCCAACGCGGACCGAGCCAACGAGAACGGCGCAGAGGCGCCGGACGGAAACGCCCATGAACGCCCCAGTCGCCAGCCGGACTCTTTCGCGCGCCGTCAACGTCCAGGAGATCGTGACGCCGCGCGGCGTCAAGGCCTGGCTGGTCGAGGACTATGCGGTGCCGCTGCTGTCGCTCGAATTCGCCTTCAAGGGCGGCGCGGCGCAGGACCCGCCGGGCAAGACGGGGAGCGCCACCATGCTCGCCGCCCTGCTCGACGAGGGGGCCGGCGATCTCGACTCGCAGGCGTTCCAGCAGGCGCTCGACGAGAAGGCGATCGAACTCTCGTTCAACTGCGACCGCGACCATCTGGGCGGCCGGATGCGCGCGCTGATCCGCAACGCCGACCGCGCCGCCGAATTGCTGCGCCTGGCGATCAACGCGCCGCGCCTCGACGCGGCGCCGATCGTGCGGGTGCGCGAGCAATTGAGCGCCAGCCTGAGGCACGAGGCGAACGATCCCGGCTCGCTGGCGGGCCGCACCTGGCGAGCGCGCAGCTTTCCCGGCCATCCCTACGGCGCGCCGACCAACGGGACGCTCGAGAGCCTGGCGGGCGTCGAGCGCGCCGACCTCGTCGCGCTCGCCGGCAGGCTCGTCAACCGCGGCGCCCTGCATGTCGGCATCGTCGGAGCGATCGACGCCGAGCGCGCCGCGCGCCTGATCGACCGGGCGTTCGCCGACCTGCCGGCGAGCGGCGCGCTGACGCCGGTGGCCGACCCGACGTTCGCCGGGATCGGGACGACCGAGATCGTCGATCTCGACGTCCCGCAATCGACGATCCGGTTCGGCCGGCCCAGTTTCCCCCGCCATGACCCCGACTACATGACCAGCGTCCTGGCCGCCCATATCCTGGGCGGCGGCACCGGCCTGTCGTCGCGGCTGTTCCGCGAGGTGCGCGAAAAGCGCGGACTGGCCTATTCGGTCTCGACCTCGATCTCCTCGCTCGACCATGCGAGCTTCCTGCACGGCGGCACTTCGACCAAGAACGAGCGGGCCAAGGAATCGCTCGACGTGATCGTCGCCGAGATTCTCGACCTCGCGCGCCATGGCCCGACCGAGGAGGAACTCGTCAAGGGCAAGAAATATCTGGTCGGGTCCTATCCCCTGCGCTTCGACACCTCGGCCAAGATCGCCGGCCAGCTCGTCCACATCCAGATGGACGGCTTCGGCCCGGAATGGCTGACCGAGCGCAACCGCCTCATCGAGGCGGTGACGATGGAGGACGCGCGCCGGGTCTGCGCGCGGCTGTTCGGCGACGGCGCGATGAGCGTGGCGATCGTCGGCCGACCAGTCGGCCTGTAGGCCGCCTGCGGGCGTCAGTCGAGGCCGATCGCGACCAGCTTGGCCTTCACGATTTCGCGGTCGAACGGCTTCATCATGACTTCATTGGCGCCCGAATGCATCGCGCGGGCGATCTGGGCGACGTCATATTCGCTGGTGCAGAAGATCACCTTGGGCCACTCGCCGCCGGGCAGGTTGCGCAGCTGCTTGAGAAAGCCGAAGCCGTCGAGGACCGGCATGTTCCAGTCGAGCATGATCGCGTCGGGCATCCGCAACGCGCAGGCCGCCAGCGCGTCCCTGCCATTGTTCGCCTCCGAAGTCTGAATGCGCATGCCGTCGAGAATCCGGCGCGCGATCTTGCGGATCACCGGCGAGTCGTCGACGACGAGTACGTGTTTCATCTCATGCTCCTCTGCGCGCCGTCCGACGCCGGCCGGGCCGATTCGGCGGATCCGGTCGCGCCCGCGCGGCGGGTCTCGGATCGCTCACCGGCGGGATGGTAACCCGATAGCGTTAAGGAGCGCTGAACCGCGCGCGCCGCCGCACTCAGCCCGGAGCGGCGAGCGCGGTCTCCACGGCGAGGCTCGCGCGCAATGCGATCGAGTCCGCCGCGGTCTCGATCGTGACCTGCAGGCCGCAGGAGCGCGCGACGAGACCGGTGTAATAGGCCTGGATGGAATGGGCGTCGACCGAGCCGCCCTCCACGGTCCCCGCGATCAGGGCGGCGACGCCATGCGCGAGACGGGCGTTGGGGCCCTTGGCCTCGACCAGGGCTTCCAGAGCCTCGCCCTCGCCGCTCAGCGCGACCGTGACCACCCCGCCGCGCGGAATTACCGAGATGGCGATCAGGCACAGGTTGAGAACCAGTTTGACCTTGTTCTTGGGCGCGTATCGGCGCGTCGCGTTCCAGACGAGCTTGGTGCGATCGTTGTTGATGAGGCCGCGGGTGACGTTCTCGGCGTCGCCGGTGTCGATCGAGGCGCCCACGGATCCGGCCGCGCCATAGGCCAGCCGGCAGAATTGCAGCCGCGCGGAGGCGGCCGCCGCGCTCTTCTTGATGAGGTCGAGCGCGATTTCGCGCATTTCGGCCTCCTTTTCGTCCTCCAGCACTTCGAGGCCGTTGATGATCGCCCCGACCGGGCTGATCACGTCATGGCAGACCCGCGAACACAGGAGCGCCGCCAGATCCATGCCGTCGAGGGCGAATGTCGTCATTGCACGATTCCTGCGTTCATCCGCCGACCGGCGCGCCGCGGCTTCGGCCGGCGCCGGGCCGACGGCCGGTTCGCTTCCCGCCGAATCAGCCCGGCTGGCTAATTCTCTCGATATGGGATTAACCTCGCCCCGAAGACTTCGCAATCCGTCGCACCGGGTCGGCTGATGAACGCCACGCCAGACATCGCGCTGATCGACATGGACGCGCCGTCGCGGGACTCGATCGCGGCGTTCTTCGCGGCGATCGCGCTCGCCGCGGGACCGGTGGTGATGCGCGAATACGCGCGCGGCTGCGTGGTGCGCGCCAAGAGGGACGCCAGCCCGGTGACGATCGCGGACGAGCAGGCCGAGGCGCTGATTGTCGCCGAGTTGCGCGCGCGCGCCTCGTCGATCCCGATCGTCGCCGAGGAATCGGTCGCGCGCGGCGCGCAGGACGCGATCGGGCCCAGCTTCATCCTCGTCGACCCGCTCGACGGAACCCGCGAGTTCATCGCCGGCAACGGCGAGTTCACGATCAATATCGCGCTGGTGCGCGACGCGGCGCCGGTCGCCGGCGCCGTCTACGCGCCGGCGCTGGGGCGGCTCTGGTTCGGCGGCGAACACGCCTTCGTCTGCGAGGCGGCGGTCGGCGCGCCGCTGCCCGAGCGATCGGCATGGCGCCCGATCGGGACCCGCGCGGCGCCCGCCGACGGGCTCGTCGCCCTGGCCAGCCGGTCCCATTGCGATCCTGCGACCGAGGCGTTCCTGGCGCGGCTGCCGATCGGCGAGCGCCGGTCCGCCGGCTCGTCGCTGAAGTTCTGCGCCCTCGCCGAGGGGCTCGCCGACGTCTACCCGCGCTTCGGGCCGACGATGGAATGGGACACCGCCGCGGGCGACGCGGTGCTGCGCGCGGCCGGGGGCGCGGTGCTCGCCGAGGACGGTCGCCCGTTGCGCTACGGCAAGATCGATCGCCAGTTGCGCAACGGCGGCTTCGTCGCCTGGGGCGATCCCAGACGCGCCGCCGCCGACCGGATGCTTAACACAACCTAAACCCGAGCGCGCCAGACTGCGCTCGCCGACGGCGCCGTCCAGCCGGGAAGGACCGAATTCGAACGGAACTCGGCTGCGGACGGCGACAGGGAGAACACGATGCCAAATGTGACCCGGCGCGCGATGCTGGCCGGCGGCGCCCTTGCGGCGCTGGGCCAGTTCCCGGCGAGCGGCCCCGCCCGGGCCGATTCTCCGCAGGCTTTTTCGACCAACGAGCTGGTCGACAGCGGCCACCGTTTCTTCGGGGCGGTGTCGCGCGGGCTCGCCGAGGCGGTCCAGGAGGCCGGGCGCCGCTGGGGGCAGCCGAACGGCTATGTCCTCGGGCAGGAGGCGTCGGCCGCCTTCGTCGGCGGACTGCGCTATGGCGAGGGCAAGATATATACGCGCAACGCCGGCGATCAGCCGGTGTTCTGGCAGGGGCCGTCGATCGGCTTCGACGCCGGCGCCGACGGCGACCGGACGATGATGCTGGTCTACAACCTGCCGAGCGTCGGCGCGATCTTTCGCCGGTTCGGCGGCATAGACGGCTCCGCCTATTTCATCGGCGGCTTCGGCTTCACGGCGCTGGGCGCGGAGAGCATCATCGTGGTGCCGATCCGCACCGGCGTCGGCGCGCGGCTCGGCATCAACATCAGCTATCTCAAGTTCACCCCGCGCGCGACCTGGAACCCCTTCTGAGGCCAGGCGCGCCGGCGCGCTCCCATGGCCCCGCAGGTCCACGCGGACGAGCCGGCGGCCCGATGCGGGCCGCCGACCCGCCCTGGCGGGGCCGCTCGGGCGGCCGCTCCGGTTGCGTCGACGCCTCCCCCGTTGCGTTTTGCTTCATTCTGGCGCTATGCGATGCTGGACGGCCATCGTCACATCGGGTAGGGCGAATTGATCGAACCGGCGATGTTCTTCCTTGCGGGCCTCATCGTGGCCGGCCTCGCCGGGCTGCTGATCCTGCCCGCCTTCGGCCGCCGCGCGATGCGCCTCGCCTCGGCGCGGGCGCGCCTGCTGGCGCCGCTGTCGATGAAGGACATCGTCGCCGAGCGCGATCTTCTGCGCGCCGAACACGCGCTCGAACAGCACAGGCTCGAGCGCCGGCTGGCCAACATCCAGGACGCCGCCGCCCGCCACCGCGTGGATCTCGGCCGCCGGGCCGTCGAGATCGTCGCGCTGGAGTCGAGGAACGCGGCCCTCGGCGGCGAAATCGTCGATCTTCGCGGCGAACTGGCGGCGCGGGAGCGCGTCATCCTCGGTCTCGAGGGCAATCTCGGCGCGGCCCAGTCGGCGCTCCACGATTTCGCCGCGCGGCTCGACGAGGCCGCCGCGCAGATTGACGCGCTGCACGAGCAGCGCGTCGCGCTGGAGACCCTCGGCGACGACCAGCGCGCCGAGATCGCCGGCCTGGAGACGCGCGCGGCCGGCCTCGAGATGCAACTCGCCGACGCGCTGCGCCTGGCCAGGTCCGGCGCCGGCACCGCCGGAGTCGAGCGGGCGGGCTGGATGAAGGAATTGCGCGAGGCGGCCAACACCGTCGCACGCACGAACGCCGAGCTCGGCGCCGCGCTTGCGAACAAGGACCGGACCGTCATCGCCCTCGAGCGGACGAGCGGCGAACTCGAGCGCGCCCGCCGCCGGCTCGCCGAAATCGAGGGGCCGTCCGCCGCGCGGGAGCGCGCGCCGGCCGATTCCGCCGAAGCCGCCGCGACGAAGGCCGAACGGGCGGCCTGGGCGAGGGAATTGCGCGAGGCGGCGAGCGCGGTCGCGCGGATGCACACCGAGCTCGTCGCCGCGCAGGCGAGCAAGGACCGCGCCGCCGCCGCGATGGAGATGACGACGGCCGACCTCGACCGGACCCGGCGCCGGCTCGCCGAGGCCGAGGCGGCGCTCGCCGGGCGCGAAGCGGAGCCGGCGGCGTCAGGCGACCGCGCGCTGCGCGCGGCGATCGCCCAGCTCGCCGCGGAGGTCCTCCGCCTGGGCGCCGGCGACGCGGCGCCGCCGCGTGTCGGGCCGCGGCCGGTCGGCCTCGACGCCCCGGCGCCGCCGGGCCGCACGCCCAGCCCCGGCGAGGCCCCGGCGCCGCTCCCGCAGCGTCACTTGCAGTCGACCGCCGTGGAGCGCTGAACTTGCCGCGCCCGGGCCCGCGTCGGGGCGGGCGGCGGCCGGACCGCCCCGGCCGACCGGCAGCCGACGCATCGCCATAGCGGAGGAGAACGCATGACCGAGGGCCTGGACGAGAAGATCGAGACCGACGACAAGCGGGTGGCGTTGCTGATCGCCATTCTCGCGCTGTTTCTCGCCGTGTCGGAGGCGGGCGGCAAGAATGCCGAGCATCGCTCGACCGAGAAGAACATCGAGGCGTCGGACGACTATAATTTCTATCAGGCCAAGAAAATCCGGACGAGCGTCCTCGACGCCGTCATCGCGCAGGCGCAACTGGGCCGCCTGCCGGGCGCCGATCCCAAGGTCGTCGAAGCGATCGACAAGCAGGTCGCGACCTGGAAGGCCACGATCGAGCGGCTCGAAACCGAGACGCCCGACGGCATGGCGGCGATTCAGGAGCGCGCCAAGGCGGCCGTGGAGGCGCGCGAGCGCGCGAACCAGCGGCTCGACCATTTCGAATATGCCAGCGGCCTGCTGCAGATCGCGATCGTGCTCGCCTCGGCCTCGATCATCACCGGCATAGCCGCGCTGATCTGGCTCAGCATGGGACTGGGCGTGATCGGCGCGGCGCTGATGGGCTTCGGGTATTTCGCGCCGACGATCCTGGCCTCGTTGTTCGGCTGAGGACGGTCCGGCGGCCTCAGTGGCCGCCGCCCCCGCCCATCATCTGCGGCCTGCGCATCATCGGCGCCAGCGCGACCAGCGCGAAGAAAATCGCCGTCAGCGCGAGGAAGACATCGCCGAGCGCCAGGATTTCGGCCTGCCGCCTGGCCATCAGCATCATCTGCCGGGTCGCCGCCAGGGCCGCGTCGGAACCGCGCGCGGCGAGGGCGCCGGTCAGCTCGGCGAGCGTCTCGTCGGCGCGCCCGCGCCCCCAGGACACCGCCTCGTGGAGGCGCGCGATATGCAGATCCTCGCGCTTGTCGAGCAGCGTGTTGATCAGCGCGAGCCCGACCGCGCCGCCCAGATTGCGGGTCAGGTTGAACAGGCCCGAGGCGTTCTTGATCCGCTGCGGCGGCATCGTGCCGAGCGCGAGATTGTTGATCGGCACCATGCACAGCATCAGCGAGAAGCCGCGCAGGATCTGCGGAACCAGCAGTTCCCAGAAATCCCAGTCGGCCGTTATGTAGGAGGCCTGCAGCGTGCCGAGGCCGAAGCCGGCGAAGCCGATCGCGATCATCAGCCGCGGATCGACCTTGCCCATCAGGCGGCCCGAGATCGGCGCCATGATGAACATGCACACGCCGGTGACGAACATCGTCTTGCCGATCATCAGCGAGGAATAGCCGCGAACCGTGGCGAGATAGACGGGATAGATGTAGGTCAGGCCGTAGAGCCCGATCCCCATCACGAACGAGAACAGCGAGCCGGTCCAGAAATTGCGGTCGAGGAACGCGGTGAGGTCGACGATCGGCTGGGGCGCGCGAAACGCCCGCCAGAAGAACAGGATCGCGCTGACCGCGGACAGGACGATCGCAAAGCTGACCGGCCCGCTCTCGAGCCAGTCCTTCGATGGCCCCTCCTCCAGCGCATATTCGAGCGCGCCGAGGAAGCCGGCCATGCCGGCGAGGCCGTACCAGTCGAAATTCTTCAGCAGCGTCAGATCCGGCTCGTCGAAATCGATGAGGAACCAGCAGGCGGTCGACACCATGATCCCGGGAATGACGTTGACCAGGAACAGCCAATGCCAGGAGAAGGCGTCGGTCAGATAGCCGCCGACGGTCGGCCCGATCGTCGGCGCCAGCGTCGCGACGAGGCCGATGATCGGGGCGACGATCGGCTGCTTGCTGCGCGGGAAGATCGTGTAGGCGGAGGCGAACACGGTCGGGATCATGCCGCCGCCGATGAAGCCCTGCAGCGCGCGCCAGAAGATCATCTCGTTGATCGAGGAGGCGCCCGCGCAGAAGAAGCTCATCAGCGTGAAGCCCGCCGCCGAGGCGACGAAGACGTAGCGGGTCGAGAAGGCGCGCGACAGGAATCCCGAAAGCGGGATCATGATGACTTCGGCGATGAGATAGCTGGTCTGGACCCAGGTGATCTCGTCCGACGAGGCCGACAGGCCGGCCTGGATTTCCGACAGCGAGGCCGAGACGATCTGGATGTCCAGGATCGCCATGAACATGCCGAACACCATGAAGATGAAGGCGGCGAGCTTGCGCAGGTCGAGCGCCTCGGACCTGGCGGGCGCCGGCGCCCTGGCCGGCGCGGGAAGCGCGGCCGCGGCCCCGCTCATGGCGCGGCCGCCCCGGCGGTCCTGGCGCCCTGGGCGGAGGCGTCGAAGCCGAGCGCGCCGAGAAGGGTCGGCCTCGGCAGCGATTCGTCGCGCGTGCGCACCGAGGCGACGACCGACAGGCCCGGCCGCAGATCGCCCTTGGCGAGCGCCTCGGCGGGCAGCGCGATGCGCACGGCGACGCGTTGGACGACCTTGGTGAAATTGCCGGTCGCATTGTCGGGCGGCAGCAGCGAGAATTGCGAGCCGGACGCCGGGGCGACCGAGGTCACCACGCCCTCGATCACCCGCCCGTCGAGCGAGTCGACGGCGACGTCGACCTTCTGGCCGGGCCGGATCGCGCCGAGCTGGGTTTCCTTGAAATTGGCGTCGACATAGGCGCTGGCGAGCGGCACCAGTGCGAGCAGCCGCGTGCCGGGCTGGACATATTCGCCCAGTTCCGCCGCGCGGTTGCCGACCACGCCGTCGAACGGCGCCGTGATCGTGGCGAAGCCGAGGTCGCGCTCGGCCTTGGCGAGCGCGGTCTCGAGTTCGCCGCGCGTGCGTTCGGCCTCGACCTTCTGCGCCGCCAGGACTTCCAGATTGGCTTTGGCCCCGCTCTGCGCGGCCTGCGCGCCGGCGAGGCTGGCGCCGGCGCCGGCGAGCGAGGCGGCGGTGCGCGCGCGATCGGCGGCGGCCTGCTCGAGCCGCTGCTGCGATCCGAAGCTGGTGGCGGCGAGCTTCTGCGACCGGTCGTATTCGAGCGCGGCGCGGTCGCGGTCGGCCTGGCTGGATTCCAGCTGGGCGCGCGCCGCGTCGGCCTGCGCCTGGGTCTGGGCGATGACCGCGCGCTGCGCCTCGACCTGCTGACCGATGCGCGCGATCGTCGCGTCCTGGGTGGCGATCTTGGCCCTGGCGGCCGCGACCGCGATCCGGTAGTCGCCGTCGTCGATCTTCACCAGCACGTCGCCCGCATGGACCTGCGAATTGGCGGCGGCGGCGACCAGCGCGACATGGCCCGAAATCTTGGCGGCGATGATCGCCGTGTCGGCGCCGACATAGGCGTCGTCGGTCGAGACCAGAAAGCGCCCCTCGACGAACCATTCATAGGCCTTTGACCCGCCATAGGCCAAGCCGGCCACGAGGATCGCCGGAAGGACGAGGCTGCGGATCGAGCGCCGCGCTCTCGGCTTCCGGATCGGCGCGAGCGCGCCGCCGGCCCCCGCGGGCGCCATCATCTGGGCGGCGGACTGCGGCTGGGCGACGGTGGCCGGGATGCTGACGTCGGTGTCTTGGGCCATGGTGTCCCCGGATGCGAATTCGAAGCGGATCGACCGAACCGTTCGGTCACTCACTGTTGACTTAGACCCACCGGTCGATTAAATCAAGGTCGAACCGAACGGTTCGGTCAAGATTTTGCAACGCCCGGACGCCGGGAGGGCGTCCGGGCCGGAGCCGCGCGCTCGGGAAGGATCAGCATGGCCGCGACCGACGGGGAATTGATCGAGGGCGCGGGCGCCGAGGCGCTCGACGGCGGGGCCAAGCGGCGCCAGATCATGGAGGGCGCGCGCACCGCCTTTCTCGCCGCCGGCTTCGACGGCGCCAGCATGAACGACGTCGCGCGGGTCGCCGGCGTCTCCAAGGGCACGCTCTACGTCTATTTCGAGTCCAAGGAGCAATTGTTCGAGGCGCTGATCCGCGAGGAGCGTCGCCAGCAGGCCGAGCGGCTGATGGATTGCTCGTTCGACACCGACGACGTGCGCGGCGAGCTGTTCAGGTTCGGCTTTCGGCTGATCGAAATGATGTCGCGCCCCGACATGCTCGCTCATGTCCGGATGGTGATCGCTGCGACCGCGAGATTCCCCCAGCTCGGCCGCGCCTTCTACGAGGCGGGGCCCTGCTTCGGCGCCAGCCGCCTGTCCCAGTTCATTGCGCGGATGAACGAGCGGGGCATCCTGCGGGTCGCCGACGCCGATCGCGCGGCCTGGCAGTTTCTCGACCTCTGCCAGTCCGGCACGTTCAAGCCGCTGCTGTTCCGGATGATCGACGAGACGTCGACGGCGGCGATCGAGTCGAGCGTCGGCGCCGCGGTCGAAATGTTCATGGCGGCCTATGGCGCGGGCGCCGGATCGGCGTGAGCCCGCTCATACCCTTGCCATCCCCCCGCGCCGCCGATATAGAACGCCGCCTCGGCCTCGCATTCGAGGCTCCCATCGTCTAGCGGTCCAGGACGTCGCCCTCTCACGGCGAAAACAGGGGTTCGATTCCCCTTGGGAGCGCCAAGAAAATCAAAGGCTTATGGCAGATGCGTGAGCGCAAAAGGGTCTCGTGCCCAACTTGTGCCCAATAAGCGTCGATGAACGCGGACGGTCGCCGGGGCGGTCCGCCAGCTCTCGCCGCCGAGGCGCGAAGTCTAAACAGCTGACTCTTATCAGC
>JBEKZS010000134.1:0-11702 GCA_049509635.1 Roseiarcus sp.
GCGAGCGGTCATGCTTGCCCGCAAACAGGCGCGAGATTATGGCGGACCCTATCCCGCGAGCCGCAGATCCCAAACCGTCGCCCGACCAGGCTTTGCGCGGGCTCGACGGCGTGGCGGCGACGCGCCGGCGCGGCCCGGCGCCGGTCCATCTCTGGAATCCGCCGTTTTGCGGCGACATCGACATGCGCATCGCCGCCGACGGGACCTGGCGTTACATGGGTTCGCCGATCGGGCGGGCGCCGCTGGTCCAATTGTTCGCCTCCATCCTGCGCCGGGACGAGGATCGCTACGTGCTCGTCACGCCGGTCGAGCGGGTCGGAATCACCGTCGACGACGCGCCGTTCCTCGCGGTCGAGATGATCGTGAGCCATGCAAGCGGGGCGCCGACGCTAACCTTCCGCACCAATGTCGAGGATTTCGTCACCGTCGACAAGGACCACCCGCTGCGCTTCGCGCCGGGCGCGGCGGCGGGCCTCAAGCCGTACGTCCTGGTGCGCGGCGGGCTGTGGGCGCTGGTCAAGCGCGCGCTGTTCTACGATCTCGCCGCGCTCGGCGAGACGCGCCCGTTCGAGGGCGAGGACTGGTTCGGCGTCTGCTCGGGCGGCATGTTCTTCCCGATGACGCGGGCGGCCGAGCTGGAGGGCCTTTGAGCCCGTCGGCGCCCGCGCTTTTCTCGATCGAGGAGTTGCGCGCGCGAGCGCGCGGGCGCCTGCCGCGCGAGCCCGCCGCGGGCGCGCTCGATCCGGCGGTCACGCCCGCGAGCGGCGACCATGTGCTGAACGGCGCCTCGGCGCTGACGGCGGTCGAGGCCGCCCTGCCCGCCGCGGTGCTGGCGCCGATCGTCGCCCGGAAGGACGGCGCGACCGTGCTGCTGACCCTGCGCGCGGCGGACATGCGCAGCCATTCCGGCCAGATCGCCTTTCCCGGCGGCAAGATCGATCCCGGCGAAACGCCGGCGGCCGCCGCGCTGCGCGAGGCGCAGGAGGAGATCGGACTTTCCGCCGGGTTCATCGAGCCGATCGGCTGGCTCGATCCCTATCTCACCGGCACCGGCTATCGCATCCTGCCGCTGGTGGCGATCATCGACCCCGCCTTCACGCTCACGCTCAACGTCGGCGAAGTCGCCGAGGCGTTCGAGGCGCCGCTGAGTTTTCTCATGGACGCCGCCAACCATCAGCGCCACCAGCGCGAATGGCAGGGGCGGGTGCGTCACTTCTACGCGATGCCCTACCAGCGGCGCTACATCTGGGGCGCGACCGCCGGCATTCTGCGAAATCTCTGGGAAAGGCTGTATTCCTGATGGTGCGGGCCGTCCTCGAGCCGACGCTGCTGTTTCTCAGCCCGTTTCTCGCCTTCGCGCTCTATCTGGCGGCGCGCGCCCGCTATCCGCTCGCGGTCGAGCACTGGACGCGCGGACGCGTCTCGACGCTGACCCTGGTCGGGCTCGCGATCGCCGTGCTCGGCATGATCGCGTTCGGGCTGACCGCGCCGCGCGGCCGCGGCGTCTACGTTCCCGCGCATATCGACAACGGCGAGCTCGTCCCGGGCCATATCAAATGAGCGCGCCGCTCGCGATCGCCGACGGCCGACTCACGGACCCCGGGGTCCTGCGCGAGGGACGGCTCGCGCGCGCGCTCGCCGCGCTCGACGGCGACGGCGAGGAGACGCGGCTGGTCGGCGGCGCCGTGCGCGACCTCGCGCTCGGCCTGCCCGGCGGCGATTTCGATCTGGCGACGACCGCGCGCCCCGACGTCGTGATCGGGCGCGCGCGCGCCGCGGGGTTCAAGGTCGCGCTGACCGGAGTCGACCACGGCACGGTGACGGTCATCGTCGACGGCCTGCCGATCGAGACGACCACGCTGCGCGCCGACGTCGCGACCGACGGACGGCACGCCAAGGTGCGCTTCGGCCGCGACTTCGGCGAGGACGCGCGCCGGCGCGACTTCACCATCAACGCGCTGTCGCTCGGACGCGACGGCATGGTCCACGATTACGTCGGCGGCCTGTCCGACCTCGCCGCGCGCCGCGTGCGCTTCATCGGCGACCCGCGCGAGCGAATCCGCGAGGACTTCCTGCGCATCCTGCGCTTCCTGCGCTTTTCCGCCGGCTACGCCGAAGGCCCGCTCGACGCCGAGGGTTTTCGCGCCGTCGTCGCGGAGCGCGACGGGCTGGCGCGGCTGTCGCGCGAGCGCGTCCGCGCCGAATTGCTCAGACTGCTGGTCGCGCGGCGCGCTGGCGCGGTCGTCGCGGAGGGCTGCGAGGCGGGGCTGATCGGCGCGCTGCTCGCCGGCGCGGCGGACCCGGCGCGGCTCGCTCGCCTGATCGCGGTCGAGGCGGCGCGTGCGGCGGCGCCGGACGCGCTGCTGCGGCTCGCCGCGCTGGCGATGCTGGTGGTCGAGGACGCGGAACGGCTGCGCGACCGGCTCCGCCTGTCCAATGCCGAAGCCGAGCGGCTCGTCCGGGCGGCCGGCGCGCTCGAGGGCCTGCACGGGCTGGCCGCGCCCCCCTCGCTCGGCGCCCTGCGCACGCTCCTGTTCGAGCGCAGGCGGGCCGCCGCGCAGGATGCGCTGACGCTCTGTCATGTCGATTCCGGCGCCCCCGCCGCCGACCTCGCCTTCGCCTCCGCCTGGCGGTTCGTCCGCGACACGCCGGAGCCGACCCTGCCGTTCACGGGGGCCCAGTTGATCGCGCGCGGAATCGCGCAGGGCCAGGGGCTGGGCGCGACGCTGAAGATCCTGCAGGCGCTGTGGATTCGCGCCGGCTTTCCCAGGGAGCCGGAACATCTGGCGCGGCTGCTCGACGAGGCGCTGCGGGAGGGCGCGCGGGAGCGCGGATGAGCCATTCGCCGCCGCCCGCGTGCGCCGCAGCGCGCGATGCGGTAAGCTCGTGGGGCGAACATCCCCTGATCCGGCGCGAGAGGCGCTCGCCGACCCCCGATGGACCTGCTCGTCAACATCGACGTCCCGGACCTCGCGCGCGGAACGCGCTTCTACACGCAGGCCTTCGGGCTGACGGTCAGCCGGCGGTTCGGCGCCGGCGCGGTCGAGCTCAGCGGCCTGCCGGTCCGGCTCTACCTGCTCGAGTCGGCCGCTGGTTCGCGCGGGGCCGGCGGCGACCTCAGGCGCTACGACCGGCACTGGACGCCGGTCCATTTCGACGTGGTCGTCGATGACCTCGACGCCGCGGCGGCGCGCGCCCTCGCCGCCGGCGCGAGGTCCGAGACGCCGGTCGCCGTCCACGCCTGGGGCAGGATCGCGACCCTGTCCGACCCGTTCGGCCACGGCTTCTGCCTCGTTCAATTCCTCGGTCGCGGCTATGACGAGATCGCCGATCGCGGCGACGACCCGCACATCGACCAATGTGGCGCTAGAAAAAGGCAATGAGATCATGATGATGCCGCGACGCAAACTCGGCGCGACCGGCCCTGAGGTCGGCGCGCTCGGCCTCGGCTGCATGGGCATGTCCGATTTCTACGGGCCGGCCGATCGCAACGAGAGCCTGCTGACGGTCGGCGCCGCGCTCGACGCCGGCGCCACCCTGCTCGACACCGGCGATTTCTACGGCGCCGGCCACAACGAGTTGCTGATCGCCGAGGCGCTGCGGACGCGCCGGCGCGAGGAGGTCCAGATCAGCGTCAAGTTCGGCGCGTTGCGCGATCCCGCAGGGAGCTGGACCGGCTACGACGCGCGCCCCGTCGCCGTGAAGAACTTCCTCGCCTACAGCCTGAAGCGCCTGCGCACCGACTATGTCGACATCTACCGGCCCGCCCGGCTCGACCCCGCCGTGCCGATCGAGGACACGATCGGCGCGATCGCCGAAATGGTGAAGGCGGGTCATGTCCGCCACATCGGCCTCTCCGAGGTCGGCCCCGCGACGATCAGGCGCGCCGCCGCCGTCCATCCGATCGCCGATCTGCAGATCGAATATTCGCTCGTCGCGCGAGGGATCGAGGACGCGATCCTGCCGACCTGCCGCGAGCTCGGCATCGGGATCACCGCCTATGGCGTGCTCGCGCGCGGGCTCATCTCGGGCCACTGGTCGAAGGAGCGTCAGGCGGCCGCTGATTTCAGGCGCCACTCGCCCCGCTTTTCCGGCGAGAACCTCGACCATAATCTTGCGCTCGTCGAGGCCCTGCGCATGGTCGCCGCCGCGCGCGGCGTCGGCGTGGCCGAGATCGCGATCGCCTGGGTTCTCGCCCAGGGCGACGACATCGCGCCGCTGGTCGGCGCGCGACGGCGCGCGCAATGGGCGGAATCGGCGAGCGCGCTCGCGCTGGCCCTGACCCCGGGCGATCTCGAAGCGATCGAACAGGCCGCGCCGAAGGGCGCCGCCCGGGGCGCGCGCTATCCCGCCGCGGCGATGGCGCAGCTCGACAGCGAGAAGCGCTGAGCGGCGCGGCGAGCCGCGCTAGAGCGTGGAGCGGTCGATCGCCCGTTCCGCCTCGGCGATCGATTCCGGCCGGCCGACATGGAGCCAGAGGCCGTCGAGCCGCACCCCATGCAGGCGGCCGCGGCGCGCCGCCGCGAAAAAGTACGGCGCGAGGCGGAATATCTCGCCCGGCGGGCCGGCGAACAGTTCGGGTTTGACGATGCCGACTCCGGTATAGACGAAAGGCGCAACGTGCCGGTCTTCGCGCTCGCCAAGCCGGCCGTCGGCGTCGAGCGAGAAATCGCCCGGCCAGTCGACGCCGACCGCGCTGGCGGAGGTCGCCACGAGCAGCGCCGCATCCATGCGCTCGGGGTCGAAGGCCGCGGCCAGCCGCGCCAGGTTCGAACGCGGCCCCTCGATCCAGAACGCATCGGTGTTGCACAGGAAGAACGGCGAGGCTCCCAGCGCCGGCAGCGCCTTCCTGATCGCGCCGCCCTGGTCGAGCAGGCGCGCGCGCTCGTCCGAGATGACGATCGAGGGGACGGCGCGCCCCGCCAGATGCGCCTCGACCTGATCGGCGAGCCAGTGGACGTTGACGACCGCACGCTCGACGCCGGCCAGCGCGAAGCGGTCGAGGCAATGGTCGATCAGCGCCTTGCCGGCGACTTTGACGAGCGGTTTCGGCAGCGTCAGCGTGATCGGCCGCATGCGCGCGCCCAGCCCGGCGGCGAAGACCATCGCGACTTTCGGCATCGGCGAAGTCGCCATCGATCGCGTCTCGTCAGGAAAGGGCCGCGGGCGCCGCCTCGCCCAACGCGCGCGGCAGATGGGTCTGATACCAGAGCCTGATCGGGGCGAGCAAGGAATGGGCGAGGTTCTTGGCCAGATAGCGCTCGATGCGCGGCAGGTGCGCCAGATATTGGGGCTTGCCGTCGCGGCGATCGAGGCGGGCGAAGATCCCCAGGATCTTGGTCGCCCGCTGCGCGCCCATCACGGCATAGGCCGCCGCGAACGCGTCGGCGTCGAAACCGGGGTCCGCGCTCGTCCGCCGGCGCGCATAGCGGGCCATCAGGCGCAGCTCCATTTCGTCGGGGATGTCGATGCGGGCGTCCTGCAGCAGCGAGGCGACGTCATAGGCCGGCGGCCCCAGCACGCTGTCCTGGAAATCCACCAGCCCGATGCGGCCCAGTCCCTCGCGGCCGGCCAGCCAGTGCAGGTTCGGCGAATGGAAGTCGCGCAGGGTCCAGGTCGTCGGCTCCGCGAGCACGGGCGCCAGGATCTCGCGCCAGAGCCCGAGGAATTGCGCGCGCGCGCCGGACGCGGGCGCCGCCCGCGCGACATGGGGGACGTACCAATCGAGCATCTGCTCGACCTCGACGATCATCGCGTCGCCGTCATAGACGGGGATCGCATAGGGTTCGCCTTCGACCGCCAATTGCCGCGGCAACGCGCGCCCGTGCAGTTCGGCGAGCAGGCTGACCGCTTCGGCGTAGCGGACGGGATCGGGCCCGTCGGCGCCGGCGACGTATTCGGCGCCGAAATCCTCCAGGATCGCCAGCCCGTCGGCGACGCTCCGGGCGATGATCCGCGGCGCCGAGAAGCCCTGCGCGCGCAGGCCCTCGTCGATCGCGACATAGGCCCTGATGTCGTCGGCGAGCCGGGCGATCGCGCCATAGGGCTTGCCGTAGCGCAGGATCGGTCCGTCGGCGCGCGGCGGCGCGATCATCAGGATCGCGGTCTCCCCTGCGGGCTTGACGAGCCGCTCGTAGGCGCGCACCGAGGCGTCGCCCTGCATGAACTCGCGCCGCGCCTCGCGCCAGCCCGCGCGCTCGAGGATCGAGGCGATCGCGCGCGCACGGGCGAGCCGCGCCGCCCAGGCGCCGCGGCCGCTGAGGATCGCGAGCCGGTGATCGGGCCGCTTGGCCACGAGGCGGAAGGCGATCTCGAGCCGGTCGGGGCTCAACATGTCGCCGCCGTGCTCCGGCCATTCGACCAGCGCCAGCGCGCCTTCGGTCGCCTCCTCCCAGCCGAGCTGGACCAGTTCCTCGGGCTGGCGGATCCGATAGAAGTCGGCGTGGACGATCGGAAAGCGCGACGTCTCATAGGTCTGCATCAGGGTGAAGGTCGGGCTCGGCGCCTCCAGTTCGGGATCGCCGGCCAGGCGGCGGATCAGCGCCCGCGCGAAGGTCGTCTTGGCGGCGCCGAGTTCGCCCGACAGGGCGACGAGATCGCCGGCGCCGACCCATTGCGCGACCTGCTCGGCGAGCGCGACGGTGGCCGCCTCGCCGACGAGATCGACCTCCCACGCGCCGGGGGCGGTGCCCGCCGCCGCCATTTCAGGCGACCGCGCGGGCGAGCGCGGCCACGCCCGCGACCGGAAATATGCAGGTGACCGTCGTGCCTTCGTTGGGCGCCGAATCGATCAGCACGCGTCCGCCGTGCAATTCGACCAGCGCGCGCACGATCGAAAGCCCGACCCCGATGCCCCGGTGGCGCGAGCCGCCGGTATGCGTCTCGAACCGCTCGAACACCCGATCGAGAACCTCGGGCGGAATGCCGCGGCCGCGATCGGAGACCTTGAACACGATCTCCTCGCCCCGGCGCATCGCCGCCAGCGTCACCGTCTGGCCCGGCGCCGAGAAGCCGATCGCGTTCGACAGCAGGTTGAACAGGATCTGGCGGACGCGGCGTCCGTCCGCGCGCAGCGAGCCGACGCCGTCGGTGGCGACGATCCGCAGTTCGATCGCCGATTCGGTGAGCCGGTCCTGGATGCCTTCGGCCGCCGCCTTCATCGCCTCGGCGACATCGACTTCCTCGAGCCGAAGCTCGAGCGCGCCGGCGTCGATCGTCGCCAGATCGAGAATGTCGTTGATGATGGCGAGCAGCGCGGCCGAGGATTTGGTGACATAGCCGGCGTATTCGAGCTGCTTGGGGTTCAACTCGCCGACCACGCCCTCGACCAGGAGCTGGGCGAAGCCGATGATGTTGGTGAGCGGCGTGCGCAATTCGTAGCTGACGTGATGGACGAAATCGTTGCGCAGCTTTTCGGCGCTGACCAGCGCCTGGTTGCGCTCCTTGAGCGCGCGCTCGACATTGACGCCCGCGGTCACGTCGAGGAAGGTCAGCAGCGTCGCGCCGTCGGGCAGCGGCATCGCCGCGCAATCCAGGACCAGCCCGTCCTTGCGCTCGATTCGCGCCTCGTAGACCCTGCGTTCCTCGGGAAGCCCGACGATGACCGCGCGCAGGGCGCCCCACAGCGAGGAATCCTCGAACAGCGGCGCGCAGAACTGGGCCATTTCGTCGATGTGCGGCTTGGCCTCGGCATTGGCGGGGTCGAACCGCCACAGCGCGGCGAAGGCGGGATTGATCAGCTTCAACCGCCCGTCCATGCCGAACACCGCCACGCTCTCCTTGAGCGTGTCGAGCGTCTCGCCCTGCACGCGGGTCAGCGCGTTGAACTGCGATTCGAGGGCGAAGCGCTGGGTCACGTCGTCGAACAGATAGGTGACGCCGCCCTGGGTGTTCGGGCTGGCGACCGCGCGCAAAGTCCGGCCGTCGGGGAGATACCAGACATATTCGGACGATTCGATCGCCTGGTAGGCCTCCAGGAGCTGCGCCTTCCAGGTGCGAAAATCCGCCTGCTCGGGCAATTGCCGCTTGGCGCGCAACCGGTCCAGCACCTCGCCGTCGGTCGGCTGCTGATCCAGGAAGGCGGGGTCCAGCGACCAGATCTGCCGGTAGGCCGCATTGTAGAAAATCAGCCGCTTGGCGCGGTCGAAGATCGCAACGCCGGTCGAGAGCTGATCGAGCGTGCGCGCGTGGGAGCTCATCTGGCGCTCGGCCTCCGCGCGCAGCGCCATCGGCTCGGAAAGATCGCTCGCCATGCCCGCCGAGCCGTTGCGGCTGGCGACGTCGACGACCTCGTACATCTTGCGCTCGCCGGCGGCCACGGCGGGCGCCCGCTGGCGCCACTGACCGGTTGCGGCGCGCGCCGCCTGCGCCGCGTCACGAGCGTCGGCGTCGAACAATTCGAGCGCCCGGCCGACGACCTCGGCTGAATCGGCGGCCTCGACCGCCCGCACGTAGGCGGCGCTCGCCCAGGCGAGGCGCCCTTCGGCGTCGCGCGTCCAGACCGGGTGCGGAACGACGTCGAGCATGGCGCGCAGCGCGGTCAGCTCGTCGAGGATCTCGGCGTGGCTCTCGCGCAGGCGCACCAATTGCAGGCGATCGCCCGACACGTCGCGGATGCGCATGACGGCGCGGCCGGCCACCGCGCGGCCCTCGACCTCGAAATGGCGGCCGCGCGAACTCGCCAGGGCGACGGAAAAGCCTTCCCCGCGCTCGCGCAGCCGCTCGACCGCATGATCCATCTTCAGCGCCAGATCCGGGGCGAGCCAGGAGGCGAAGCCGAGCACGCGACGCGGCAGCGGCGCGTCGGTGACGAGCGAATAGTCGCCCTCGATCTCGGGCTCGCCGTCCGCCGTGCTCCAGGCGACGACGATTTGCGGATCGGTGGACAGGAACAGATTGGCCCGGTCGAGCCGGGTCTGGGTCTGGGCGAGTTCGGCGGTCAGAGCCTTCTCGCGCCGCGTCCAGCTGCGCCGGCCGAGCAGATGGAGCACCGCGGTGAATGTGCCGAACAGCAGCAGGATGAGCAGCACGAGCCCGGTCAGATCCTGCTCGCCGGTCGGCTCGCCGGCCAGCGTCGGCAGAGCGATCGCGCGCGCCGAGCAAGGCAGGAGCGCGGCGCCGACGCCCAGCGCGGCCAGACCCGACCCACGGGCGCACCATGTTCGTTCGCGGCCGCCGCGGCCCTTTGGGCCGGGCTCGCGATATGGCCACGTCATCCCGCGCAAATAACGGCCCCTTCGAACGAGCACGGCCGCCAAAGGCGATTGGACGGCCCGCCGATGCTCCGGACTCCTTCCGCCGAGAAGGCCCGAATCACCCGAATGTAGCCTTATGCAGGCTTTGCTAGGAAGTCGTTAACCATGGGTACGATCTTTCCCGGAAAATTTGCTTCCATGCCGCTGGGCGGATTCCGATGGATCGACCGACGGATCGGCCGCGCCGCGGGCCAAGCCGGCGTGCGCGCCGCCGGGGCCGCACGCGCGCCGGCGTGGCCCCTTGCCGGCAGGGTCCATGCTGCCAGGTCCGGGCCGTTCGCAACCGTGACCTTTTGCTGCGCAGCGCGGCCGATCTCGGTCGCGCTGCGCAGCAAAAGGTCACCGTCGCCAATTGCCACGCCGACGGCGCGCAGTCACCCCGAGGCGATCGCTTGCGATCGCCGGGAGGGCGGAGCGGAGCGGAGCAGCGCGAAGCGCTTGACGGCGCGACGGCGGCGTGGCTCCGGGGCGCCGGGCGTTTGCGTCGCTCCGGTCGATAGCTCATCCCGTCGCGCTCTTGCTCAGCGCGATCCCCGTCGCATCGTCGCCGCGCCGCCTGACGCGACGCGGCACTCCGGGATCGACGACCCGAATCAGCATCGGCGCCGGCCGCATCGCCCGAAATCCTTTCGGTGTGGAAATATCTGGAAATCCATTTCTCGCCCGATCGAGGCAAATCAGCGGGTTGCAGGCAAAAGGAAGCCCGCGCGGGGCTCACCAGCCGCCCTTGCTTCCGGGGCGCTCCAAGCGCCCCGGCAGCGATCGCGATGGAACAAAGCCGACTGGCGCCGCCCAGCCCATCGCTCCGTCGGCCCGCGATCCCTCCGCGTCGCCCGGGCCCGGAAATTTTTGGAAGTTTTTGGAAGGGGTTGGAAGGGGTTGGAAGTGTTCTGGAAGCTCCTGGAAGGTGTTCGGAAGGTGTTTGGAAAGCTTTGGCAATGTCTGCTGCGAGTGCATGAAATACACCGGGATTCCAATGGCTTGCGAGCGAGCAGGAAGCTCTTTGCGCCCCCGCGGCGCCCCCGCTTGCCCGGCGCTCGAACGCCCCGGCGGCGGCAAGCGTCGGGACAAGGCCGAACGGCGCCCCGAACGAACCAAAGCCGGCAATTGCGAGGACCGCCTCGGAGAGCGCTTCGACGTCGAATGAGGCAGCGCCTCGGGAGTTGCGCCCGCGCGAGGGGTGGGGGGCCCCGCCGTCCGGCTCCCCGCGCGCTGCGGCCGCCGGCCTGTCGCCGGCGGCCCTGCGGACGCGTTGGTCGCAGCTCCATCCGCGCCGCGCGCGTTCCGTCATTCGATGCCGGCGGACCTCCCGCCCGGTCGCGCTGAGGCGGGCGGCGGGCGGCGGCGCCGGGACGGCGCGGTCGGACATGGCGGGGCTCCTCTGGGGACGCGAATTGAGACCATAGCCGATCTTTCTGAATTACACAAGTCCTCTTATCACATTTCTCTTTTGAAGACGTCGTTTCCGCTCAGACGGAGCGCCAGGTCGCGTCGGCCGTGCAGGCAGTGGCCCCCTGCGCCGCCGCCGTCGCGACGCCAAACGCCGCGCCGACGAGACGCAGTGAGCCCCCGGCGACGAAGTCGTGCGGTGAAGGCGCGGGAAAGCAGCGGAGGAACGGCGCAGCCGCTTTGACGGCGGCCCGGCGGCGTGGCCCTCGGTGATGCCGCGACAACGTCCCGGACAGGATAAAGCAGGCCAGGAGCTTTTGCGACTTCTACTATCTTCTTTTGTCGAAATCGCGTAACGCCGTGAGCCGGAGTGTTTGCGATGGCTCTCACAATTCATGGCGTCCGACCTTCAAACGTTTTTCGACTTTATGGCCCTGACGAGAACAGCGCGAGCTTCGCCTTGGGCTGGGTCTTAGAGCAGAGCCCAGAATATCGGAAAATCGTCATCGAGGCCGTGTTTGGCGAAAGGTTGGGCGTGGACAAAGTCGTGATCTCGTTGCAGCGCCACGGCGAGGACGGCGGTTACACCGATTTGGAAATCCAAGCGGGCCACCAATTTCATGCGATTCTTGAAGCCAAGCGTTGGTGGGATTTGCCAACCGTGGAACAATTCAAGCGCTATCAACCTCGCTTGATCGCCGCAGGCACGGAGCGCCAACGACTAATTTCGGTAAGTGCTGCCGACCAAACCTACGCTTTTCGTCGACTTCCTGTCGATCTCGATGGCATCGGTATTGTTCATTTGTCTTGGAATGATTTGAAACGCCTAGCGAAACAGGCGAAGGCTGGCGCTTCAGGATTCGAAGAAAAATTATGGCTTCGCCAGTGGATACAACATTTGCAGGAATTTGTCACGATGGAACGGCAGACCGACAACAACGTATATGTAGTTACTTTGGGTTTGCAACCGATGGTGGACGGAGGGACACATACTTGGATTGACGTGGTTGAAAAAGACAATTGTTATTTCCATCCGGTAGGTAACAACTGGCCCGTGCA
>JBEKZS010000135.1:0-11590 GCA_049509635.1 Roseiarcus sp.
CGCAAGCGGGAGAAGGGGTTTCCGCGCGTCTGGAATTGCTGCCTCTTCCCACCCCCTCGGCCGCTCACCCCTCCCCCGCGATCACATGAAAGAACCCCCCCGTCACCGCCCCCCGCCGCCCGCCCGCCGGCGCCGGTTCGGCGCCGTAGGCGTCGGTCACCACGGCGAAGGGCGCGTCGCCGCCGGTGGTCGTCACGGTCGAGTAGTGGAATTCATGGCCCTTCAGCCTCCGGCCGGCGGGGCCGAGGGCGCAGGCGGCGGCGAGGGTGGCGTCGCGATAGCCGAGGGTCATGCGGCGGGCGGCGAAGCTGGTCTCGACGCCGAGCAGGCCGGCCATCGGATAGACGGCGCCGGCGGCGTCGGTCAGCGCGGCGCCGAGCACCATGTAGCCGCCGCATTCGCCGTGGACGGGGCGCTCGTCAGCGAAACGCCTGAGGCCGGCGAGGAAGCGTTCGGCGCCGGCGAGGCGCCCCGCATGCAGTTCGGGATAGCCGCCGGGCAGCCAGCAGAAATCGCAATCGCCGGGCGGCGGCTCGTCGGCGAGCGGCGAGAAGAAGCGCAGTTCGGCGCCGGCCGCACGCCAGCCGGCGACGAGATGGGGATAGAGGAACGAGAAGGCGGCGTCGCGGGCGATGGCGATGCGCTGGCCGGGCGGCGCGAGCGCGGCTTGCGGGGGGAACGCCCGCGGGCCGGGATCGCGCAGCGGCCGGGCGAGCGCGCGCAGGCGGGCGAGATCGACGTCGGCTTCGACCGCGTCGGCGATTGCCGCGAGCCGCGCCTCCAGCCCTTGCGTTTCCTCGGCCTGGACGAGGCCGAGATGACGCTCGGGCAGCGCCATGTCGGGCAGCGGCGGCAGCGCGCCGACGACGGGAACGCCGAGCGCCTCGATCGCGTCGCCGGCGAGGCGGCGGTGGCGCGCGCTGCGCACGCGGTTGAGCACGACGCCGGCGATTGCGATGCGCGGATCGTAGACCATGCAGCCCCGGACGATCGCGGCGGCCGATTGCGCCTGGCCGGAGACGTCGAGCAGCAGGACCACGGGCAGGCCGAGCGTCGCGGCGACGTCGGCCGAGGCGCCCGAGCGGCCGGGCGGCGCCGGCACGCCGTCGAACAGGCCCATCGACGCCTCGCAGATCAGGAGATCGCAGCCGCGCGCGGCGCCCGCGGCGAGTTCGGCGACGAGCGCGGGCGCCATCGCCCAGCTGTCGAGATTGAGCCCGTCGCGCCCCGAGGCGGCGGCGTGAAACGCCGGATCGATGTAATCGGGCCCCGATTTCACCCCGGCGACGGCGAGGCCGGCGCGGCGGAAGGCGCGCAGCAGGCCGAGCGTCAGCATGGTCTTGCCGCTGCCCGAGCGCGGCGCGGCGATCAGCAAAGCGGGCGCGCTCATGGCGCGCCGCCGCGGAAGCGCCTGATATAATCGGCGCTGTAGAGCGCGCTGTCGGAAAAATCCTCCGCGGCGAGCGCGGGACCGACGAGGATCAGCGCGCTGCGCTCGATCGGCGTCTCCCTCGCCTGGGCGCCGATGGTGGCGAGCGTGCCGCGCAGGATCCGCTCGTCGGGCCAGGAGGCGCGGTAGACGATCGCGACCGGACAATCCGCGCCATAGAACGGCGCGAGTTCGGCGACCGTCCGGTCGAGCGCGTGGATCGACAGATGGATCGCCAGCGTCGCGCCGGTCGCCGCGAAGGCGGCGAGCGTCTCGCGCGCCGGCATCGCCGAGGCGCGGCCGGGCGTGCGGGTCAGCACGACCGACTGGGCGACTTCCGGCAGCGTCAGCTCGCGGCCGAGCGCCGCCGCGGCGGCGGCGAAGGCGGGCACGCCGGGGGTGACGGTGTAGGGAATGCCGAGCGCCTCGAGCCTTCGGATCTGCTCGCCCATCGCGCTCCATACGGACAGATCGCCCGAATGCAGCCGCGCGACGTCGAGGCCGGCGGCATGGGCCGCTTCGATGCGCGCGACGATCGCGTCGAGGTCCATCGCCGCGGTGTCGTGGACGGCGGCGCCCGGCGGGCAATGGCGCAGCAGCTCGGGCGACACGAGCGAGCCGGCGTAGAGACAGACCGGACAGCGCGCGAGGAGGTCGCGTCCGCGCAAGGTGATGAGATCGGCGGCGCCGGGGCCGGCGCCGATGAAGTGGACGGTCATGGGGGGAAGGCCGCGGAGCAGGCGCGCGGCGGCGCGGTCCGCTCGGGGTTCATCAAGGCCTCATCCGACGACATCCGCCTATGCCTGTCACGCGCTCCGAGCGCGGTCAACGCCGGAAGTCCCTCATCCGGCGCTTCGCGCCACCTTCTCCCGCAAGCGGGAGAACGGGAGCCTACCCTTCTCCCGCTTGCGGGAGAAGGTGGCCGCGCAGCGGCCGGAAGAGGGGCGGCGGCGCGCTCACCACGTGAGTCCGCAAGCCACCGCGCAGGTCGCCCCCTCGCCCGCGATCCGCGGTCCGAGCAACCAGGCGTCCGGCCCCGCCCCCGCCAGCGCCGCCGCCTCGGCGATCGAGTCGAGCCCGAACCGCCGCTGCGCCGCGGCCGAACGGGTCAGCACGCGTTGGGATACGGCGGCGAGCGCATCGCGGGGGAGGTACGTCAGTTCAAAGCCGAGCGTCGCGGCAGCGGCGGCGAGGCCGGGCTCGCCGGCCTTGTCGGCGAGGGTGAACAGGCGCGGCGCGCTATCGAGGCTGCCGCAATCGGCGAGCGCGCGGCGCACCAGCGCGACGATCGGTTGCGCAGCGCAGGCCTTGCGGCAGCCGATCCCGATCGCGATCACCCCGGCCATGGCTTCTCCACCATCCATTGCACGACCGGCATCGCCGCGCGCCAGCCGCGGAAGCGGCCGAGCGGGTCGGCGCGGGCGATCTGCGCCTGGGTGAGCTCGCCGCCGAGGCGCCCATGGCGGGCGATCAGTTCGCTCTGGCCCTCCAGCGTCACCGCGTTGACGACCAGCCGGCCGCCGGGGGCGAGCGCGGCGAATACGGCGTCGAGCAGCGCGCCGTCGCTGGCGCCGCCGCCGACGAAGATCGCGTCGGGACGGGGCAGATCTGCGAGCGCCTGCGGGGCCGCGCCTTCGGCGACGACGAGGCCGGGCGCGCCGAGCGTGGCGGCGTTGCGCGCGATCCGCGCGGCGCGCACGGGATGGCGATCGATCGCGATCGCGCGATTGGCGGGGTCGGCGAGCATCCATTCGATCGCCACCGAGCCCGAGCCGGCGCCGACGTCCCACAGCAACTGGCCGCGGCGCGGCGCCAGCGCGGCGAGCGTCATCGCGCGGATCTCGCGCCGGGTGATCTGGCCGTCATGCTCGAAAAAGTCGTCGGGCAGGCCGCTGGCGCGCGGGACGACGCGCGCGCCGCGCCCAGCGACGACCTCGAGCGCGATCGTATTGAGCGCGGCGATATCGGGAAGCGCGAAGCCTTCCGCGAGCGCCTCCCGCAGGCGTTCGCGCGAACCGCCCATCGCCTCGCAGACGACCAGCTTCGAGCCGCCCATGCCGCGCGCGACGAGGAGGCGCGCGAGCCTTTCGGGCGTGGCGCCGTCCCAGGACAAGGCGAGCAGGCGCGCGCCCGGCTGGAGATGCGGGACGATCGCCTCCAGCGGCCGGCCGTGCAGCGACAGCGTGACGCAATCCTGCTGGCTCCAGCCGAGCCGGGCGGCGGCGAGCGAAAAGGCCGAAGGCGCCGGCAGGCAGATCGTCTCCTGGACGGGAACATGGCGCATCAGCAGCGCGCCGACGCCGAAGCAGAAGGGATCGCCGCTCGCGAGCACGCAGACCGGCGCGCCGCGGCGGGCGAGGATCGCCGGCATCGCATCCTCGATCGGCGACGGCCAGGCGAGGGTCGCTTCGCCCGAGAGCCCCGCCAGCTTCAGATGGCGCGCGCCGCCGACGACCAGCGCGGCTTGCGCGATCAGGCGCCGTGCGGCAGGAGAAAGCCCCTCGAGGCCGTCCTCGCCGATGCCGACGATCGCCAGCCAGCGGTTGGGCGCGCTCATGCGGCGGCCTCGCGCGGAGCGAGCCGATGCGCCTTCTCGTCCTCGGCGGCACGACCGAAGCGGGCGCGCTCGCTCGCGCGCTCGCCGGACGCGCCGACATCGCGGCGATCCTGTCGCTCGCCGGGCGCACACGCGCGCCGGCGCCCGCGCCGATCCCGGTCCGCAGCGGCGGGTTCGGCGGCGCCGAGGGGCTGCACGCCTATCTCGACGCCGAGCGCATCGACGCCGTCATCGACGCGACCCATCCGTTCGCCGCCCAGATGGCGCGCAACGCCGCGCAGGCCTGCGCGGCGGCGGGGGTTCCGCTGCTGGCTTTGACGCGTCCGCCCTGGGCGCGACAGGACGGCGACGACTGGATCGAGGTCGATACGATGGAGGAGGCCGCGCTTGCGCTCGGCGCGGCGCCGCGCCGGGTGTTTCTCACCCAGGGGCGCCAGCAGCTCGCCGCCTTCGCCGCCGCGCCGCAGCATTGGTATCTCGTGCGCGCGATCGACGCGCCGGAGGACCTCGAGGCCCTGCCGCGCCGCCGGCTGATCCTTGCGCGCGGGCCGTTTTCGCGCGCCGACGAGGAGGCGCTGATGGGCGCGGAGCGGATCGACAAGCTGGTCAGCAAGAACAGCGGCGGGGAGGCGACCTATGCCAAGATCGCGGCGGCGCGGGCGCTCGGGCTGCCGGTGGTCATGGTCCGTCGGCCGGAGCGGCCGGCGGTCGCGCAGGCCACATGCGTCGAGGAGGCGCTGGCCTGGCTCGACGGCGTCGGGTCCGCCCGTCATCGCCCCGCCCCATAGCTGCGCGGCGTCAGCATCCAGGCCCGGCCGTCGTCGCGCGCGACCCAGCGGGTCTCGCTGGAGCCGATGATGACAAGCGTGCTCATGTCGGCGAGGCCGGGATCGGCGGCGCCGAGATCGGTGGCGACGATCCGCTCGTCGCCGCGTCCGACCGCGCGCGCGAAGGCGACCGGCGTCCGCGCCGCCTTGCGCGCGCGCAGGAGATCGAAAGCCTCGAAAATCTGCCGGGGCCGTGCGCGCGAGGCGGGATTGTAGAGCGCGATGACGAAATCGCCGTCGGCGGCGGCCGCCAGCCGGCGCGCGACCACCGCCCAGGGCTTCAGATTGTCGGACAGCGAAATCGCGCAGAAATCATGGCCGAGCGGCGCGCCCAGACGCGCGGCGGCGCCCTGCATCGCGCTGACGCCCGGCGCGACCTCGATCGCCAGCGCGCGCCAGGCGGCGGGTCCGCGCTCGATCGCCTCGATGGCCGCCGCCGCCATCGCGAACACGCCGGGATCGCCGCCGGAGACCAGCGCGACCCGCCGCCCATCGGCGGCGAGGCCGAGCGCGAGCGCGGCGCGCTCGGCCTCGACGCGGTTGTCGCTGGCGTGGCGGCGCTGCGCCGCGCGCGGCGGCAGGCGGTCGAGATAGGGCGCGTAGCCGACGACGTCGCTCGCCCCAGCGATCGCCTGCGCCGCCTCCGGCGTCAGCCAATCCGCGGGGCCGGGACCGAGGCCGACGATCCACAAATGGCCGGCTGAGGTCACGGCCGCCGCCCCTCGCCCGGGACGATCACCATCGAGAAATAGGGCGCCTCGTCGTCGCCCTTCTCGGCGAGCGGCAGCACGATCTCATTGGCCATGCTCGCGCGCTCGACATAGATCGCGCGGCCGGCGAGGCCGGCGCGCTCCAGCGCCGCCCGCACCTTGGGGAGATTGCGGCCGATCTTCATGATCGCGGCGGCGTCGCAGGCCCGAAGGCGCTCGACCAGCGCGCCGAGCGGCAGCGTGCCGGGCAGGAAGATCAGCGCGTCGTCGCCCCAGGCGCCCGGCGTGCGCGCGGCGGCGAGGCACCCCGACAGCGCGGTGACGCCCGGAATGACCGTCACCGGGAAGCGCGCCTTCAGCCGCTCGAACAGATGCATGAACGAGCCATAGAACAGCGGGTCGCCCTCGCTCAGCAGCGCGACGTCGCGCCCGGCGGTCAGATGCGCGGCGATCGTATCCGCGCCGTCCTCGTAGAAAGCGGCGAGGCGCGCGACATAGCGCGGGTCGTCGAAGGGAATTTCGGTCGTGACGGGATAGCACAGCGGCAGTTCGAGGCAGGCGGGGACGAGCCAGCGGTCGACGATCGTCCGGGCGTTGCCGCGCCGGCCCGCCTTGGCGAACCAGGCGACGACCGGCGCGGCCTGGATCAGCCGCACCGCCTTCACCGTCAGCAATTCCGGATCGCCCGGCCCGAGGCCGATCCCGTAGAGACGCCCGGTGGCGGCGGCGGTCATTCCGCGGCGCTCGCCAGCGCATTGACCGCGGCCGCCGCCATCGCGCTGCCGCCCTTGCGGCCGCGGATCGCGATCGCCGGGTAGCGGGAGGCGAGCAGCGCCGCCTTCGATTCGGCCGCGCCGACGAAGCCGACCGGCATGCCGATGATCGCCGCCGGCGCCGGCGCGCCGCCGGCGAGGAGTTCGAGCAGCCGGAACAGCGCAGTCGGCGCATTGCCGATCGCGACGACAGCGCCTTCGAGCCGCGGCAGCCAGAGATCGAGCGCGGCGGCGGAGCGGGTCGTCCGCAGCCGCGCGGCGAGCGCCGGGACGGCGGGATCGCCGAGCGTGCAGATCACGTCGTTGGCGGCGGGCAGGCGCGCGCGGGTGACGCCTTCGGCGACCATCCGCGCGTCGCACAGGATCGGCGCGCCGCGCTGCAGCGCCTCGATCGCCGCCGTCGCCGCGCCCTCGGAGAAGGCGAGGTCGGCGGCCGCCTCGACCATGCCGCAGGCGTGGATGACGCGCACCGCGACCCGCTCCTCGGCGCCGGAGAAGCGCGCCAGATCCGCCTCGCGGCGGATGATCGCAAAGGACTGCCGGTAGATTTCCGCGCCGTCGCGGACATAGGGCGCGGCGGTCATCGGGCGTCCCCGAATTCGCGCGCGAGCAGCGATCCGATCGCCTCCGGCGACAGGCCGGTCGCCGCGGGCGCGTCCGCGGCCTTGCCGTCGCGCACGAGATCATAGCCCTCCGGCGTCGCGACCAGGGTCAGCGGCGCGGCGCGGGCGTGCGCGCAGCCCTTGGCGCAGCCGCTGACGTGCACCATGATCCCGCGCCCGGCTGGCAGCAGGGGCGCCAAGGCGAGCGCCTCGCGCGCGACGGGGCGCGCCGCATGGGCGCAGGCGGGCGCGCCGACGCAGGCGACGATTCCGAGGCGGCGGTCGGCGGGATCGAGGAGGAAGCCTGCCGACTCGAGCGCCGCGCCGAGGCGGTCCGCGCCCGCGCGGTCGAGGCCGGTGATGAGCAACGCCCGCCAGGGCGTCAGCCTGACGTCGGCGGCGCCGTTGCGCTCCGCGGCCGCTGCGAGCAGGGCGAGGTCGCGGGCGGTCGTCCGCCCGAGCGGCGCGGCGCCGCCGACCACCACCGACGCGCCGAATTCATTGACGCCGAGATAGCTCCGGGGAATTGCGATCCGCCGCGCCGCGGACGCCGCCGCGGTCGCGAGACCCGCCGCCGCGAATACCGCGCCGGCCCCACGTCGCGCGATCAGCGCGCCCATCCGCTCCCCCGGGTCGGCCGTCTCGCTTGCGCAGACCAGCGCGAGCGCAACCGCGACGCCGGCCGCCTCGACCGGCGCACAGATCGCGGCGAGATCGCCCGCTCCGGCGGGTCGGACGGCGCACAGCGGTCCGTCGGGGCCCGAAAAGGCCTCGATCCTGATGTCCGCCTCGACGTCGCCGAGCGGCAGGACGCCGCCGCCGTCGACGAGAAAGCCGAATTTCGCCGGCAGCCGCCTCAGCGCGCGATCCCAGCGCAGCCGCCCCTCCAGCGCCGCGACGATCGGCGCGACGTCGAGCACGGCCGCAGGATCGAGATCGGCGAGCGGGCTCGCCACGATGTTGCGGATGCGCTCGGCGCCGGCGTCGGCGTCGAGCAGGCCGAGCCCGTCGAGCCGGCGCCGCAGCGCCGGCAGCGCGGCTTCGCCGACGCCGCGCATCTGCAGATTGCCGCGCGCGGAGAGCTCGATCGCGCCATTGCCGAATTCGGCCGCGCAACCGGCGAGCGCCGCCACGCTCGCCGGGGCCAGCCGCCGGCCCGACAGCCGAAGGCGCAGGATGAGCCCGTCGGCCGCCGGCATCGGGGCGAGCGCGCCCGGACACCAGCCCTTCCCGGGAGAGGCGTGCGCGCTCATGCGGCGGCGCTCCGCATCTCCTCGAGGATTTCGGCCGCGGAATTGCGCCGCGACGCCCAGAAGCCGCGCCGCCGCGCCTCCTCGAATTTTTCCGCCATGCCGCGCGCGGCGGGCGGATTGGCGGCGATCAGGAACGCGCGCACCGCCTCGTCGCCGCAGGTCGCGTCGAACAGCAGGTCGAAATGCCGGCTCGGCGCGCAATCGGTCAGCGCGGCGAAGGCGAACAGATTGTCGAGCGTCTCGGCGATCTCCGCCGCGCCGCGCCAGCCATGGCGCATCTGGCCGGCGATCCAGCGCGGATTGACCGCGCGGCCGCGCAAGGCGCGCGCGATCTCCTGCGCCAGCGGCCGCACGACGCTGCGCTCCGGCTGCGTCGTGTCGGCGTGATAGAGCTCAGGGCTCGCGCCGAGCGAGCGCGCGGCGGCGGCGAAGCCGCCCTCGTGCTCGGCGAAGGCGTCGGCATCGAGCACGTCCTGGCCGGGGAGATCCTGGGCGTGGACGAAGGCGTCGGCGGCCGCCACCGTCGCGGCGAATTCGGCGCGCGCCTCGCGGCCCTCGCCTTGCCCGTCATAGGCGTGGCTCGTTGCGTCGAGATAGGCGGCGGCGAGTTCGTCGCGTTCCGTCCAGGCGCCGGCGGCGAGCGTCCGGCCGAGCCCGATCCCGTAGCGCCCCGGCGCGGCGCCGAACAGCCGCGCGAGCTCGGCGCCGGCATGGGCGACGAGCGGATTGTCGTCGAGGCTCTCGTCGCGCGCCGCGACGTCCTGGATCGCGCGATGCAGAAGGGCGATCTGAGCGGGGAACACGTCGCGGAACAGGCCAGACAGCCGCAGCGCGACGTCGACGCGCGGGCGCCCGAGCATCGCGACGGGGAGGATTTCATAGCCGCTCACCCGGTTCGAGGCGTGATCCCAGACCGGGCGGGCGCCGAGCAGCGCGAAGGCCTGGGCGAGATCGTCGCCGCCTGTGCGCATGGTCGCGCTGCCCCAGAGGTCGAGCACGATGCGGCGCGGCCATTCGCCATGGTCGCTCGCATAGCGCGCGACCACCGCCTCGGCGGTGCGGCGGCCGATCTCCCAGGCGGTCCGCGTCGGCACGGCGCGCGGATCGACGGCGTAGAGATTGCGCCCGGTCGGCAGCACGTCGAGCCGGCCGCGCGCGGGTGCGCCGGCCGGGCCCGGCGCGACGAAGCGCCCGTCGAGCCCGGCGAGCAGGCCGGCGATTTCGGCGCCGGCGCAGGCGTCGAGCCGCGCGCCGATCGCAGCCGCATCGACGCCGCTGCGCTCGAGCAGAATCGCGAGATTCTCGGCGCGCGAATCCGCATCGGGCGCGCGCCCGAACACGTGCAGCCCGTCGCCGATCCGCATGTCCTTGAGGTCGCACAGCCAGGCGTCGAGCCGGCCGAGCGCGGCCTCCGGGTCGAGGCCCACGGCCGCGCATTCCTCGGCGAGCCCGGCCTCGCGAGCGCGCTCGAGGATGAGTTCGGCGAGCGCGCGCGCGCGGCGCGGATCGAGCGCCTGCGCCTGCGCATATTCGTCGAACAGCCCCTCGAGCTCCGCGGCGACGCCATGGGCGCCGGCCGCGACCAGCGGCGGGGTGAGATGGCCAATGGTCACCGCGCCGATCCGGCGCTTGGCCTGCGCCGCCTCGCCGGGATTGTTGACGATGAAGGGATAGACCACCGGCACCGGGCCGAGCACGGCCTCGGGCGCGCAGGAGGCCGAGAGCGCGACCGATTTGCCGGGCAGCCATTCCAGCGTGCCATGGGTCCCGCAGTGGATCAGCGCATCGATCCGCTCGGCCCGGCGCAGCCATAGGTAGAACGCGACATAGCCGTGCCGCGGCGCCAGGCCGGAGTCATGATACTCGCCCTTGCGATCGCCGCCATGGCCGCGATCGGGCTGCACCGCGACAATCAACTTGCCCGCGCGCAGGATCCGGAACCGGAAGGCGCCGCCGCTAACCGCCGGATCGGTCGCCGCGGCGCCCCAGCGCGCCAGCGCCGAGGCGGTGAATTCCTCCGGCAGCTCCGCGAATGCGGCTTCGTACTCTGCGAGCGTCAGCACGGGTTCCGGTTCGCCCGAAGACAGGCGCCGGACGAGTTCGGCCGGCTCCGCTAGGCCGCCGGCGTCGTAGCCCGCGCCCTCCAGCGCCGCGGCGATCGCCGCCACGCTCGCCGGCGTGTCGAGGCCGACCGCATAGCCGACCCTTCCGCCCTTGGCGGGATAGTCGGACAGCACGCACGCGAGCCGGCGCCGCGCAATGGGCGTGCGCCGCAGGCGCGCCCAGGCGCCGGCGAAATCGGCGACGAAGCCGATCCGGTCGGGCGCCGGGGCATGGGCGATGCGGGTGAATTCGAGCCGCTCGCTGCGCCGCGTCGGCGCCTTGAACGAGATCGCGCGCGTCAGGATGCGCCCGTCGATCTCCGGCAGCACGACGTTCATCGCGAGATCGGCGGCGCCGAGGCCGCGCGTCGCGCCCGCCCATTGCGCCTGCGTCGATCCCGCCAGCACGACCTGCAGCACCGGCGCGTCGGCGGCGTCGAGCGCGCCGCCGGCGTCGTCGAGGCGCGCGGAAAAGGCGGTCGCGTTGAGGACGATGTCGCAGGGCGTCTCGGCGATCAGCCGGGCGAGCGGGGCCTGGACCTCAGGATCCTTGAGACTGGTCGCATAGACGCTGGTAACCGCCATGCCGCGCGCGGCGAGGGCGTCGGCGAGCGCCTCGATCGGCGCCGTGTCGGCGGCGAACAGGATCGAACGATAGAACACGATCAGCGCGTGCGGCGCGCCTGGCGCGGCTTGGCGGCACGCCGCCTCGAAGCGGCCGAATGGCGCGACTTCGCGCGGCTCGGGCGCCGGCTCGGCCGCGCCGAGCCGCTGCGCGATGAAGCGCAGGCAGGCCGAGAGATTGTCCGGCCCGCCCGCCTCGAAACAGCGCCAGAGCCGGCGCAGATCGGCGACCGGGAGCGTCGAGGCCGCATCCAGCCTTGCATCGGCGCAATGATCCCCGGGCACGATCGCAAGCAGCACGCCGCGCGCGCGCGCCATGGCGGCGAGCTCGTCGACGCCGTAGCGCCAGTAGTCCATGCCGCCGAGCAGCCGCACCAGCACGAACCGCGCCTTGGCGCAGACCTTCTCGACATGGAGATCGACCGAGAAGGGGTGCCTGAGCTGGGCGAGACTGGCGAGCCGCAGCCCCGGCAGGCGCTCCGCCTCGCGCTCCCAGGCCGCCGCGAGCGCGGCGAGATCGCTGTCGGTGAACGAGAGGAACACGATGTCGGCGGGCGATTGTTCGAGATCGACCGCGGCGGCCGTTTCGTCGAGGGAGCGCGCGTCGATCCGGGCGAGATGCATGAGAAGGCCCTAGTGGCGTGCGTCACACGAATTGCGGGGCCTTCGCGCTTCTCCCTCCCCCCTTGTGGGGGAGGGCCGGGGAGGGGGGT
>JBEKZS010000136.1:0-11532 GCA_049509635.1 Roseiarcus sp.
CGCGCCAGGACGTCGCCTACGCCGCCCCTTCCGTCGACGCCCCGACGCCGTCGGTCCAGGGCCATTCGACCCCCCGCGCCGGGATCGTCACCATCACGGTGAGCTATTGACCGGCCGCGCTGGTCCGCGCCCCACGGGCGCGGCCGTCGGGCCGGACGTCGTGACGCTGCTTGTATTTTGCTCCCAATGGCTGTGAAACTCGCCAGCGGCGGCCGTTGAGTCGCCCGAGCCACATGCGGAGCGGTTCATGATCAGGACGTTGGTCTTCGCGGGCGCCTTTGCGCTCGCATTCGCGTGCACCCAGTCGCTGGCGCAGACGACCGCGCCGGCCCCCGATCAGAGCGCGGCGCCGGCGGCCGGAGCCGTCGTTCCGCCCGGCGCGGCGGTGGGGGGCGCCGCGACGCCGACCGCCAAGGAGCTGATCGTCGCCTGCCGCGCCGACGCGCGCGCCAAGGGCCTCAGGGGCGACGCGCTGAAATCGGCGGTTCACGACTGCGTCGGCGCGCAGCGGCCGAAGCTGGCCGAGCGCATGCGTTGCCATCAACAGGCCAAGGCGCAGGGCCTGTCGGGCGACGCGATGAAGGCCGCGGTCAGGACCTGCATGACCGACGCCAAGCCATGATCGGTCCGGCGCCGCGCGATTCCATGCGACGCCCTTGCCGCTGCGAGGTCGATCTTGCGCTCGGCGAGATGCTCCCGCCGGTCAGATGCTGGTTCGGGATGTTGGTTCATGATCGGCGCCGGCGCCACGGCAGCCGCGCCGCTCAGTTCAATCGCTTGGACGTCTTGGCGTCGAACAGGTGGACGCCGCCGGGCGCAACGGAGATCGGCAGCGGCGCCCCGGGCGGCAGCGTGATCCGCTCGCGCAACACGGCGACGATGTCGGCGTCGCCGAGCCGGGCGAAGACATGGGTTTCCGATCCGGTCGGTTCGACGACGCCGACGATCGCCGGCAGCGGCGTCTCGCCGCCCAGCGTGACGCTCTCGGGCCGGAAGCCGCAGACGACCTCGCCGCCGGCATAGGACTTGGGCAGCGCGTCGATCGGGATCGCATGGCCGGTCGCCGCGACGAAGGTCGGCTTGTCGCCGCCAGTCAGCGCGCCCGACAGGAAGTTCATCGCCGGCGAGCCGAGGAACGAGGCGACGAACAGATTGTTCGGCCGGTCGTAGAGCGCGAGCGGAGAGCCGATCTGTTCGACCAGACCGTCGTGCAGCACGACGATCTTGTCGGCCATCGTCATCGCCTCGATCTGGTCATGGGTGACGTAGACGCAGGTCGTTCCCAGCCGCTGGTGGAGTTCGCGGATTTCCGTGCGCATCTGCACCCGCAGCTTGGCGTCGAGGTTGGAGAGCGGCTCGTCGAACAGGAAGACCTGCGGATCCCGAACGATCGCCCGCCCCATCGCGACGCGCTGGCGCTGGCCGCCGGAGAGCTGGCCGGGGCGGCGCTCGAGCAGGGGTCCGATGCCGAGAATTTCGGCCGCGCGCATCACCCGTTGGTCGCGCTCGCGCTGGTTCATCCTGCGCAGCCGCAGCGAGAAGGCCATGTTCTCCTTGACGGTCATGTGCGGGTAGAGCGCATAGTTCTGGAAGACCATGGCGATGTCGCGGTCCTTCGGACTGACGTCGTTGACGACCCGCTCGCCGATCCGAATCCGTCCGGCGCTGATCTCCTCCAGCCCGGCGATCATCCGCAGCAGCGTCGACTTGCCGCAACCCGATGGGCCGACCAGCACGACGAACTCGCCGTCGGCCGCCTCGATGTCGACCCCGTGAATCACCTTGACCGATCCGAACGCCTTCTCGACGCGCTCGATGCTCACCGACCCCATGGCGTGGACTCCCCTCCCAGACCCCGTTCGCGCGCCCGCTTGCCTCACGGTCTCGCCGCCTTGGCGGCGGGCGAACCCGTGATCTCGTTCGAGGCCGGGCGGCTTCGCAGACGGCGAGCAGGATCCCGCCGTCGCGCGCCTCGAGCGCGACGCGGCCGATCTTGCACCAGATGCGGCGTCCCGTCATCTGGATCAGCGACGAACCGACCGGCTCGAACGTCCGCTCGCGCCGCCGCGCCCAACAAGACCCGCCGGCAGCGCGACCCTGCCCAGGGCGCGACGCGCGCTCTCGGCTCGCGGGTCACCCATCCGTCGCAATCCCGGTTGTAATTGGCAGGGAAGTTCGCGAAGGTCCGCGCGGCGAAAATCCGCCGGGGGAGACGAAGCCGGCGCCGCCGCCCCGTCCGGCCGCACAATCCGAGAGGTCTTCGTTGTCGATATCGCAATCTGACGCGGACGCGCCCCCGAAGAGTTCGCTGACCGCGCTGAGTCTCGCCGCGCTCGGCATCGTATTCGGCGACATCGGCACCAGTCCGCTCTACACGTTCAAGACCGTGCTCGACCTCACCGGCGCCCAACCCGACGCCGGCGCGATCCTCGGCTCGCTGTCGCTGATCCTGTGGACGCTCGTCATCATCACCTCGGTGAAATACGTCGGCTTCGCGATGCGCGTCGACAACGATGGCGAGGGCGGCATTCTCGCGCTGATGTCGCTGCTCGGCGTCAAGAAGCAGAAGCGGCCGACCATCGTCGCGGTCGGCCTGTTCGGCGCCGCCTTGATCTATGGCGACGGCGCGATCACGCCGGCGATCTCGGTGCTCTCGGCGCTCGAGGGCTTCGAGCAGGCCGCGCCCGGCCTCACCCACTATGTGCTCCCGGCCGCTATCGTGATTCTGGTCGCGCTGTTCGCGATCCAGCCGCTGGGAACGGAGCGAATCGGCAAGGCGTTCGGTCCGGTCATGCTGCTGTGGTTCGCCGTCATGGCCGTGCTCGGCGTCTGGGGCGTCGTGCAGCATCCGGCGATCCTCGTCGCGCTCAATCCGCTCTACGGCTTGAAATACCTGGCCTCGGGCGGCCTCACGAGCTTTCTCGTCCTCGGCGGCGTGTTCCTCTGCGTGACCGGCGCCGAGGCGCTGTACGCCGACATGGGGCATTTCGGACCGGTTCCGATCCGCCTCGCCTGGAACGGCGTCGTCCTGCCGAGCCTGCTGCTCAACTATGCGGGCCAGGCGGCGCTGGTCCTCGAGGGCGCGCCGACCGACGGCAACATCTTCTATCGCCTTTGCCCGGCGCCGCTGCTGCTGCCGCTGATCGTACTCGCCACCGTCGCCACGATCATTGCGAGCCAGTCGATCATCACCGGCGCCTTCTCGATGACCCGGCAGGCGATCCAGCTCGGCTGGATGCCGCGCCTGACGATCAAGCAGACTTCGTCCGAAGGCTACGGCCAGATCTATGTCGGCGCGGTCAACTGGCTGCTGATGATCGTCACGCTCGGCCTCACGCTCGGCTTTGGCAAGTCCGACAATCTGGCCGCCGCCTATGGCATCGCGGTCTCGCTGACCATGTTGATGACCTCGGTCCTGCTGTTCATTGCGATGCGCGAGATCTGGGGCTGGAGCCTCGCCGCCGCAGGGGCGGTCGCCGGCGCATTCCTCGTCGTCGACGCCGCCTTCTTCGCCGCCAATATGGCCAAGGTGATCGACGGCGGCTACGTGCCGCTGCTGCTCGCGATGGCGGTCTATGCGGTGATGTGGATCTGGCACCGCGGCGCCGGCGCGGTCCACGACCGGATCCAGGAGGTGTTCACGCCGATCGAGCCCCTGCTGGCCAAGCTCGCGACGGGCGCGATCCCGCGCGTTCCGGGCTCCGCCGTGTTCTTCACCCGCGCGGCCAAGGGCGCGCCGCCGGTGATGACGTGGCATCTCAGGCAGAATCGCGCGCTGCACGAATTCGTCCTGGTCATGCGGCTGAACTTCGCCTCGACGCCGCGCGTCGCGCCGGCGGACCGGATCGCGCTGGCGCAGGCGGGGCCGAACTTCTGGCGCGCCGAGGTGCGCTACGGCTTCATGGAGACGCCCGACATTCCCCGGCTGCTGGCGCATGCCGAGACGCTCGGTTGCGCGATCGACCTCGCCGACGTCACCTATTACGTCGGCCACGAGACGATCGTCGCGCGCGAGGCCGATCGCGGCCTATCGCGGCTGGAGACCGCGGCGTTCGCCGTCATGTTCCGCAACGCCGCGCGGCTCAGCGAATTCCTCAAGCTGCCGAGCGACCAGATCGTCGAGATCGGCCGGCAGATCGCGATCTGACCGGCCGGCGGCTCACGCGCCCGCGCGCCGCCCCGCCTCCCAGCCGATGATCGCCTGCTTGCGCGCGAGGCCCCAGTGGTAGCCGGTCAGCGCGCCCGAGCTGCCGAGCACGCGATGACAGGGGACGACGAACGAGATCGGGTTGCGCCCGACCGCGGCGCCGACCGCGCGCGCAGCCTTCGGCTTGCCGATGCGCCGGGCGATGTCGGAATAGGTGGTCGCGCAGCCCAGCGGCACGCCGAGCAGCGTCTCCCAGACCCGCACCTCGAAATCGCTGCCGATCATCACCACGCGCAGCGGCGTCTCGGGGCGCCATTGCGCGGGATCGAACGCGCGCGTGGCGAGCGGCGCGGTCGCGTTCGCGTCGGGTTCGAGCGCGGCGCGCGGCCAGCGCCGCCGCATGTCGAGAAGCGCGGCGGCGCGGTCGCCGTCGTCGACGAAGCCGAGGCCGGCGAGGCCGCGCGGCGCCGCGACCACGATCGCCTCGCCGAACGGCGAGGGGTGGAAGCCGTAGCCGAGCCGCAGGCCGTCGCGGCGATAGTCGCCCGGCGTCATCGAATCATGGGTGACGAACAGGTCGTGCAGCCGCCCGGGCCCGGAGAGCCCGACGTCGTAGGCGGCGTCGAGCACGCTCGCCGAATCGCGCAGCAGCTCGCGCGCGCGCTCGACCGTGATCGCCTGCAGGAACGCCTTCGGCGTCAGCCCTGCCCACCGCTTGAACAGATGCTGGAAATGCGAGGCGGACAGCCCGACATGCCGCGCGACCGCCTCGACCGACGGCTGGTCGCGCCAGCGGGTGGCGATGAACTCGATCGCCCGCTTGACTGCGGGATAGTCGCCGGTTTCGGCGAAGGGCAGGGGCGTCGGCGGGCTGGCGGCGGCGAGGTCGAGCATGGCGGGCTCCTTGGCGGGCATGGCGCGACGATGCCACGCGGCGGGCGCGCGGCGCCACCCGAAAACGACGGCGGGCGGGGTGGCGGCGCGGCGGCGGCCTGCGCCGCCGTCATCCGGCCTCGCCGGCCCTGGGCTCCCGCGAGCGGATTCGCCGGCGGACCTCGGGGGCGCCGGCCTCGATCGCCGCAAGCCGCAACGACAGCAGAACCGTCGGCGGTTCGGTTTCCTCCGGGATGCGGCCGACGCCGAACCGCGCAAGCACGTCTCCGACCGCGGGCGACGCGGTCGCCACGGCGAAGGGCGCGGCCAGGGCGAGGCCGCCGGCGGCCAGCAAGGCGTAGCCGATGTCGCCCGCCGCCGCTCCCGCGGCGAGCCCGATGACGGCGACGCCGGCCAGGCTATGCGGCCAGAGGCTCGCCCATGCCAGACGCCAGGGAACGGCGTGACTTTCGCGCATCGGACGATTCCAGGCGCCGCCGCGCCGCAGCACGAACAGCCGGAACAGAAACAATGTGTGGGTGAGCGCCATGACCGGCGACAACAGGAATGAGAACAGCGTCTCGCCCGCCACGTTGAGGATGAATTGCGCGGCCCCGCCATAGGAGCGGCGCGCGGATCGCCGCATCAGCACGTCGAGGCTGCTCGCCAGCTTGGGCGCGAAAATCATCAACAGCACGATGGCGAACAATGCGGAGCCCGCGCCAGGGCGCGCCTGGGCGGCGGCATCGGCGAACGCGACCGCGCCGATCGCCACCATCGCCATCCAGGCCGGGGAGCCGAGATACATCAGAATCGCAAACAGCAATTGGAATCGACTGACCGGCTTCAGCCCCGGCAGGCCCAGAAGCCGCCAATATTGCATGTTGCCCTGGCACCAGCGCAGATCGCGGCGGATGTATTCGATCAGCGTCGGCGGATTTTCCTCCCAGCTGATCCCCTCGACCGGAAGGACCCTGACTTCGTAGCCGGCCCGGCGCATCAGCGCGGCTTCGACCTGATCGTGGCTGAGGACGTGACCGCCGAGCGGGCCGCCGCCCGCCAGAACCGGCAAGCGGCAATGGGCAGCGAACGGCTCGAGCCGCAGGATCGCGTTATGGCCCCAATAGGGCCCGCAATCGCCCTGCCACCAGGCGCTTCCCAACGTATGGGAACGCATGCCCAGCCGCATGCCGAACTGGAACAGCCGTGCAAAGGCGCTCACCGACGGCAATCCGACGACGAGCGTCTGAAGAATGCCGAGCGTCGGATTGGCCTGCATGATCCGCACGAGCCGCAGAATTGTTTCGGCGGGCATGAAACTGTCGGCGTCGAGCGTCACCGCGAATTCGTGGTCCGCGCCCCATCGGTCGCAGAAATCGCCGATGTTGCCGGCCTTGAATCCTGTGTTGAGCGCGCGGCGCCGATGGAGGATGGCGACCGTGTCGCGCCATTTTGCGATGAAGGCGGCAAAGCAGGCCTGCTCGGTCGCGACGATTTCCGGGTCGCTGGTGTCGCTCAGCAGGTAGACACGAAAGAGATGGGCGACATCCGCAGCCACCAGGCCGTCCAGAAGCGGCGTCAGATTGCGGGTCACCTGGTCGGGCGTCTCGTTGCGGACGCACACGAGGATCGCGGTCGCCGAGGTGACCGCCTCGTCGCCGCGGATGCGCGCGGCCTTCGGGTTGACGGCCGCGACCGGATCGCGCGCGCCGGTCATGAGCAGAAATCCGATCGCGGCGTTCCAGAATCCGACCACCGACCACGGTAGCGTCGCCGCGAAAAGCGCGATAAACAGCAAGGCGGCGGCGCTGCGGGGCGGGATCGCGACCAGTGCGAGCCACAGCAGCCCCGCCGCCGTGGCGCCCGCCAGCGCGGCGAACGAGGCGCGGCGGCGGGTGAGCGACGCCGTGGCGTTCACCGGCGCCAAAGCCGGCGCGGCTGGACGAACAGACATTGCCGCGACGCTCTCTGCTATCTTGCCTGGCCAGGTTATAGCGACGGAAGCAACGGCAAGTCCAACGCGGGATTTCACGTGCCGGCCGACCGATCGGGAGGGAGCGCCGAGGCGCTGTGGTATGTCGGCCCCGGCCGCGCCGAGATCCGCCGCGAAGCGGCCGGCGAGCCGGCGCCGGGCGAGGTTCGAATTCGCGCGCTCTACAGCGCCGTCAGTCGCGGCACCGAGCGGCTCGTGCTCGCCGGCCGGGTTCCCGACGCCGAGCGCGAGCGCATGCGGGCGCCGTTCATGGGCGGGGCATTCCCGTTCCCGGTCAAATACGGCTACGCGATCGTCGGCCGGGTCGAGCAGGGACCGATCGAATTGCGCGATCGCCTCGTGTTCGCGCTCCATCCGCATCAGGACATTTTCACGTTGCCGGCCGAGGCGGCGGCGCCGATACCCGATGGCCTGCCCCCCGCCCGCGCCGTGCTCGCCGCCAACATGGAGACCGCGCTCAACGCCGTATGGGATGGGGCGCCGGCTGCGGCCGACGCGATCGCCGTGGTCGGAGCGGGCGTCGTCGGGTCGCTGGTCGCCTTTCTGTGCGGGCGGCTTCCCGGGGTGCGGGTGACGCTCGTCGATGTCGAACCGTCGCGCGCCGCGCTCGCGCGTGCGCTCGGCGTCGAATTTGCCGCCCCCGCGGCGGCGCCCGGAGATTGCGATCTCGTCGTCCACGCGAGCGGGACCGCCGCCGGTCTTTCGACCGCGCTCGGCCTCGCCGGAGAGGAGGCGACGGTGCTGGAGCTGAGCTGGTACGGAGCCGGGGAAGTCGCGGTCCCGCTCGGCGGCCCGTTCCATAGCCGCCGTCTCAGGCTGGTCTCCAGCCAGGTCGGGCGGGTCGCGCCGTCCCACCGGGCGCGCTGGACGCCTCGCCGCCGCCTCGCCGCCGCGCTGGGCCTGCTCGCCGATTCCCGGCTGGATGCGCTGCTCGCTCCGGCGATCGGATTTCACGACCTGCCGCTGCGGCTGCCGGCCATACTGGCGCCGCAGAGCGGCGTGCTGTGCCAGCTCGTGAGCTATCCCGGGGCTGAACCGCCCGCCCGACCCTGAGAGGTTCCCGATGTTCGCCGTCGAAGTTCGCGACCATGTCATGATCGCCCATTCGTTCCGCGGCAGCGTGTTCGGCCCCGCGCAGGCGCTCCACGGGGCGACATTCGTGGTCGACGCCGCCTTCATCGCCGATCGGCTCGACCCGAACGGAATTGTCGTCGACATCGGCCGCGCGCATGAGGCGCTGAAGACGATTCTGGCGCCGCTCAACTTCAGAAATCTCGACGAGGTCGCGGAATTCAACGGCGCCAACACGACGACCGAGTTCCTGACCAAGCATGTGTTCGATGGCCTCGCGGCCGCCGCCCGGAGCGGCGGCCTCGGTCGCGACGGCCGCGAGCTGACGGCGATCCGCGTCACCATCTCCGAGTCGCACCTCGCCCGCGCCTGGCACGAGGCGCCGCTGTGGTGAAACGCCTCGCCTTCGCCGTCCCCGGCGAAATGACGATTCCGACCGGCGGCTACGCCTATGACCGGCGGATCGTCATCGGGCTTCGCGAGCGAGGCTGGCAGGTCGAAGCGCTCGATATCGGCGCGGGCTTTCCATTCCCGAGCGCGGACACGCGAGCCTCGGCGCGGGCGCGGCTCGCCGCCTTGCCCGTCGACCGTCCGATCGTGATCGACGGCCTGGCATTGGGCGCACTGCCGGAGGTGGCGAGGCAGCTCTGCGCGAGCCATCGCCTGATCGGGCTGGTGCATCATCCGCTCGCGCTGGAATGCGGATTGTCGGTCGCGGCCGCGGCCGAACTGCGCGCGAGCGAGGCCCGGGCCCTCGCCTGCGTGCGGCGGGTGATCGTCACCAGCGCTTTCACCGCGCGGCTCATCGTCGCCGACTACCACGTGCCGGCCGACAGGGTGGCCGTCGTACGCCCGGGCAATGATCGCGCAGCGCCCGCGCGCGCCAATGCGGCTGGCCCCGTCGCCCTGCTCGCCGTCGGCGCCGTGGTTCCCCGCAAGGGCCATGACGTGCTGCTCGCCGCGCTGGCGCGGCTGCTCGATTTGCCGTGGCGGCTCGCCATCGTCGGCGACCTCGGCCGCGATCCCGACGCGGCCGCGCGCCTGCACGCCGACATCGCCCGCTTCGATCTCGCCGATCGCGTCCTGGTCGCCGGCGCGGTCGCGGCCGAGCGGCTGCCGGCCTTCTACGCCGGCGCCGACGTCTTCGTGCTCGCGTCGCGGTTCGAGGGCTACGGCATGGCGTTCGCCGAGGCGATCGCCCATGGCGTGCCGATCGTCGGGACCACCGCCGGCGCGATCCCCGAAACGGCGCCGGCGGGCGCCGGCGTGCTGGTACCCCCCGACGACGTCGCGGCGTTCGCCGCCGCAGTGCGGCGGCTGATCGAGCATCCGGCCGAGCGTCATCGGCTCGCCGCCGGCGCGCGGGCGGCCGCCGCCGCCCTGCCGAGCTGGGACGATGCGGCGGCGGGGTTCGCCCGGGCGATCGAGGCTGCGGCGTGAGCGCGTTTTCGGCCGACTGGCTCGGCCTGCGCGAGCGGTACGACACGCGCGCCCGCAACCCCGCCGTCCTCGACGCGCTCGCCGCCGCATTGGCCGACCGCGCCTCGATCGCGATCGTCGATCTCGCCTGCGGAACGGGAGCGACGTCGCGGGCGATCGCCTCGCGCCTGCCGCCCCGGCGGAGCTGGCGGCTCGTCGACAACGATCCGGGCCTGCTCGCCCGCGCGGCCTCGGCCGGTACGGACGTCGTGACCATGCCGCTCGACATCGCCCGCCAGCTCGACGCCGCGCTCGCCGCGCCGCTCGATCTGGTGACGGCCTCCGCGCTGCTCGATCTGGTCTCCGGCGCCTGGCTCGAGCGGCTGGCGAGCCGGATCGCGGCGCGCGGCCTGATGATCTATGCGGCGCTCAGCTATGACGGCCGGCTGGCGCTCGAACCCGCCGATCCCGTCGACGCCGCGATGATCGAGGCGGTGAACCGGCACCAGCGCGGCGACAAGGGTTTCGGGCCGGCGCTGGGGCCGGCCGCCGCGGCCGAAGCCGTCGCACGCTTCGCCGGCCTGAACTATGCGGTGGTCAGCGGAAGCTCGGATTGGCGGCTCGGGCCGCCGGACCAGGAGATTCAGGCCGAACTGGTCGCCGGCTGGGCGACGGCCGCGCGCGAGGGCGGCGAACCGGCGCGCGGCGAAATCGACGGCTGGCTCGAGCGTCGGCGCGATCACATCGCGCGGGGCCGCTCGTCGATCCAGGTCGGTCATGTCGACTTGTTCGCCCGCCCTATCGGCGCCCGCTGAGCGGTGAGATCGCAATCGAACAGGATTTCGTCGTCGAGCGGATGGATGCGCGTCGGCGGCCGCAGCGCCCGATCGATGCGGTCGATCGCGCCGAGCGCGAAGCTCGGCCGGCCGTCGCCGAGGATCATCGGCGCCACCACGACATGCAGGCGGTCGAGGCACCCCGCGGCGAGGAAACGCGACAGCGTGCCGGGTCCGCCCTCGATCAGCACGCGGCGCAAGCCCAGCCCGGCGAGGGCGCGAAGGATCGCCGCCGGCGCCATGTGGCCGTCGACCGCGGCCAAGGTCAGGACCTCGACGCCGGGAAGCCGGCGCTGTCCGGCCTGCGTGGTCACGACGAGCCGGCGGGCGCCGTCGTCGGCGAGCATCCGGGCGCTCGGCGCCAGCCTGCCGCGGGGATCGAGGACGACGCGCGCGGGGTCGGGTCCGGACACCCGGCGAACCGTCAATTGCGGGTCGTCCGCCAGCACGCTGCCGACCCCCACCACCACCGCGTCGACCAGGGCGCGCAGCCGGTGCAGATGGGCCAGGCCCGCCGGTCCGTTGATGTAATGCGAGCGACCCGTCGTCGTCGCGATGCGCCCGTCGAGCGACTGGCCGACCTGGCCGACGACCATCAGGTCGTCGATCGCCCCGGCGCGCAACGGCCCGAACATGGCTTCCCAGGGCGGCGGAAGGCGCTTCGACGATCCGCGAAACGTCTCGGGAACCGCGCGCCACGATGCGATGGACTCGTCGGGTTCGGCCGCACATTGTTCGCCGTCGCCGGTCGGGGGCGGTGGAAAGAGAGGACGGGCCAAGATGCGAGGCTTTCTCCGGACGCGCGCATGTTAGGGCTCCGTTTGCGGCGAGGGCAAGCGATCGCCAGCCTCCTGCCTCGCCCTGGGCCCGGCCCGGTGAAATTTTTGGAAACCTTTGGAAACATTTATTTCCGGATTTCATGAGAACTGGTGGAATCTCGAAGGTTTGCGAGCGCGTGGAAGGATCGTGTGGTCCGATCCGCCCGCGCCTCGGGAGCTGCGCGCGGTGGGGGCCTCGCCGGTCTTCGGCGCAGCCGCGAAGCTCCGGCGTGGCCCCTTCCCGGCAACCGGCCCTGCTGCCAGGGCCGGACGCGCGCCTCGAGGTCGAGCCGGCTGCGCCGGTCGCTGCGCGCCAGGAGGCGCTCCGCGAACCTTGACCCGTGCGCCCGGCCCCGGCCGTTTGCAACCGTGACC
>JBEKZS010000137.1:0-11431 GCA_049509635.1 Roseiarcus sp.
CCGGTCGGCGTGCGCCGCGCCGTCCGCCGGGTCGTTCCCCAGCTGCAGCCGGCGCTGGCGCCGAGCGCGAACCGGGGCGCCGCGCCGCGTCCGGGGTGAGCGGGGCGCCTCAGACGAACCGTCTGATGAAAGCGAGCGCGACCTGCGCCACCTCGCGCCAGCCGTCGTCGATCGTCAGCGCATGGCCGCGATTGGGCATTTCGACGATCTCGGTCACGCCCGAATTGCCCTTCTGCTGCCCGAACGACGCGTTGGCGATCGCCCAGGGGACGGTATTGTCCTTCTCGCCCGATATGATCAGCAGCGGCCCGCGCTCCGGATTGGCGACGTCGACCCTGGCTTCCGTCCAGGGATTGAGGTTGGCCGCGGCCGCCTGGAACAGCGGCTTGCCGGAGGCGGGCACCGCGAAAGTGTCGTAGAGCAGCTGCGCCTCGTGCTCGCTGACCGCATTGGCGAAGCCGAAGCGGAACTGATCGAAAGTCAGCGGGATCGCGCGATTGCGGTTGGCGGGATTGCCGAGCACCGGCCACGCCGACTTCAGCGCGGAGAAGGGCAGCGGCAGCACGCCGCGGAACGGCGCCGGGTCGATCGCGACGGTCGCCGCCGCCAGGCCGCGGCCGGCGAGAATCTGGGCGAGCAGGCCGCCGAAGGAATGGCCGACGATCGCCGGCTTCAGCTTCAGCCCGCCGACGATTTCGGCGAAATGATCGGCGACCTGGCCGATGCTCTTGTTGGCGAAGACGGCTGGATGGGCGTTGGCTTCCTCGACGTCCTCGGGATCGTCGGGCCATCCCGGGGTCAGCGCGGTGAAGCCCGCCTGCTCGAACAGCCTGGCCCAGCGGTCCCAGCTGCTCGGCAGCAGCCAGAGCCCGTGGACGAACACGACCGGCCGCAGCCCGGTCGCATTCGCCCTGGCGACCTCGGCGGCCTCGTGCCCGGTGATCGTCGCGGCGTCGGTCGATGGTGCGTTCGTGCTCATGGTCGCCTGATCCTCTCCACCAAGTGTTGGCGCGCGCGGGCGGCTAGGCGCCCACGGCGTTCAGCCAGCCGATCAGATCGGCCGTGACCTCGTCGCGGTTGGTCTCGTTCAGCGTCTCGTGGCGCGCGTCGGCATAGAGGCGCTGCGTCACCCTTGTCAGGCCGGCCGCGCGATAGGCGTCGATGAGGCTCTGCAGCCGCGCGCCGACGGGATCGCGGGCGCCGCTGAAAACGTAGATCGGCAGCGCCTTGGGAATGCGCGCCACCGTCTCCTTCGAGGCGATCGGGCCGATCGCGTCGAGAATGTCGATCGCCAGCTGGACGGTGAACGGAAATCCGCACAGGGGATCGGCGATATATTTGTCGACCTCGGCGGGATCGCGCGAGAGCCAGTCGAACGGCGTGCGCGCCGGCTCGAACGGCTTGTTGAAATCGCCGAGCAGCATTTTCTGCAACAGAGCGCTGTGGCCGCGCGGCCCCAGCCGCCAGCGCTCCAGCCGCGCGACCAGCCGCCCGATCGGCAGGACCGCCGGCGGCGTTCCGCTCGTGCCGGACAGGACCGCGCCGGCGAGCGCCGCGCCATGCTCGGCGATGAACTGCTGGCCCATGACCGAGCCCAGGGAATGGCCCATGAACACGATCGGCAGGCCGGGACGGTCGGCGGCGATGCGTCGGTTGACCGCCCAGAGATCGTCGAGGCACTTGCGCCAGCCGTCGCGCGCGGCGAACAAGCCGAGATCGGCGGGCGCCGAGGTCGGCCCGTGGCCGCGATGGTCGCTCGCATAGACCGCGCAGCCGGCGCCGGTCAGCGCGCGCGCGAGCCGCTCGTAGCGGGCGGAATGTTCGGCGAGGCCATGGGCGATCTGCACCGCGAGCCGGGGCGGCGCGTCCGGCAGCCAGCGCCGGACCAAGATCGAGCCGCCGTCGCGCGGCAGGGCGAAGATGTCCGATTGCATCGCGTATCGCCCCCCGGGCGTGCGCGGGCCGCCGCGTCCGCTCGTCGTCGCGCCGAGCATGCCCGTTCCGCCGACCGCCATCAAGTGAGTTGGCTGCTCGCCGCCGCGCGCGCCCTCAATAGCCCACCGCCAGCGTGCCGCGCTGGCGCGGATCGGAGGCGCCGAGCCAGACTCCGCCCCTGCGCTCGATCGTATTGGCCGAGCCCATCGCCTCGCGCAGCACGACCTTGTGGCCCATCGCCTCGAGCAGCCGGATCGTGTCGGGCGACAGGCCGCGCTCGATCCGCAATTCGTCGGGCAGCCACTGGTCGTGGACGCGCGGCGCGTCCTCGGCCTCGGCGACGTTGAGGCCGTGGTCGAGAATGTCGAGGATCACCTGCAGCACCGTCGTGATGATGCGCGAGCCGCCCGGGCTGCCGGTGACGATCTCGAGCTTGCCGTCCTTGAACACCATGGTCGGGCTCATCGAGGACAGCGGCCGCTTGTTCGGGCCGGGCGCATTGGCGTCGCCGCCGGTGAGGCCGAACGCGTTGGCGGCGCCCGGCCTGGCGGCGAAATCGTCGAGCTCGTTGTTGAGCAGCACGCCGGTTCCGTCGGCGACCAGCCCGCTGCCGTAGGGAAGGTTCAGCGTATAGGTGTTGGCGACGGCGTCGCCCTGCTCGTCGACGATCGAGAAATGGGTGGTCTGGTCGCTTTCATAGGGCTCCGGGCCGCCGGGCGCGATGTCCGCCGCGCGGCGCGCGTGGCCCAGCGAAATGCCCTCGCGCAGATGCGCGGCATAGGCCTTCGAGGTCAGCCCCTTGACCGGCACGTGGAGGAAATCGGGATCGCCGAGATATTGGGCGCGGTCGGCGTAGGCGAGCTTCTCGGCCTCGGCCATCTCGTGGATCGTCGCCGCCGAATTCAGCCCCTGGGCGCCGAGCGGCCAGGCCTCGAGAATGTTGAGGATCTCGACGATGTGGACGCCGCCGGAGGAGGGCGGCGGCATCGAGACGATCTCGTGGCCGCGATAGGTTCCGCGCACGACCTCGCGCTCGACCGCATGGTAGTTGGCGAGGTCGTCGAGGCTCATCCGCCCGCCGGCGGCGCGGATCGACGCGACCATCTTCTCCGCGACCGGCCCCGCATAGAAGCCCTCGGCGCCCTGCGCCGCGATTCTGTCCAGCGTGGCGGCGAGATCGTCGAGCGGAAGCCGGTCGCCGAGCGTCTTCGGCGTCCCGTCGGGCTTGAGGAAAATGCGCGCGGAGGCCGGATGCAGCGCGAGCCGCGGCGCCCCAGCGGGCAGGGAATCGGCGAGATCGTCGTCGACCGCGACGCCCTCATGGGCGAGCCGCGCGGCGGGGGCGACGAGCTCGGCGAACGGGAACCGGCCCGAGCCGTATTTGCGCCAGGCGAGCTCCAGCCCGGCGACCGTGCCGGGCACGCCGATTCCGAGCCCGCTCACCAGCGATTTGGCCGGGACGGCCTCGCCCTTGTCGTCGAGGAAGACATCCCTGGTCGTCAGCGCCGGCGCCGATTCGCGATAGTCGATCGCGATCGTCTTGCCGAGATCGGCGCGGTGGATCAGCATGAAGCCGCCGCCGCCGATATTGCCGGCGCGCGGCAGCGTCACCGCCAGCGCGAAGCCGACCGCGACCGCCGCGTCGACCGCATTGCCGCCGCGCTCGAGGATTTCGACGCCGATCCGCGAGGCGACCGCCTCCTGGCTCACCACCATCCCGTGCGCGGCCACCACCGGCCGCGCGATCGCGAAATCGGAGATGACGGGTTCGCCGGCGGCTGCGGGGACGGCGGCGGCGAGCCCGGCGCAGACGGCGCCGGCGAGGCGAAGACTTCGGGGCAAGTCGGATCGCAAGGGCGGCCTCCTCGATGCGGGTGTCTACCACGGCCGGCGGGACGCGTCGCGCGGGGACCGCGGCCGTCCCGGCCGCACGGACCTCTCCGCTTCGTGATCGCCGGGCCATCGACCCGGTCCCGGTTCGGGCCTATCTTCGCGGGCAACGAGGGAGCGCGCCCATGCTTTCGCTTTCCGTCAACGGCCAGACCCACGAACTCGACATCGAGCCGGAGACGCCGATGCTCTGGGTCCTGCGCGACGAGATCGGCCTGACCGGCACGAAATTCGGCTGCGGCATCGCCCAATGCGGCGCCTGCACGATCCATGTCGACGGCGTCGCGACCCGCTCGTGCCAGTTCACGGCGGGCGACGCGGTCGGCAGGACGATCCTGACCATCGAGGGGCTCGGCGCCGCGCGACTGCATCCGGTGCAGACCGCCTGGATCGAGCACGACGTGCCGCAATGCGGCTATTGCCAGTCCGGCCAGATCATGGCGGCGGCGAGCCTGCTCGCGCACAATCCCGCCCCGACCGACGCCGACATCGACGCCGAGATCACCAACATCTGCCGCTGCGGAACCTATCCGCGCCTGCGCGCCGCGATCCATCGGGCGGCCGCGCTCGCCAGGCTCTGAAGGAGGCCGCCATGAACGCGCTCGTTTCGCGCCGCTGCTTCGTCGCGGCCGGCCTTTCGGCCGCCGGCGGGCTCGTCGTCGCGGTCGGCCTGCCGCGCGTCGCGAAGGCGTTGCCGCTCGGTCCCGAGCCCTGGTCGCCGGAGGCGACGGCGACGGCCGACGAGGTCAACGCCTTCGTCGTCATCGAGCCCGACAATGCGATCCTGCTGCGGATCGCCAAGTCGGAAATGGGGCAGGGGGTGATGACCTCGCTGGCGATGATCGTCGCCGAAGAGCTCGGCTGCGATTTCGCCCGCGTCAAGGTCGAATACGCCTCGGCGACCCGCAACCTGCGCGATGGCGCGCCCTACGGGCCGATGCTGACCGGCGGCTCCTCCTCGGTGCGCCGCTCGCGCGTCGCCCTGCAGCAGGCGGGCGCCTCGGCGCGCGCGCGGCTGGTCGCGGCGGCGGCGGCGCGCTGGGGCGTCGCGCCCGGCGCCTGCGTCGCGCGCGCCGGCAGCGTGCTGCACGAGGCTTCCGGCCGCTCGGCCGCCTATGGCGAACTCGCCGGCGCGGCGGCCGGGGTCGCGCTCGCGCAGGAGCCCGCGATCAAGACTCCCGAGCAGTTCACGCTGATCGGGACCAGCCAGGCGCGGCTCGACACGCCCGCCAAGGTGACCGGCGCCGCCAGGTTCGGCATCGACACGCGGCTGCCCGAAATGGTCTATGCCGCGGTCGCGCACGCCCCGGTGTTCGGCGGCAAGGTCAGGTCCTGGGACGAGGCCGCGATAAGGGGCAAGCGCGGCTTCATCGCCGTCGTGCCGGTCGAGAACGGCCTCGCGATCGTCGCCGACCGGTTCTGGCGCGCCAAGGAAATGGCGCTCGCCCTGCCGATCGTCTGGGACGAGGGCGCCGCCGCGACGACCGACAGCGAGCAGTTCCGCGCCGAATACCGCGCGGCGCTCGACGGTCCGCTGGCCAATGCGGCCAGGCGCGGCGACCCGGCGGGGGCGCTCGCCGGTTCGGCGAAAATCGTCGAGGCGCTCTATGAAGTTCCCCATCTCGCCCATGCCGCGATGGAGCCGCTCAACGCCACCGTCCATTGGCGTCCCGACCGGATCGACGCCTGGATCGGAACCCAGGCGGCGGACGCCGCGCTGAAGCTCGCCGCCGAAGTCGGCGGCGTCGACCCGCGCAACGTGTTCATCCACAATTGCTATCTGGGCGGCGGCTTCGGCCGCCGCGCGGTCAACGACGAATTGCGCCAGGCGGTGCAGGTCTCCAAGGCGCTGGCGCGGCCGGTCAAGCTGGTCTGGACCCGCGAACAGGACATTCAGCACGACCGCTATCGCCCGCAGGCGGCGCTGCGCCTGAAGGCGGGACTCGACGCGCAGGGGCTGCCCACCGCGTTCGATTTCCGCACCGCGGTCGGCTCGATCTCGCGCTCGCTCGGCTGGGGCTCGGCGCCGACCGGGGTCGAGCCCAGCGCGGTCGAGGGGCTCGTCAACGCGCCCTACAGGGCGGGGGCGCTCACCGTCGACTGCCTGCTGAAGAACACCCATGTGCCGGTCATGTTCTGGCGCTCGGTCGGCTCCTCGCAGAACGCCTTCGCGCTCGAGAGCTTCATCGACGAATGCGCCCATGCCGCGGGCAAGGATCCGCTCGCCTACCGGCGCGCGCTGCTCGACGACCGGCCCGATTTCCTCGCCGTGCTCGACAAGCTGGCGGAGAAGGGGGAATGGGGCCGCCGGCTGCCGGCGCGCACTGCCCAGGGCGTGGCGATCCACGAGAGCTTCGGCACGATCGTCGGCGAGATCGCCGAGGTCGCGGTCAGCGCCGCCGGCGAGGTCCGGGTCGAGCGCGTCGTCGCCTGCGTCGATTGCGGCCATGTCGTCAATCCGCGCAATGTCGAAATGCAGATCGAGAGCGCGGTGCTCTATGGCCTGACCGCCGCCCTGTTCGGCGAGATCACGATCAAGAACGGCGCGGTCGCGCAGGGCAATTTCGACGACTATCAGATCGCGCGAATGGCCGACGCGCCGGTCATCGAGACCCATCTGGCGCTGTCGGGCGGCGGCAAATGGGGCGGCATCGGCGAGCCCGGCACGCCGCCGATCGCCCCCGCGGTCGCCAATGCGATTTTCGCGATCACCGGCAAGCGCATCCGGTCGCTGCCGCTCAAGAACGCGGCGCTCGGCGTCTGAGCCGCGGGGCTTCCCATAGCGCCGCGGCGCTGCTAGCCAGCCCGCCCATGACCGAAGCCTCCGTTGTTCTCGCGGGCGCCCCGCGCGCCGCGACCCTGATCGGCTGTCTGGCGATCCTGCTGTGGTCGGCGCTCGCCCTGCTGACGGCGGCGTCGGGCGAGGCGCCGCCGTTCGAACTCGCCGCGCTGACCTTCGCGATCGGCGGCGGCTTCGGCCTCGCCTATGCCGCCGCGCGCGGGCGGCTCGCCGCGCTGATCCAGCCCTGGCCGGTCTGGCTGGTCGGCGTTTGCGGCCTGTTCGGCTATCACGCGCTGTATTTCGCCGCCCTCAGGCGCGCCCCGCCCGCCGAGGCGAGCCTGATCGCCTATCTGTGGCCGCTGCTGATCGTGCTGTTCTCCGCGACCCTGCCCGGCGAGCGGCTGCGCGCGCGCCATGTCGTCGGCGCCGCGCTCGGCATGGCGGGCGCCGTCGCCCTGTTCGCGGGCAAGGCCGAGGGCGGCCTGTTCGGGCGCGGCGCCGGCGTCTCGCTCGTCGGCGACGCCCTGGCTTTGTGCTGCGCCTTCGTCTGGTCGGGCTATTCGCTGCTGTCGCGCCGGCTGAAGGCGGCGCCGACGGAGGCGGTCGCGGGCTTCTGCCTGGCGACCGCCGCGCTCGCCGCCCTGTGCCATTTCGCGTTCGAGCCGACAATCGTCCCGGCGACGTCGGGCCAGTGGCTGGCGATCCTCGGCCTCGGCCTCGGCCCGGTCGGCCTCGCGTTCTACGTCTGGGACTACGGGGTCAAGAACGGCGACATCCGCCTGCTCGGCGTCGCCGCCTATGCCGCGCCCGTCCTGTCGACCCTGACTCTCGCGGCGACCGGCTTCGCGCCGGCCACGCCGACGCTCGGGCTCGCCTGCGCGCTGATCGTCGGCGGGGCGGCGGTCGCGTCGTTCACGCCCGCCGCCCGAAAAAGCCAAGGGCCGGCGCGAGGCCGGCCCTGAACAATGCCGCTCGGTCGGCCGCTCAGGCCTCGACCACCGTCCGGGGCTTCAGCACCTGGCGGCCGCGATACATGCCGCTCTTCAGGTCGATGTGGTGCGGCCGGCGCAATTCGCCGGAATCCTTGTCCTCGACATAGGTCGGCGCCTTCAGCGCGTCGGCCGAGCGGCGCATGTTGCGGCGCGACGGCGAGGTCTTGCGTTTGGGAACGGCCATGATGCTCTCGAATGTTGGACTGGGGGCGATGCGCCGCCGGAAAGCGCGGCTGTTACACCAAATGCCGCGCCGAGGCCAGCCCCTCGTGCGCGGCTTCGCGCCGCCGCCGTCACGGCGGCCCGAGCGCCTCGCGCAGCCGGCGCTCGAGCGCGGCGCGGTCCTTGAGCGCGCATTCGAACACCACCAGCGTGCGCCAGCCCAGCGCCGCGAGCGCCGCCAGATTGGCCGCGTCGCGCGCGCGGTTGCGGCCGATCTTGGCGCGCCAATAGGCGGCGTTGTCCTTGGGCGCCCGGGCGCCGCGCGGGCAATCATGGCCATGCCAGAAGCAGCCATGCATGAAGATGGCGAGCCGGCGCCGCCCGTAGACGATGTCCGGCCTGCCGGGCAGGTCGGCCCGATGCAGCCGGTAGCCGGGCGCGATCGCGCGCAGCATCTCGCGCAGGGCGAGTTCGGGACCGGTGTCGCGCGACTTGACCGCGCGCATGATCGCGGAGCGTTCGGGGGGAACCATGGGGGAGGTATTCAGGGATTCTCCAAGACTGCAGCGCTAAGAGAAGACCGACGCAAGTCAAGGAGGACGGTCGACATATCTTGGGCCCTCGCCGTTTCGACGGGGTGGCGGTATCTCCGCCCATCGCGCCTGCTTGTCGACGAACAAAGCGAGAGGCTGAAAATCAGGCCGGCCCCTGACCTCGGCCACCGATTGTTGTCGATGGCCAAACCCTTGTAGAGGCTTGCCTTCGGCCTCCGCCTGCGGCGGCTTCGGCCTTGACGAGGATTTGTCCGTCGACATTTCGCGCCGCCGAGAGATCGATGGGCGAGAGTGGCCGATCCAAGCTCTCGCCGCCGCCCACCCACGCGAAACATCGAGGAGCTCTCATTCCTCGCCGTTGTCGCCCTCCACCTCGGCCGCGAGGCCGAGCAGCTCTCGGTGATGCTTGCTGAGCCTCTGAAAATGGGCCTGAATCGCAACCGCAATCTCCCTGGAGTTTTTGACTGCGAGGAAGTGCCCCACGATCTGACTGTAATGTTCCGCCTGGCGGGGAAGGCGCAAGGCCGGGTCCTTCTTCTCCTCGATTTCCGAGTCCGCCATCACCTGAACTCGTTGCGCCGGCCGCGGGACTTCCGCGTCGCGCGGCGATGTCTTGGGCACCTTGCCGTTCATCAGCGCCGAGCGGCCGTGGAACGCGTGAAAAAGCGCTTCCTCGACTGCGCCGATCTCCGTCTTGTGTTCAACTGGATAGGCCCATACCCACGCTATCTCCCAGACATCGATTTGACGGTTTGCGATTATGTCGCTTCTGGCGGAGGTGAGATGCCGGTTGACTCGGGCGCGTATACCGTCGACCGACTGTCCGACGTAGATCGGCGCTTGGTCCAGATCGCACAGCACGTAGCAGCCGATTTTGTTCGTGAGGGTACGAACCGCCTTGGCTCGGAAGACCAAGTCTATCGCCATTCCCTACGCCGCCGCGACCAGCTCATTCCTTCGATTGGCGGCCAGTATCGGTTCCAGGATGCCGCCGGCGATATGCCTCACGACGGGCACGCACACCCCATCCCCACATACGTGGTAGGCCTCATTGTAGCGCTCCGGAAGGACATAGCTATCGTCCAATCCCATGAGCCTCGCCGATTCGCGCGGCGACAGGAGGCGCGAGCGGATCTTCTTACCCTCGACGATCAAGATTGTCTGGCGAGAGGAGCCGCCTGCCGGCGTTCGCAGACATCCCGAAATGTCGTCGAATCGCACTTCTGCCCGCTGGCGCTTCACCCCCGATTCGTCGGGCCGCGTACGTCGATACACGGCGCCCACGATGCGACCGCCGGATTTTCTCGCATTTGCAACCTTTTCTAGGTTCAGAGGCGACATCAGACCAAGCAAGTATTCCGTCTCGGCGATGGAATGCCATTTCGCGGTTGTCGGGTCATGCTCTACGAGGTCCGCGAAGACTTTGGCTCTCGGCGTCGGCTCCGGGATATTCCACCATATCCATCGTCTCTTTGATGCGATGGTCATTCCGGCATGAGCTTGAATGAGAGCCGATGGATGCCAACTCTGCAACGGGCCATCGGCTCTCAACTCCTTCGGGACTGTCTCGCCATTGCGAATCGCGACGAAGAACACACGTGGGCGTGATTGCGGCACGAAATGAACCGCATTGATCACCACCGCCCCGAATTGATAGTCGGATTCCGCGAGAGCGGCCGCGATGGCGGCAAAATCTCTTCCATCGTGTGACGTCAAGCAGCCGTGAACGTTCTCGAGGACGATGGTTCTTGGCCCGCGGTTCGCGTGAACGAGCCCGCGCATCAGTTTCCAGAACGGCCAAAACGTGCCGGAGCGCGTCCTGTCGTTGTCGCGTTCGCGGCCGAGGCCGCGATAGCCACCCGCGAGAGATAAATCCTGACAGGGAAACGAAGCCCACGAAAGGTCTGCCGTCTCAGCGGGCAAGTCGGCCAACGTCAGTTTGGCGACGTCGCCGAGCTTGATGTCGGCGCGACCCCAATTCGCCTCATAGGTAGAAACCTTCTTCTCGTCGAAATCGTTCGCGAACAGGCACTTCCACGAAGACCCCAGCCCCGCGCGCGCCATGCCTCCCCCGGCGAAGAATTCATAAAAAGTGAAATGGGGCATGTCGGCATCGTCTCCACGACCGAGACTTAAGGGGGCGGACCGCTCTTCGAAACCTTCCCGCAACGATATTGCAGGATTGGCGCGACTCGGCTGTGGATGGTCTCCGAAGCCGGTCAATATGTTCAGTGTTTGTTCTAACCGACGCCGTTCGAGCGGGCAAGCCTGTTTCCGGATGAAGTCGACCAGCGCCGGTGAGGGCGACGCCTGCCCCGCAAACCGTCGCCAGCTCCAAATGCTCCAAGATCTGATCCTTGGCCTGCCGCACGGCGCCGCTACTCGACGCCGGCCTACCGCGCATGCCCGGGGAGGACGCTCAGCAAATGGGAGCGTGGAGAGGTGCGCCCTAGCGGGCCGTCCCTCGAGGTTCTCGCTCTTCTTGATGAGAAAGGGATCGAAGCAATTTTGTGAATGCGGCTGGTAGAGCTGCACAGAGGTTTTGACCGGTTGATTGGACGTCGGCGCAAATGCGGCGATGGCCTCGAAGAGCAGTTTCAAAGAGTCAAAATCACGGTGTCGTGGTGCTCGCCCCGTCCCGGCACCCTTCCGCCCCCTCCGCCGCCGACGCGCGGCGCCGGCCGCCATCTTGACGCCGGGCCGGCATTTCCTGTGAATGACCCCATGAGCGCCCCGACCTTTCCGTTCCCGATCTTCGTGTGCGACACCGGCGGCACCAATGTGCGGTTCGCCGCCAAGCCCGCGCCCGAGGCGCCGCTCGGGCCCGGGATCCATCTCAAGACCCATGATTATCCCGGCCTCGGCGAGGCGATCGAGGCGGCTTCCGCCCAGCTCGGCGTGCGGCCGCGCTCGGTGATCGCCTGCGGCGCCGGTCCGGTCGAAGGCCGCACGCTCAAGCTCACCAACGCGCCCTGGCTGATGGACGGCCCGAAGGTCGCCAAATCCGTGCGGCTCGACCAGGGGCTGCTGCTCAACGATTTCGAGGCGCAGGCGCTGTCGCTGCCGACCATTCCCGAGCAATGGGCGCGGCGGATCGGATCGGCGCAGCCGTTCGG
>JBEKZS010000138.1:0-13555 GCA_049509635.1 Roseiarcus sp.
GGTCGCACCAATTTCCTCGACGCACGCCACCAGACCCCCGATCCCCTCACAGCCCCGCCTTCCCAAACCCCTGTTCCGCGCCCCCGCGCCGGCTCCCTGTCCTCCCGCTCTGCAGGTAGAGAATCACCCCAATGACCGCGGCGATGACGATCGTGTGGATCCAGTCCATGTGGAGCCGGGTCACCTGGGCGACGAAGGCCCCGGCGTCGACCGCCAGCAGCAGCGCCGCGCCGAGGCTCGACACCGCGGGGACGAGCAGGGCGAGGGCGCCGGCCGCCTCCAGCGCGCCGGTCAGATAGCGGAACCACTGGCCGAGGCCGACGAGCTCGAATTCCTCGACCATCATCGGCTGGCTCGTCAGCTTCATGAAGGCCGCGAACAGAAACAGCGCGGCGACCAGCGCGCGAAGCACCCAGACGGCGGTCGGCGCGGCGCGGGACAAGGCGGACGGCGTGGCGCTCATGGGATCGGCTCCTTCGTTTTCCCCGCGTGATAGAAGCAGGGGAATGGCGGGCGCGCCATAGCGAATCGCGGTTTCTCGCGCGCGCTCGGCCCGGGCGACGCCGTTGGCGCCCGTGCGTCGCCCATGGGCCCACCCGGGGGGCCGAAGCCGAGCGCGGCGACTCCCGACGCCGCATTATTCTGTTTTACAGAAAAATCTCTTGACGGCAGCCATCCCCCGGTCTATGGTCACCAGACTGATCGACCACCCGTCCGAGCCGGGCGAACCCAGGGAGAGATTCACCGCCGCCCCGTTGACCGCCCGAGACTCCATGGCGTGCGATTCCCAAGCCGCGGGCGTCGCGGGGTCAAGAGGGCGTAACTCCCAGGGCGCAGGCGCAATGGGCTTCCACTGGTGCGCAAACCCTTGAAATCTAAGCGGAATCCCAATGAAGCCCGGGAAATAAAAAGCCATTCCGATTGGTTCCAACTGGTTCCAGAACGTTCCAAATGTTTCCAAAAATTTCCCCCTGGCCCGGGCGACGCGGCGGGATGGCGGGCCGATTGCGGCGACGGGCCTGGGCGCGCTCAGGCGCCCGCCCGGCGCCGCTTCGGCGCGAGCCGGGCGATCAGCGCCTGCGCGGCGGCGGGATTGCGGATCTTGGCGCCGGCGATGAAATAGACGAACACGTCGCCGCGTTCGGCCCAGCCGCGCGCCTGCCGAGCGAAGCCGGCGAGCGCCCGGTCGGAGACGCCGGTCGCCAGATCCTCGCGGCTGGTCATCAGCCGGGCATAGGTGAAATCGGCGGTCGGCTCGTCGATCTCGGGGAAGTCGTCCTCCCTGGCGTAGACGATCGCGACGCCGCGCTTGCGGGCGAGTTCGGTGAACGCCGGCGTCGCGAAGGTCGGGCTGCGCACCTCGATCGCATGACGAAGCGCGAGGCCGTCCCTCTCGCGCGGCAGCAGCGCGAGAAAGGCGCCGAAGTCGGCGGCGTCGAACGTCTTGGTCGCCATGAACTGCCAGTTGATCGGCCCGAGCTTGGCGCCGAGCCGGGTCAGCCCCTGGGCGATGAACCGATCGATCGACTCGCCGGCGCCGGCGAGGATCCTGCGGTTGGTGCAGAAGCGCGAGGCCTTCACCGAAAAGACGAAGTCGTCCGGCGTCTCGTCGCGCCACTTGCGCCAGTCGTCCGGCTTGAAGGTCGAATAATAGGTCCCGTTGATCTCGATCGAGGTCAGGGCGCGCGAGGCGAAGCCGAGTTCGCGGCTGTGGGCGAGGCCCTTGGGATAGAACGCGCCGCGCCAGGGCGCGAAGGTCCAGCCGCCGACGCCGACCCGGATCGCGCCGGCGCTCACTGCGCCCTGGCGGCGTCCGGCGCCGGCGTCGCCTGGATGCGCGCCTGCAGCTCGGCGAGCGAGCGCGCCGCATCGGCGCTCTGCTGCTGGAGGGTGGCGAGCGTCCTGGCGGCCGCCTCGCTCTGGCGCTGGAGGTCGGCGAGCTGGCTCTGGGCGCTGGCGAGCGCCGCCAGCGCCTTGTCGCGTTCGGCCGCCGCGCTGTCGACCTGGCCCTGCACCGCGGCGAGCTGGTCGGTCGCCTCCTTCGCCTTGGCGTCGGCCGCCTGCAATTCGCGGGTCTTGGCGCTCGCCTCCTCCTGCGCGCCCGATACGGTCAGCCGCGCGTCGGTGATCTGCTTGTTGAGATCGGTCAGTTCGTTCTGCGCCGCGGCGCGCGCGGCGGAGGCTTCCGACAGCGCGATCCGGGCGTCCTCGGCCTGTTTCTGGAGCTCGGCGAGGCTGCCCGCGGTCTTCTGCAGGTTCTGCAGCTCGGCCTCGAGGCCCGACCGGGCGACTTCGGCGCGGCTCATCGCGTCGTGCATTTCGCTCTGCACCGCCGACACCTGCGAGGAGTAATAGGCGACCAGCAGCCAGCCGAGAATCGCGACCGCGGCGAGCGCCAGCGGCACGGGCCGGCGAAAATCGTCGCTGATGCTGTAGGCCATGCCGGGCTCCCGCGAACCTTCGTTGCGCACAAACCGCGCAACGAGGATCCGGGTTGCAGTCTGCGGCCATTATTTCGCCGCGCCAAGAGCAAATTTCAGCCGCGCCGCTTTATTGCGCCGCCGGCGTCGTGTACTGAGCCGCGACGGGCGCCGCCGCGGCCCCCCGGGGAGGCTCCGCCGCATTGAAGTATTCGTTTCTCGCGCTCGCCCGCCAGGCGCTGAACGGCCATCGCGGCTGGCCCGAGCAATGGCGCTCGCCCGAGCCCAAGCAGGCCTATGACGCCGTCATCGTCGGCGCCGGCGGCCACGGCCTCGCCACCGCCTATTACATGGCCAAGCAGCATGGAATGCGCAACATCGCCGTGCTCGAGAAGGGCTGGCTCGGCGGCGGCAATACCGGGCGCAACACCACGATCATCCGCTCCAACTACCTCTGGGAGCCCTCGGCCGCGCTCTACGGCCACGCCCACAAGCTCTGGCATGGGCTGTCCCAGGAACTGAACTACAACGTGATGTTCTCGCCGCGCGGCGTCATGCTGATCGCCCACAGCCACCACGACGAGCAGTCGTTCAAGCGCCACATCTACGCCAACCGACTCGCCGGCGCCCAGAACGAATGGCTGACGCCCGCCGAGGCCAAGGAATTCTGCCCGCTGCTCAACATCGACCCCTCGGTCCGCTATCCGATCGTCGGCGCGGCGCTCCAGCGCAGCGGCGGCACCGCCCGCCACGACGCGGTCGCCTGGGGCTATGCGCGCGCCGCCTCCATGCTCGGGGTCGACATCATCGAGAATTGCGAGGTCAAGGGGATCGTGCGCGACGCCGCGGGCGCGGTCAGCGGCCTGGACACGACCCGCGGGGCGATCGCCGCCAGGAAGATCGGCGTCGCCGCGGCGGGCGGCACCAGCGTCGTGATGGCGATGGCGGGCGTCAGGATGCCGCTGGAATCCTTCCCGCTGCAGGCGCTCGTCTCCGAACCGCTGAAGCCGGTGATGCCCTGCGTCGTCATGTCGAACACGATCCACGCCTACATGTCGCAGTCGGACAAGGGGGAACTCGTCATCGGCGCCGGCATGGACGCCTATACGTCGTACAGCCAGACGGGCGGGCTGCACATCGCGACCCAGACGCTGGAGGCGATCTGCGAAATGTTCCCGACCGTCTCGCGCCTGCGCATGCTGCGCAATTGGGGCGGCATCGTCGACACCACGCCCGACCGCTCGCCGATCATCGGCAAGACCCCGGTTCCCGGCCTCTACGTCAATTGCGGCTGGGGCACGGGCGGCTTCAAGGCGACGCCCGGCTCCGGCCATGTGTTCGCCCATACGCTCGCCACCGGCGAGCCGCATCCGATCAACGCGCCGTTCAGCCTCGACCGGTTCCGCGCCGGCGCGCTCATCAACGAGGCGGCGGCGGCGGCGGTCGCCCATTAGCGAGAGGTGAAATGCTGCTGATCCGCTGCCCCTATTGCCAGATGGAGCGCCCGGAGGTCGAATTCCGCTACGCCGGCGAGGCCCATCTCATCCGGCCGGCCGATCCGGCCGCGGCGAGCGACGAGGACTGGAGCGCCTTCCTCTACCTGCGCGCCAACGACAAGGGCCTCCACGCCGAGCGCTGGCGCCATGCGGCCGGCTGCGGGCGCTACTTCAACTGCCTGCGCGACACGGTCAGCGACCGGATCGCGGCGACCTACAAGGCCGGCGAGGCGCGGCCGGCCTGAACCGCCCGCCGCCGGCGCTGGCGGTTTCGAAGCGGGCGTGCGAATTTGCGCGCCGCCGCGTCGGCGCAACTTCGAACAGGGAGAGAAGCATGATCCGCGTCGTCGCGATCGTCACCGCCAAGCCGGGCAAGCGCGAGGAGCTGCTCGCCGCGTTCCGCGCCGTCGTCCCGCTCGTGCATGCCGAAGCCGGCTGCATCGAATACGGCCCGAACATCGACGCCGAAGGCTTCGGCGCGTTCCAGGCCAGGATGGGGCCCGACACGTTCGTCGTCATCGAGACCTGGGCCGACGCCGACGCGCTGAAGGCCCATTCGGTCGCCCCGCACATGGCCGCCTATGGCGAGAAGACGAAGCCGCTGATCGCGAGCCGGGCGATCCACGTCCTGTCGCCGGCGTAGGGGCGCGGCGAACGGCCGCGGCTGTCACTCGTCGTTCTGGGACGTCAGTTCCTGCACCGGTATCGCCGCCGCCGCGCCGCCCTTGCGCAGCCAGACGCCGCAATCGGCGCCGTTGGCGACGAATTCCACGCCGGCGCGCTCCAGGGCCTTCTGGAACAGGGCGACGGTCATTTCCGGCACGCCCTGGCCGGCCTCGAACCGGGTCACCGTGCCGACCGAGACCCGGGCGGATTCGGCGAGCTCGCGGATGCCGATCGACAGACCCGCGCGCGCCATTCTGCATTGTTCAGGAGTCACGTCTCACGTCCAGTCGGCCCGCGGCGCCGTCGGCGCCGCCTTCCGGTTCTGTAGAGCATGGAACGCGCTCCGCCGCCATGGCTCGCTTGGACGCCCGCCCCAGTTCGGCGAGATAATTCCAGGTGTAGATTCCCGTTGCATGGCCATCGTCGAAAGTCGGGCGAATCGCATAATTGCCGATCGCTTCGAGTTCGAGGATCCTCACCGGGCGGTCGCCGATCTGCGCGGCGCGCTCCTCCGGCGACAGGCGCTTGGCCTCGGCGCTCTGGGTCGCGAGCCGCAGCGCGCGACTCGAAAGCGCGAATTCCTCCCCGGAATCGAACGTGATCGTCAACACCCGGCCCTCGTCGGTGAGCCGCAGCTGCGTCGGCCAGGGATCGGCCATGGCGGGTCAGCCGATCACGATTTTTGGAGCGGCGCGCTGGCCCGGCGCCTCGAGCCTGGCGATCAGGGCGCGGGCAATGGCGCGGAACGCCTGGGCGTGGGCGCCGTCGGGCGCGGCGGCGACGATCGGCCGGCCGGCGTCGGAGGTCTCGCGAATCGCGATGTCGAGGGGCACCTCGCCGAGGAACGGGACGCCGCGCCTCTCGGCCTCGTGGCGCGCGCCGCCATGCGCGAATATGTCGGAGCGGCCCTGGCAATGCGGGCAGATGAAATAGCTCATGTTCTCGACGACGCCGAGCACCGGGATGCTGACCTTCTCGAACATCGCCACGCCGCGCCTGGCGTCGATCAGCGCCAGATCCTGCGGCGTCGAGACGATCACCGCGCCGGCGAGCGGCGCGCTCTGCGCCATCGTCAGCTGCACGTCGCCGGTCCCCGGCGGCATGTCGACGATCAGGCAGTCGAGATCGCCCCAGGCGACCTCGCGCAGCAACTGGGTGATCGCCGACATCACCATCGGCCCGCGCCAGACGACCGGCGCCTCCTCCTCGATCATCAGCCCGATCGAGATGACCTTGACGCCGTGGGCCACCAGCGGGACCAGAAAATTGCGCTCGACCTTCGGCTTTTCGGTCAGGCCGAACAGGCGCGGCGCCGAGGGGCCGAACACGTCGGCGTCGAGCAGGCCGACGCGCCAGCCTTCGAGCGCCATGGCGACCGCGAGATTGGCGGCGACCGTCGACTTGCCGACGCCGCCCTTGCCCGAGGCGACCGCGACGATGTGACGGACCCCGGCGACGCTTTCGGGCGCGCGGCGCGGCGCGGCCCGGCCGGCGGGCGGATGAGCATGGCCATGGGCGGGCGGCGCGCCGGGCGCGCGTTCGGAGGTCAGGGTGACGATCGCCGCCCTGACGCCTTCGACCCCGCGCAACGCGGTCTCTGCCGCCTTGCGCATCGGCTCGGCCCTTTCCGCCTGGGCGGGATCGACCACGATCGAGAGATAGACCTTGCCATCGCGATGAGTCAGGCCGCCGATGGCGCCCGAGCGGGTGAGCGGGGTCTTGCCGTCCGGCCCCGGCACCGCGCCGAGCGCCTGCGTGATCGCGTTCTCGTCGAGCAAGATCATTCCCCCGGCCGCGCGGCGTCCCGTGTCGCCGGTCTTGACGTCCGGGGCCGGCGGGGCGACGGCTTCAGATGGGCCGCCAATTGGTATAGGCCTCTCGCGCAGACCTTTGAAGGACAATCGCACGGGATGAACGGCGGCGACGAAATGCCTGACCCGAACCGCCCCCGGTCGGCGGCCGGCGCGGCGGCCGCGCCGCGCCGCGGCCCGAGCGAGCGCGCGCTCGACGCGATCCGGCCGCTCGCCAACCTGCCGGTGTTCTTCAAGCTGGAGGGCCGGCGGGTCGCGCTCGCCGGCGAGTCGGAGGCGGCGGCCTGGAAGGCCGAACTGCTCGCGGCGGCCGGCGCCGAGGTCGCGGTCTTCGCGCCCGTCCCCTCGGCGAGGCTGTTGGAGACGGCCGCCCGCCATCCGCGCATCGCGGTCATGACGCGCGGCTGGTCGCCCGAGGACTTCCAGGGCGCCGCGCTCGTGGTCGGCGAGGCGGCGGACGACGACGAGGCGCGCGCGTTCAGGCAGGCGGCGCGCCGTGCGGGCGCGCCGGTCAATGTGATCGACCGGCCCGAATTCTGCGATTTCTCGTTCGGGGCGATCGTCAACCGCTCGCCGCTGGTGATCGGCATTTCGACCGATGGCGCGGCGCCGGTGTTCGGCCAGGCGCTGCGCGCGCGCATCGAGGCGCTGATCCCGGGCAATTTCGCCCTTTGGGCGAAGGCGGCCAAGGACTGGCGGCCGCGCTTTTCCGCGCTCGGCGGCGGTTTTCGCCAGCGCCGCGGGTTCTGGGAGCGCTTCGCCACCCTCGCGCTCGCCAGCGCCGGCCGGGCGCCGGCCAAGGGCGATCTCGACGCGCTGCTCGCCGCCTCCGCCGCCGAGCTGAGCCTGCCGGACCGGGGCGAGGTCGTGCTGGTCGGCGGTGGTCCCGGCGACCCCGAACTGCTGACGCTGAAAGCGGTGCGCGCGCTGCAGTCGGCCGATGTCGTGCTGTTCGACGATCTCGTCTCGCCCGCCGTGCTCGAACTCGCGCGCCGCGAGGCGCAGCGCATCAATGTCGGCAAGCGCGGCCATGGCCCGTCGGTCGGGCAGGCCGATATTTCGGCGCTGCTGGTGACGCTCGGCCGCGAGGGCAAGAAGGTGGTCCGGCTCAAGGGCGGCGATCCCGCCGTGTTCGGCCGCACCAACGAGGAGATCGCCGCCGCGCGCGCCGCCGGGATTCCCTGCACGATCATTCCGGGAATCACCGCCTCGCTCGCCGCCGCCGCCTCGCTGGGGCTGTCGCTCAGCGAGCGCGACCGCGCGCGCCGCATCCAGTTCATAACCGCCCATGCCGCCGACGGCTCGCTGCCGCGGCGGCTCGACTGGGCCGCCCTCGTCGATCCCGAGGCGACGACGGCGGTCTATATGGGGGTCAAGACCCTGCCGGCGCTGACGCGGCGCCTGCTCGAGGAGGGGCTCGATCCGATGACGCCCGCTGTCATGATCGAGAACGCCAGCCTGCCGGAGGAGCGCCGGTTCGTCGCCGCGCTCGCGGACATGCCCGCGCTGATCGCGGCGCAGGCCATCCAGGGGCCGTGCATGCTGCTGTACGGGCGCACGCTCGACCGGGCGACGCCGAACCAGGGGAGCGCCGGTCCTTGAACCTGTTCTGTTTCGGCCTCGGCTATAGCGCGCTGCATTTTCTGCGCGGCCAGGAGGGCGTGGCGGCGAGCGGCACGGTGCGCGAGGCCGCCAAGGCTGAGGCCCTCGCCGCCGACGGAATCGAGGCCTTCGTGTTCGACGGGCGGCGCGCCGACGCCGCGCTGGCGCCGCGGCTCGCGGCGGCCGAGGCGCTGCTGGTGTCGATCGCGCCGGGGGCCGAGGATCCCGTTCTCTCGCGCTTCGCCGGCGCGATCGGCGCGGCGCGGCGGCTGAAGGGGATCGTCTATCTCTCGACGATCGGCGTCTATGGCGATCACGGCGGCGCCTGGATCGACGAGACGGCGCAGACGGCGCCGACGTCCGAGCGCGGCCTCGCGCGCGTCGTCGCCGAGGGGCAGTGGCGCGCGCTCGGCGAGTCGATGGACGTCCCCGTCCATGTGCTGCGGCTGGCCGGGATCTACGGGCCGGAGCGCAACATGCTGGTCAAGCTGCGCGAGGGCGACGCCCGCCGCATCGTCAAGCCGGGGCAGGTGTTCAACCGCGTCCATGTCGAGGACATCGCGCAGGCGATCGCGCTTACCCTCGCCGCGCCCGGAGAGGGTGGAATCTGGAACGTCGCCGACGAGGAGCCGGCGCCGCCGCAGGACGTCATCGCTTTCGCCGCCGGCCTGCTCGGCATGCCGGTCCCGCCCGAGGAGCCGTTCGAGACCGCGGACATGTCGGCGATGGCGCGCAGCTTCTATGGCGACAACAAGCGCGTCTCGATCGCCAGGCTCAAGACCGGCCTCGGCTTCGCGCCTAGATATCCGAGCTACCGCGAGGGATTGCGGGCGCTCGCGGCGGCGGGCGAGGGACAATTATGAACGGCGCCGCGACGATCGTCGACCGATGCGGCGGACCAAGGATAGAGGAGCCGCGCCCGTTCAGATCTGCTCGACCCCCTGCACTTCGGGCAGGAAATGCTTGAACAGGTTCTCGATGCCGTGCTTCAGCGTCGCGGTCGAGGAGGGGCAGCCGGAGCAGGCCCCTTTCATCGCGAGATAGACGACGCCGTCGCGGAAGCCCTTGAAGGTGATGTCGCCGCCGTCGCCCGCCACCGCCGGCCGCACCCGCGTTTCGATCAGGTCCTTGATCGTCTCGACGATTTCGGAATCTTCCGGAGCGAAGAATTCGCCCGACGCGTCGGTCGGCCCCTGCGGGCCCTGCAGCAGCGGCGCGCCGGACAGATAGAATTCGGTGACGACGCCGAGGATCGCCGGGCGCAGGTGCTGCCACTCGCCCTCGTTCTTGGTCACCGAGATGAAATCGGGCGCGAAGAACACGCCGCTGACCCCCGGCACCTGCATCAGCGCCTTGGCGAGCGGCGAGCGCTCGGCTTCGTCGAGATCGCGCGCCTCGAACGTGCCCTCGTCCATGACCGGCCGGCCGGGCAGGAATTTGAGGGTCGCGGGATTGGGGGTCGCTTCGGTCTGGATGAACACGCGGACTGGCTCCGGGAGGGCGCTGCTTCAGCTTCTAACTATGGGGCGGCGTGGTCCTTTGCAAGCGGGCGCCGATCGCCCGGCGGCGGCCGCGCCGCGCCGCCATCTGAAATTGTCGCGCGGCGCGCGGGAAAACCGGTTTCCCCTTTGCCGCGCTTGCCTCTAGTTTGCCGGCGGCGCGGGAGCAGGGGACTGGCGCGGGCGATGGCGACGGGGGCGGCGAGGCGAGGGGTCATCGAGAAGCCGCGGCCCGCCGGGGCCGCGCGATGACGGGCGCCTTTCGCGTCGCGGCGGGCGGGCGCATCGACCGGAGCCGGCCGATCGGCTTCACCTTCGACGGCCGGATGCTCCAGGGATTCGCCGGCGACACGCTCGCCTCGGCTTTGCTCGCCAACGGCGTCCATCTGACCGGCCGCTCGTTCAAATATCACCGGCCGCGCGGGATTCTCGCGCTGGGCTCGGACGAGCCCAATGCGCTGGTCGGCCTCGGATCGAGCGAGGGCCGGTTCACACCCAATGTCCGGGCGACCGAGGTCGAGCTCCACGAGGGGCTGACCGCGGTCAGCCAGAACAACTGGCCATCGCTGCGCTTCGACCTGCAGGCGGTCACCGGCCTGTTCTCGGCTTTCTTCCCCGCCGGCTTCTATTACAAGACCTTCATGCACCCCAGGGGCGCCTGGGCGAGGCTCTACGAGCCGCTGATCCGCCGCGCCGCCGGACTCGGCCGCGCCCCGGCGGCGCGCGACGCCGACCATTACGCCAATCTCTACGCCCATTGCGACGTCGCGGTGGTCGGCGCCGGCCCGGCCGGCCTCGCCGCCGCGCTCGCCGCGGCGCGCGGCGGCGCCCGGGTGATGCTGTTCGAGGAGCAGGCGGAATTCGGCGGTTCGCTGCTGGCCGAGACCGCCGCGCGCATCGACGACGCCGCGGCGGCGGACTGGCTCGCCGCGGCGCTCGCCGAACTGAAGGCGGCCCCGAAGGTCACGCTGCTGCCGCGCACCCAGATCTTCGGCTATTACGCGCAGAATTTCCTCGCCGGGCTCGAGCGGATCGGCGACCATCTCGCCGCGCCCGATCCGAAATTGCCGCGCGAGCGGCTGTGGCAGGTGCGCGCCAAACGGGTCGTGCTCGCCGCCGGCGCCCATGAGCGCCCGCTGGTTTTTCCCGACAACGACCGGCCCGGGATCATGCTCGCCGAGGCCGCGCGCGGCTATCTCGCGCGCTTCGGGGTGAAGCCGGGGACGCGCGCGGTGATCGCGACCGCCCATGATTCGGCCTATCGCGCGGCGCTGGAGCTCGCGGATGCGGGCGTCGCGATCGCCGCGATCGTCGACTTGCGCGGGCAGGCCGACGGCGAATGGCCGCAGGCGGCGCGCCGGGCGGGCCTGCGCGTCGAGACGGGCGCCGCAATATCGGGGACCCGCGGACGCGCCCGCGTTTCCCATGCGCTGGTCTCCAGGCTCTGGGCCGACGGGACGGCGGGGCCGGCCGAGCCGATCGCCTGCGATCTCCTGGCGATGAGCGGCGGCTGGACGCCGAGCCGGGCGGCTGCCGCGGCCGGTTCGGCCTCGCCGAGGCGCTCGCCGACGGCGCTGAAGCGGGGGCGGCGGCGATCGGCGCGCCGGCGCCGGCGCCGCTCGCGGTCGAGCATGCGCCGCTCGCGCGCGGCGGCTTCCTCGGCCGCGCGCCCGCGCGCGGCGATCCCGCCAAGGCCAAGGCCTTCGTCGATTTCCAGAACGACGTCACCGCGCGCGACGTGACGCTGGCGACCCGCGAAGGCATGCGCTCGATCGAGCACATCAAGCGCTACACGACCTCGGGCATGGCGACCGACCAGGGCAAGACCTCGAACATGAATGCGCTGGCGATCGCCGCCGAAGCGCTGGGCAAGACGATCCCCGAAGTCGGCCTCACCACTTTCCGGCTGCCCTACACGCCGGTCACCTTCGGCGCGATCGCCGGCATGTCGCGGCGCGAGCTGTTCGATCCCGTCCGCCAGACGCCAATGCACGGCTGGGCGCAAGAGCAGGGCGCGAAATTCGAGGAGGCGGGGCTGTGGAAGCGCGCGTCCTGTTTCCTGCGTCCCGGCGAGGACGCGGCGGCGGCGGTGACCCGCGAGTGCCTCGGCACGCGCGCGCGCGCCGGCATCATGGACGCCTCGACCCTCGGCAAGCTCGAAGTGGTCGGGCCGGACGCCGCCGAATTCCTCAACCGCCTCTATGTGAATTCCTTCGCCAGGCTGGGAATCGGCCGCTGCCGCTACGGCCTGATGCTCGACGAGGCGGGCTATGTCATGGACGACGGCGTCGTCGCCCGGCTCGCGCCCGACCGGTTTCACGTCACCACGACGACCTCGGGCGCGGCGCGCGTCGTCGCCCAGATGGAGGATTTCCTGCAGACGGAATGGCCCGAGCTGAAGGTCTGGTTCACCTCGACGACAGAGCAATGGGCGACGATCGCGATCAACGGCCCGCGCGGGCGCGAAATGCTGGCGCCGCTGGTCGAGGGGATCGACCTCTCGCCCGCGGCGCTGCCGCATATGAGCATGCGCGAGGGCCGCATCTGCGGCGTTGCGACCCGGCTCGCCCGGGTCAGCTTCACCGGCGAACTCGGCTTCGAGGTCAATGTCCCCTCGGACTACGGCCGTTCCGTGCTGGAGGCGATCTGCGAGGAGGGCCGCAAGGTCGACTGCGTCGTCTACGGCCTCGATGCGCTGCTGATCCTGCGCGCGGAAAAGGGCTTCATCGTCGTCGGCCAGGAGACCGACGGCACGGTGACCCCCGACGATCTCGGCCTCGGCCGGATGGTCGCGATGGCCAAGCCCGACTTCATCGGCAAACGCTCGCTTGGCTTGGCCGATCTCGCGCGGCCCGGACGCAAGCAGCTCGTCGGCCTCCTGCCCGACGATCCCGCGTTCCGGCTCGACGAGGGCGCCCAGGTCGTCGGCATGAAGGATCCGCCGATCGGCACGCCCGCGCTCGGCCATGTCACCTCGTCCTATCTCAGCCCGACGCTCGGTCGCAGCTTCGCCATGGCGCTGGTCGCCGGCGGGCGCGAGCGGATCGGCGCCAGCCTGTTCGTGACGACGATGGCGGGGACGGTCGCCGCGCGCGTCGTCGAACCCGTCTTCTACGACAAGGAGGCCAAGCGGCTCGATGGCTGACGCGCTCCGCCGGCCGGTTCTCGACGGGGTCGCCATGCCGCGCAACCGCGCGGCGGCGACCTTCGCCTGCGCGCGCGCGACCCGCTTCATCCTGCGCGGCGGCGCCGAAGCGGCCGCGCTCGCCGGCCCGGCCTTCGGCGCCGCGCCGCCGCGCGAGCCTTTGCGCAGCGCGACCGAAGGCCCGCGCTCGGCTTTGTGGCTCGGCCCCGACGAATGGCTGCTGCTCGCCGAGGACGAAGCGCCGGGCCTCGGCGCCGCGCTGGAGGCCGCGCTCGGCGCGGCGCCGCATGCGCTGGTCGACGTCTCGCATCGCAACGACGCGCTCGAGGTCACCGGGCCGGGCGGGGCGCGCATGCTCAACGCCGGCGTCCCGCTCGACCTCGACCTCTCCGCCTTTCCCGTCGGCATGGTCGTGCGCACGCTGCTGACCAAGGCCGAGATCACTTTGTGGCGCCGCGCGCCCGACCATTTCCGGGTCGAATTCCAGCGCTCGTTCGGGCCCTATGTCGCCGCGATCCTCGCGCAGGCGGCGGGGGACCAGGAGCTGTGCTGAGGAGGGCGGGCTCCGCTCCCCGTTCTTACGGGGAGGCGCCGGGGAGGGCCTGACACTCACCCCTCGATGCGGCCGTGCGGGGAAGGGGCGCGAGCCGGGCGGGGCGAGTCGTGGTATAGGCCGCCGCGGAGTGGAGGGACCATGCAGTGCGGTGGCGCCGGAACTGGAACCGGAAAAGCTCCAGCTGTGCCTCTCTCGGGAGGCGACAGGGTATGGCACGCCGGAGTTCTGGGACGTCATGCGATGTTTCAACCGCGTAATGCTTGAATTGCAAATATTTACTGAGGAAGAACTAAAATCGTCGGTACCTGCTCGAATAACCGATGAAATTTATGGCTCTTCGCTGTTTCGAGTAGGCGGCGT
>JBEKZS010000139.1:0-10902 GCA_049509635.1 Roseiarcus sp.
CAAGCGGTCGGCGAAGAAGGCGAGGAGGTCGGCCGACGTCTGGTCGGATCGGCGCGTGATCTGCTCCATGATCTGCGCGAGCAACGCAGCGCCGGGCGTCGACCCCGGCGATGATCCGGGGTGGGGACGCTCGCGCTTCGCAAGCATGTCGAACATCGTCTTCTTCAAAAGCTCGCCCACCTCGAGCCGGACGCCGTTTTCGAGGATCAGGCGAATGACGCCCAATGCCGCGCGACGCAGCGCGAAGGGGTCCTTGCTCCCTGTCGGCTTCTCATCCATCACCCAAAATCCGAACAGCGTATCGAGCTTGTCCGCCAGCGCGACCGCAATCGAGACCGGCCCGGTCGGAATCCGATCGTTCGGCCCCTGCGGCTTGTAATGGTCCTCGATCGCCGCCGCCACCGCGGGGTCCTCGCCCTGCGCCGCCGCGTAGTAGCGCCCCATCAGCCCTTGAAGCTCCGGAAACTCCCCGACCATCTCGGTCACGAGATCGGCCTTGGCGAGCAGCGCCGCGCGCCGCGCCTGCGCCGGATCGGCGCCGACCCGCGGCGCGAGTTCTCCCGCCAGCGCCGCGATCCGGTCGACCCGCTCGCCCTGCGTCCCGAGCTTCTCGTGAAACACGATGCCGAGCGCGCGCAGCTTGGCGAGCCGCTGGTCGAGCGGCTTGTCCGCCTTGTCCTTGTAATCGGCCAGCGGCGCCAGATCGGTCAGCCAGAAATGCCGGGCGTCCGCCAGCCGCGCGCGCACCACGCGGCCATTGCCCGCCGCGATCGCCGCGCCGCCGTCGCTGGCGATGAGGTTGGCGACGAGGATGAACTTGTTGGAGAGCGGAGTCGCATGCCTTGCCGCACGCGACCCTCCCCCGTCATGGCCGGGCTCGTCCCGGCCTGCCACGCCGTCCCCTCGAGCAGGGCCTTCCCTGTCTGCGCCAGGCGGCGCCGCGTGGATGGACGCGACAGGCCCGGCTATGACGGCATCGGTGTCGTTTCCGGCCCCCGCGTCGCGCAGCACGAAGCATTTCTGGTTGGCGCGGATGGTGGCGCGGATGACTTCGGGAGGAATCTTCAGAAACGCCGCCTCGAATTCGCCCATCAGCACGACGGGCCATTCGACGAGGCCCGCGACTTCCTCCAGCAGGCCATCGTCCTCGACCAGTTCCAGCCCATGCGCCAGTGCGAGGGAGCGCGCGTCGGCCAGAATGATCTGCTTGCGGCGCTCCGGGTCGAGCACGACTTTCGCCTTCATCAAACTGTCGACATAATCCTCGAAGCGCCTGACCTTGATCGCAGCGGGCGCCATGAAGCGATGGCCCTGGGTGACATCGCCCGACGCGAGGCCGTCGACGTCCAGCCGCACGATCTCCGGCGTTTCGTGCTGGCTGCCGAAGGTGCAGACGATTCCCCGCAGCGGCCGCACCCAGCGCAGCGAGTCAGCGCGCGCCGAGGCCGCGCCCCAGCGCATCGATTTGGGCCAGGGAAAGCTCCGGATCATCGCGGGGACGATTTCCGCGATCACGGCCGTGGTCGCGCGGCCCGGCTTCTCGATCTCGGCGAGGTAGAATTCGCCCTTCTTCGGGTCCTTCTCGATTCGCGCGTCCTCGATCCGCGCGAGCCCGGCGCTCTTGAGGAAGCCCTGGAGCGCCGGCTCGGGCGCCCCGACGCGCGGCCCCTTGCGCTCTTCCCGGCTCGCCGGCTGCTCGGCCGGCAGCCCGACGACGCGCAGCGCCAGCCGGCGCGGCGTCGAAAAGCTCTGCGCGCCTTCATAGAGGAGCCCGCGCTCGACCAGTGCGCCGGTGACGAGGCGCTTCAGGTCGTCCGCCGCCTGGCGCTGCATGCGCGCGGGGATTTCTTCGCTGAACAATTCGAGCAGGAGGTCGGGCATCGCGTCCTTCAGGAGTGATAGTGCGGCAGGCGGCGTCAGGCGGCCGCCGCGCCGCCGGCCGTCCGCAGCCAGGCCGCGCCGCAGGCGCGGGCGAGCTCGCGCACCCGCAGGATGTAGCTCTGGCGCTCCGTCACCGAGATCACGCCGCGCGCGTCGAGCAGGTTGAACGCGTGGCTCGCCTTGATGCACTGGTCGTAGGCGGGCAGCGCCATCAGGTGGCGCGCGCCCGCGCCGCCCTTCTCCAGCAGCGCGCGGCATTCGCCCTCGGCGTCGCGGAACTGCCGGAACAGCAGCGCGGCGTCGGCGTGCTCGAAATTATAGCGCGAATATTCCTGCTCGGCCTGCAGGAAGACGTCGCGGTAGGAGATGCGCTCGGCGCCGTCGCGGCCGTTGAAGTTGAGGTCGAACAGGCTGTCGACGCCCTGCACATACATGGCGAGCCGCTCGAGGCCGTAGGTCAGCTCGCCCGAGACCGGCGCGCATTCGAAGCCCGCGACCTGCTGGAAATAGGTGAATTGCGAGACCTCCATGCCGTCGCACCAGCACTCCCAGCCCAGCCCCCAGGCGCCGAGCGTCGGGCTCTCCCAGTCGTCCTCGACGAACCGCACGTCGTGCAGCGCCACATCGACGCCGATCGCCTCGAGCGACTTCAGATAGAGGTCCTGGAGGTCCTCCGGCGAGGGCTTCAGGATCACCTGGAACTGGTAGTAATGCTGAAGCCGGTTCGGATTCTCGCCATAGCGGCCGTCCTTGGGACGGCGCGACGGCTGGACATAGGCGGCCTTCCACGGGAGCGGCCCGAGCGAGCGCAGCGTGGTGGCGGGGTGGAAGGTGCCGGCGCCGACCTCCATGTCGTACGGCTGGAGAATCACGCAGCCTTGCTGCGCCCAGTACGTCTGAAGCGTGAGGATGAGCGCCTGGAACGAGCGCGTCGGATCGAGCCAGGCGTCGGCTTGCATGCGGCTTTTGGGCGCGGCGGCGGCGGACATGGGCGCGCGAGGTTCCGGATTTGACGAGGCGCGGACCCTAGTGAGCGCGGCCGTCCCGGTCAACGCGGCGCCGGCGCCGGGCCGGCTCGCCCCAGTCGATCAGCGCCTCCCCGCGATGGAGCGCCTCCGCCAGCGGGGTGAACGCGCCGGCGCGGTCGTGGAGGACGAGGCCCGGCCGCAGGTTGAGCGGACCGCGCGCGCCCTTCACGCCGGCGACGAGCACGCGATGGGCGGGGGCCGCCGCATTGGGATGCACCGGCAGGATCGCAATCGCGCCGAGCCGGCCGCCGAAAGCCTCGAGCATCGGCGCGAGCGCCTCGGGGCGATGGATCATCAGGAACCGGCCGCCCGCATGCAGCAGGGCCAGCGACGCGGCGATCCAGCGCGCGAGCGCCGGCGGGCCGACGCCCGCGGCCGATTCCCCCTCGAAGACATGCGCCTGCGCCCGCCGCGGCTCGGGAGAGGCGCGGACCATCCCAGCGTCGAAAAAAGGCGGGTTGGTGACGACGAGATCCGCGGCTTCGTCGCCGAGGCCGGCGGCCCGCCGCGCGCGCGCGGCGCCGATGTCGATGCAGAACACCCGCGTCCGCGCGGCCAAGCCGTTGCGCGCCGCGTTTTCCAGCGCCAGCGCGCCGCAAGCGGCGTCCCGTTCGACGAGATCGGCGGTCGCGCCGGAGAGGCGGGCGAGCAAGGCGAGCCCGACCGCGCCGACGCCGGCGCCGACGTCGACGAGTCGCTCAACGCCGTCGGCGGGCGCCGCCGCCGCCAGCAGGATCGCGTCGGTGCCGACCCGATGGCCGCGCGCCGGCTGGCGGAGGATCAGCCGTCCCCCGAGCAGCGCGTCGTCGCTCGTGGCGAGCTCGGACGGCCCGCCGTGCGCGTCATCCATGACGAAGTTCGCCCGCCAGCCCCGCCTCCCGGAGAAGCCGCCGCGCCCGCCCGCCCTGATCCGCATCGACCAGGATCCGCCGCGGCAGGAATCCGAGCGAGCCCTCGACCGCGCTCATGTGCTGGTCGGCGACGAAGAACGGCACGCGCTCCTCAGTCAGCAGACTCTCGATCACCGAGATCATGACGAGATCGTTGGTGCGCACGAGTTCGATCATCGTCAGACCATCCTCGATCGGCGTGTGACCAAAGGCCGCTTCCGCGACCACGGGCCCGGCGGGCGCCCGCCCTTGCTCGGGCGACACCGCCTCTTTATGGTCAACGGGTTTCGATGTGACAAGGAACAACCTGTGGGGATTGTCATTCCGCTCGAGGAAAAGGCGTCCGAGCGCCTCATCGACCGGCTGACCGTCCTCGTCGCGGCCGACATGGCCGCGGTGAACCAGACCATCCTCTCCCGAACCGGATCGGATGTCGGGATGATCCCCGAGGTCGCCAATCATCTGATTTCTTCGGGGGGCAAGCGTCTTCGGCCGATGCTGACGCTGGCGACCGCCGGGCTGTGCGCCTACGACGGCGAGGGTCACGTCAAGCTCGCCGCCTCCGTCGAGTTCATGCATACGGCGACGCTGCTGCACGACGACGTCGTCGACGAGAGCAACATGCGACGCGGCAAGGTCGCCGCACGGGTGGTCTGGGGCAACGAGGCGAGCGTGCTCGTCGGCGATTTTCTGCTCGGCCAGGCGTTCAAGATGATGGTCGAGGTCGGCTCGTTGCAGTGTCTCGACGTGCTGTCGAGCGCCGCCGCGGTCATCGCGGAGGGCGAGGTGATGCAGCTTTCCGCCGCCAAGGACACGGCGACCACCGAGGATGCCTATCTGGCGGTGATCCGGGCCAAGACCGCGGCGCTGTTCGCCGCCGCCTGCGAAGTCGGCCCGATTCTCGCCGACCGGTCCCGGGCCGAGATCGCGGCGTGCCGGGGGTTCGGCGCCAATCTGGGCATCGCGTTCCAGCTGATCGACGACGCGCTCGATTACGGCGGCTCGTCGGCCAAGCTCGGCAAGAACGTCGGCGACGACTTCAAGGAGGGGAAGATCACCCTCCCCGTCGTGCTCTCGTTCCGTCGCGGGACGATGAGCGAGCGCGAATTCTGGCGCAGGACGCTGGAACAGGGCGACGTTCGCGACGGCGATCTGGAGACCGCGTTCGCGACCATGAAGAGGCATCGCGCGTTGGAGGATACGATCGAGCGGGCGCGCCACTACGGCGCCATGGCGCGGGATTCGCTGGAATTGTTTCCCGCCTCGCCGTGGAAGCACGCGCTGCTCGACGCCGTCGAATTCGCGATCAGCCGCGCTCATTAGCCGCCGCTAGCGCAGCGCCGTCGCCTTCACCCACCAGCCGGGATGGGCGAGCCGCACCGCCCGGCTGGCGCGCGCGGCGGCGCGGCAATCTTCGAACAGTGCAAAACAGGTCGCCCCGGACCCCGACATCCGGACCACCGCGGCGCCGCCGATCGCCGAAAGCGCGGCCAAAGTCTCCGCGATCGCCGGGGCGAGCGCGCAAGCTCCCGGCTGCATGTCGTTGCGCCCGTCCCTCAGCAGGGCGAGCGTCGTCGGACGGTCGGCGCCCGCCGGCGGCGTCGGCGAAGCGCCGAACCCGGACGACGCCCCCGCGGCCAGACCAAGACGCGCGAAGACGGCGGGGGTTGCGACCGCGACGCCGGCATTGACGAGCACCGCGAACAGAGCCGGCAGGCGCAGCGGCGGCCCGAGCGTCTCGCCGAGACCGCGCATCATCCGGGCGTGCGGGTCGAGACAGACCGGAACGTCCGAACCGGTCGCGCGCGCCGCTGCGAGAAGACGGGGATCGTCGAGCGCGAGGCCGTTTTCATCGGCGAGCGCGCGCAGCGCCGCCGCGGCGTCCGACGAGCCGCCGCCGAGCCCGGCGGCGACCGGAAGCGCCTTGCGCAAATGAAATCGGCCGAGCCGGAGGCCCGGCGCGCGATCATGAAGGGCGCGCGCGGCGCGCAGGATGAGGTTGTCGCCGATCGCGCCGGCCGCCGCCGCGGTCGGGCCGTCGACGCGCAGGTCGAGCGCCGGTCCCGGTTCGAACGAGAGCCAGTCGCCGCAGCCGGCGAAGGCGACGAGGCTGTCGAGGTCGTGCCAGCCGTCGGCGCGGCGGCCGAGAACGTGCAGCGTCAGATTGACCTTGGCGGGCGCGCGCCAGACGCGCGGCCGCCGCGGCGGGGAATCCACCCGCCTCAGCCGCCGTCCTTCTTGGGCTCCGCGGGCTGCGCCGCCGCGGGCGCGGCTACGTCGTCCGGCAGTCCGGAATCGATCTTCTTCAGGATGGCGGGAAGGTCCTCGGGTTCGGGGCCCATGTCGCGCGCGTGGTTCCATTGGAAATGCGCGTCGAGCTTGCGGCCCATGCGCCAATAGGCGTCGCCGAGATGGTCGTTGACCACCGGATCGGCCGGCTTCAGCTCGATCGCCTTTTCGAGTTCGCGCGTCGCCTCGTCGTAATGGCCGAGCTTGTAGTCGGCCCAGCCGAGGCTGTCGACGACATAGCCGTCGGTCGGCCTGAGGTCGACGGCCTGGCGCAGCATCTTGAACGCCTGGTCGAGATTGACCCCCTGGTCGACCCAGGAATAGCCGAGATAGTTGAGCACCAGCGGCTGGTCGGGGAGCAGTTCGAGCGCGGTCTTGAAATCCGCCTCGGCCTTCGGCCATTGCTTGGATCGCTCGAAGCAGATCGCGCGAAAATAGAACAGCGTCCAATTGGCGCGTTCGGGCTTGCCGAGGACGTCGATCGCCTTGGTGTAGGTCTGCGCGGCCTCCTCGAATTTCTTGGCCGACCTCTGCAGGCTGCCGAGCGCGCTGAGGGCGTCGACATCCCTCGGATTGGCGGCGACGATCTCCTGCAGGCGCTTGAGCGCCTCGGCGGAGCGGCCGAGCGCGTCGAGCGACAGGCCCTCCTGGATATCGGCGCTCTCGCGCATCGGCGAGCCCGACGGCACCAGTTCATAGGCGGCGATCGCCGCCTGGTTCTGCTTGAGCTGCTCGTAGAGGTCGGCGACGGTCACCGCGGCGAGCGCGTGGTCGGGCCGCAGATAGAGCGACAGGCGCAGATAGATCAGCGCCGCCAGTTCGTCGCCCTGCCGGCTGCCCGCGCCGCCGAGCCCGTAGAGCACTTCGGCCGCGCCGTCCCGGGCGTTGCGGACCATCGGCTCGAGCGACCTGCCAGCGGCCAGATCCGCAAGAGCGCCGTCGACCAGGGGATGGTGCGGCAGGATATGCGCGAAGCTCTCGTAGAGCTGGCGGGCGCCGTCGCGGTCGCCGTGGCGGGCGAGGCAGCGCGCGTAGGCGTCGACGAGGCGCAGGGTGTTCTTTTCCCCGTCATAGGCGGCTTTGAGCCGCTTGAGCGCTTCGGGCGTATTGCCGGTGAAATCGGCGATCAGACCGGCGTGATAGTCACGAAACACCGCGAACGAGGGATCGCGGATGCGATCGAGCGCGGCGAGCGCGTCCCGGCCGTCGCCGACGCCGGCGAAGCTCCAGGCGGTCAGCAGAGTCGTCGTGACGTCATGCGCGCGGCCCGCATCGCCGCCCGAGAGCTGCGCGCGCGCCGTCGCGAACTGGCCGTCGCCGATGGCGTGGACGGCGACCGCCAGGCGGGCGAGGCTGTTGTTGGAGTCGCGCGAAAGCAGACGGTCGGAGAGCTGGAACGCGTCGGTCATGTTGCCATTGGCCAAGGCTGCGGCGAAGGCGCGCTCGATCAATTCGGGGTTGCGCGGGTCGGCGCGCAAGGCCTCCCGGAAATAGGTCGCCGCCGCGGGCGTATCGCGATCATCGCCGGCGACGATCGCGGCGAGATAATTGCCGGACTGGCTCTCGCCGACCTCGAGCGGGGTCGACAGGGCGAGGCCGTCCCGGGCCGCGGCCGGGCCGGACGCCGCCACGCAGGCGACCGACAGGGCCACGATGGCGCCGGCGGCCGATACGCGCCGGGTGGGGGCGAAAATAGGGTGCGCTTTCACTGGCTTCGACTTTCATTCCCGTCGGCGGCGGACAGCCCGATTCGGGCGCCGTGACGTTCGGCCGATTGTATAGGACATTCCATCGCGGCGAAACGTGGCGGTTTTGCGCCGCGCGGATTTTCGACCCCGCCCGCCCCGGATTCGCCCTCACATGTCGGGATAATTGGGGCCGCCGCCGCCTTCGGGCGTGGTCCAGACGATGTTCTGCTCGGGATCCTTGATGTCGCAGGTCTTGCAGTGGACGCAGTTCTGGGCGTTGATGACGAAGCGCGGATCGGTCCGCGCCGTCTCGTCGCCGTAGACCACCTCATAGACCCCGGCGGGACAATAGAGCCGCGCCGGCTCGCCATATTCGGGCAGGTTGACGCGGATCGGGATCGTCGGATCCTTCAGCCGCAGATGGACCGGCTGGTCCTCCTCGTGGTTGGTGTTCGACAGGAACACCGACGAAGCCTTGTCGAAGCTGACTTTTCCGTCTGGCTTCGGATAGACGATCGGGGTGACCTGCGCGAGCGGCTTCAGCGTCGCGCTGTCCGGCTTGCCATGTTTCATCGTCCCGAACACCGAAAATCCCAGAAGCTCGTTGGTCCACATGTCGAATCCGGCGAGCGGGATGCCGGCGGCGAGGCCCAGCTTCGACCACAACGGCTTGACGTTGCGCACCTTGTGGAGATCGCGCCCGATCGGCGAGCCGCGCCACGACTCTTCCCAGGCGGTCAGTTCGTCGTTGGCGCGTCCGGCGGCGAGCGCATCGCGCACCGCCTCGGCCGCCAGCATCCCCGAGAGCATCGCGTTGTGGACGCCCTTGATCCTGGAAATATTGACGAATCCCGCCGCGCAGCCGATCAGCGCGCCGCCGGGAAAGCACAGCTTCGGCACGGATTGCCAGCCCCCCGAGCTGATCGCGCGCGCGCCATAGGCGAGCCGCCGGCCGCCGCGGAAGGCGTCGACGATCATCGGATGGGTCTTGAACCGCTGGAATTCGTCGAACGGCGAAACCGTCGGATTTGTATAGTTGAGATGGACGACGAAGCCGACCGAAACGAGCCGGTCGTCGTAGTGATAGAGAAACGACCCGCCGTTGGTCTCGGAGCCGAGCGGCCAGCCGAAGCTGTGCTGGACGAGGCCGGGCTGGAATTTCGCCGCCTCGATTTGCCAGATCTCCTTGATGCCGATGCCGTATTTCTGCGGCTCGCGACCCTCGTCGAGCCTGAACCGGGCGACCAGCTGCCTGGTCAGCGAACCGCGCGCGCCTTCGGCGAACAGCACGTATTTGCCGCGCAGCTCCATGCCGCGGCTGAAGCCGGGCTTGGGCAGGCCGTCGCGGCCGATCCCCATGTCGCCGGTCGCGATCCCGACGACCTCGCCATTCGGCCCGAACAGGACTTCCGAGGCCGCGAAGCCAGGATAGATTTCGACGCCGAGCGCCTCGGCGCGGGCGGCCAGCCAGCGCGTCGTCGCGCCGAGCGAGCCGATGAAATTGCCGTGGTTGCTCATCAGCCGCGGCATCGGCCAGTTCGGCAGCGCGATCCCGCCCGAGGGCCCGAGCGCGAGGAAACGGTCCTTGGCGACCGGCGTCTTCAGCGGCCGGTCGGGATCCTCGCGCCAGTCGGGCAGCAGCCGGTCGAGGCCGACGGGATCGAGCACCATGCCTGAGAGGATATGGGCGCCGACCGCGGAGCCCTTCTCGACGACGACGACCGACAGCGCGGGTTCGAGCTGTTTCAGCCGGATCGCTGCGGAAAGCCCGGCGGGCCCGGCGCCGACGATGACGACGTCGAAATCCATGGATTCGCGGTCGGGCAGTTCGGATTCGCCGGCCATGTGTCTCCCCTGGGCGGAACGGGCGCGAGAAGGCGCCGCGGCGTTGCCCTCCCTGAATTGTCGCGCTGTTCTGGACCGTGGCCTGGCAAATGTCGACTGGCTCTTCGGCCGCAGCGGGGCTCGTGATAGGCTGGCGTCCCGTTCCTGCCGCCGTTTCCAAGCCACCGGTCATGCCGCCAGACGACGCCCCATCGACCAAGAGCGCCCTGTCCGCGCAGGCGGCGGCCGCGGCGCTGCGCTGGTGGGTCGAGGCGGGCGTCGATCTCGCGCTCGACGAGACGCCGCACGACCGCTTCGCCGAGCGGCCCGCGGCCCCGGCTCCCAAGCCGCCGCCCGCGCCGCCGCCCCGGATCGAGGCGCTCGCGACGCCCGCCGATGCGGCGCGCCGCTCGGCGAGCGAGCTGGCGGCCGGCGCGCGAACGCTCGACGAATTGCGCGCCGCGCTGGCGGGTTTCGACGGCTGCGGCCTGAAGGCGACCGCGACGCAACTCGTCTTCGCCGACGGCGCGCCCGACGCGCGCATCATGCTGGTCGGCGAGGCGCCGGGCGGCGACGAGGACCGGATCGGCCGCCCCTTCGTCGGCCGCGCCGGCCAATTGCTCGACCGCATGCTGGCGGCGATCGGCCTCGACCGGACCCGGGTCTATATCGCCAATGTCGTGCCCTGGCGCCCGCCCGGCAATCGCACGCCGACTCCGCAGGAGACCGCGACCTGCCTGCCGTTCATCCGCCGCCAGATCGAGCTCGTCGGCCCCGACCTGCTGGTCTGCCTCGGCGGCTCGGCCACCCAGACCCTGCTAGGCCTCAAGGACGGCATCACCCGCACCCGCGGCCGCTGGTACGATTATCCGATCGGCGGCCGCGTCATCAGGGCGCTGCCGACGCTGCATCCGGCCTATCTGCTGCGCCAGCCCGCGCAGAAGCGGGCGGCCTGGCGGGACCTGCGAATGCTGGCGAAGGCGGCGCGGGAGCTCGGGTGAGCGCCGGCCGTCGGATCACTTCGGCGGCGTCGGAGCGGCGGGTCGAAACGCCGCGAAGATGCGTTTCCTGTTGACGATCGCCACGCACCATGGCGCGAGCGCGACCGCCACGGCCGCCAGCATCGGCGTCCGCAGGCCGGTCCGCTCGGCCGTGGAGCCGATCAGGATCGCGCCGATCCCGCCGGCCACGCGTTCGAGCAGGAATTGCGTGCTCATCACGCGCCCGCGCTGCGCGTCGCCGACCGCCGCCTGCAGAATCGAGACCGTGCCGGTGCGGCGCGCCTCGCCCGCGAAGCCGTAG